>JADHZE010000397.1 GCA_026934365.1 Isoptericola sp. QY 916 | reverse complement strand
CGCGCCCGCGAGCGACACGGGCAGCTCGTCGGTCAGCACCTCGGGCGCCGGGCCGGGGACGGGGCCGGTCGCGGCGGCCGTGCGCTCGGCGGCGGCGAGCACCCCGAGCTCGACGGGGAGCCGGCGCGACTGCCGCTCCCACGCGGCGTCGAGCAGGCGGGCGTGCCGGTCGGTGCCGTGCCGGGCGTCGAAGGCGCGGGCGACCGGCGTGAGCTCGCCGCGGGCCCACGCGTCCAGCTCGGCGACCGTGCGCGCCGGAACCCCCGCGAGCTCGACGGGCGTCTCGGCGTGCGTCTCGCGCAGCACGCCCGTGGCGACCGCGACGTGGGTGAGCACAGCGAGGCGCTCGCCCGGCGAGTCGGACACCGTGAGGTGCTCGGGGGAGGCGTGCAGGAGCCGCAGGGCGCGCTCCGGGTGCCCGGTCCGCGCGAGGAACTCCACGTGGCGGGAGGTGGCGATCTCCTTCGACACCGCGGCGTCGAGATGGCTCATCGCGCTGCGGTGCGCGGCCGCGGCGCCCGCGGCGTCGCCCAGGTCCAGCAGGAGCAGCTGCAGCAGGGACTCCATCCCCGCGGGCTCGTCGCCGCAGGTGGCGCCCGACGCGACGGCGGCGCTCACGACGTCGGCCGCCTCACGGACGCGGCCGGTCTCGGCGAGGTACTCCGCCTGGCCGGCGGGCAGGCAGGCGGCGCAGTCCGAGAAGGAGTCGCGGGGCGTGGTGATCCAGGTCCGGTAGGCCTCCTCGGTGCCGGGGGCGCCCTGGGCGCGCAGCCAGGCGAACCGCTCGCCGGCCACCGCGCTGGTCCCGTTCCCGGCGAGCGCGTAGCGGCGCTCCATGTCGTCGAGCGTCGCGTCGAGCTGTGCGGTCGGGACGGAGGGGAACCGCGCGAGCAGGCCCACCATCCACTTGAACGACCAGAACAGCGAGTGGGTGTCGCTGCCGTCGAACAGCTCCGGGTGCGCGTCCCACCAGCGCAGGAGCTGGGTGAACGGCAGGAACGCCTTCTCGGCCTCGGGCGTCGAGGTGTAAGAGTCGACCAGCGCGAAGAGGGCGTACGCGCGGGCCTCGTCCGGGCCCTCCGCGGTGATGCGTGCGGCCTCCTGCTCCGCGGCAGCGCTGCGCGCGACGCCGTACGGCATGCTCATGATCGTCGAGACGGCGCGGTTCGCCTCGTCCAGGGTGCGGGTCATCGGGCGTCGTCCTCGGTGTCGGTGGTGCGGGGCTCGGTGGTGCGGGGCTCGGTGGTGCGGGGCTCGGTGGTGCGGGGCTCGGTGGTGCGGGGCTCGGTGGTGCGGGGCTCGGTGGTGCGGGGCTCGGTGGTGCGGGGCTCGGTGGTGCGGGGCTCGGTGGTGCGGGGCTC
>JADHZE010000396.1 GCA_026934365.1 Isoptericola sp. QY 916 | reverse complement strand
GGCCTCGCCGTCGTCGGGCACCGCGTGCACCGGCCGCTCCGTCGCGGCGGGCGTGAGCAGGCCGTCGCGCACCAGCCCGGCGACGAGGTCGGCGGTCTGCACCCCCGACAGGCGTGCGACCGGCACCCCCCGCTCGGTGATGACGACCTCCTCGCCCGCCCGCGCCTTCTCGATCCACGACTTGAGCTCGGCGCGCAGCGCGCTGACGGAGACCTCCATGACCGACGACCGTACCGTCCCCGTCGAGCCCCGAACAGACACCCCCGCCGAGGGAATACCGAACCTGACGAGGTAGGACGCACCCTGCCGAGGTAGGACGAGACCTGCCGAGGTAGTACGAGACCACGTGTCCGGTACCACCTCGGCAGTCCTGCTGCTCCCGCTCCCTCGGCGTCAGACGGCGCGCCGGTAGGCGCGGAACGCCGACGACGCGAGCGCGCCCATGACCGCGACGGCGCCGGCGAGCAGGCCCAGGTGCAGCCACACGGTGCCGGGGTCGGCGAAGCCCTGGAGCGCGTCGCGGGCCACGACCACCGCCCAGTCGAACGGGTTGTACCGCGCGGCGGTGGCGATCCAGTCCGGCGCGAGGGCCGGGTCCATCACGGCCGACGAGAGGAACATCAGCGGGATCGTCAGCAGCTGCGAGACGCCGATGAGCGCCTCCTGCTGCCGCGTGAGCAGGGCGACGGCGCCGGACAGCGCCGCGAACAGGCAGCTCAGCAGCGCGACGGCGACCAGCATGACGAGCACGCCGGCCCAGCCACCCGGGAACCGCGCCCCGCCGAGCCACGCGACACCCACGACGACCAGCGCCTGCGCGCAGCCGAGCAGCGCGTACCAGGCCATCGACGCGGACAGCAGCGCGCCGCGGCTGGTCGGCGAGGCGAGGAAGCGGTCCATGACGCCGCGGTCCATGTCCTGCACGAACGTGGTGCCCGCCCAGGCCGCGCCGCCCATCGCCGTCATCATGACGACGCCCGGCGTGAGGTACTCGAGGTAGCTGACGTCCGCTCCCCCGGCGAACCCGGGGATCTCGATGACGGACCGGAAGAGCTGCCCGAACAGCAGCAGCCAGATCATCGGCTGCAGCAGGTTCATCACCATGAAGACGGGGATGCGCACGCCCTGTCGGGCCTGCCGCCCCGTGAGGAGCGCGGCCTGGGTCAGCGCGCTCGTGCGACGGGCCGGACGGCGCGTCGTGGTCGGGTCGATCGTCGCGGTGCTCATGCCGCCACCTCCGTGGCCTCGGCGCCGGCGCTGCCGGCGGTCTCGCTCGCGGCCCGGTGGGCCGCCTCCAGGCTGCGGCCGGTGTGCCGCAGGTAGACGTCGTCGAGCGTGGGCCGGGACAGCCCCGCCGCCCGCACGCCCAGGCCCGCGGTGTCGAGGGCCGCGAGCAGCGCCGGGAGCGCCTCCGACAGGACCAGGGACAGCGGGTAGTT
>JADHZE010000395.1 GCA_026934365.1 Isoptericola sp. QY 916 | reverse complement strand
CTCCCGGCACCCGCGGCGCTGCCGGCCCCCACGCTCCCGGCCGCGACGGACCCGCCGAAGGCACCGCCCAGCGCACCCCCGATGGGCAGCGCGCCGACGACGGCGAGGCCCGCGAGCCCGACGACCAGCGGCGCCACGACGGCCCGCATGCCGTGCGCGATGTCCCCGAGCTCGAGCACGAGGGACCGGCACTCCCCGCACGTCTCGAGGTGCGCGTCGACCTTCGCCACCTCGCGCCGGGCGAGGCCGCCCCGCACGTAGGCGCCGAGCAGAGGGTTCACGACGCGGCAGCCGTCGGTGGGCGCGTGCGTGAGGTGCTCCTGCAGGTAGCCGACCCGCAGCCCCTCGCGAGCGCGGTAGGCGAGCGCGGACACGCCGTTGGGCGTGAGCCCGAGGATCGGGGCCACCTCCGCGGGCGCACGCCCCTCGATCTCCGTGTACCAGAGCACGGCCTGCCAGCGCTCCGGCAGCGCCTGGTAGGCGTTCTTGACCACGGAGTGCTCGAAGCCCTCGAACGTGGCGACGTCGGTGGGGTCCACGAGGCCGAGCGCGGCCTCGAACGTGCCGTCGTCGGACGTCGGGCGGGTGCGCTTCACGCCCCGCGCGAGGTCGGCGGCGAGGCGCCGCACCACGGTGAGCAGGTAGGCGCGGAAGGTCGCGTCCGGGCCGCCGCCGTGCTGGAGCACGTCGAGCACGCGGTGGAACGCCTCCGACACGAGGTCGTCCGCGTCGGCCGACGACCGGACGTACTGCCGGGCCACCGCTCGCGCCGCCGGGACGTGCCGGGTGTAGAGGGCCCCGTACGCCTCGAGGTCACCGCCGCGCACGTCGAGGATCAGCTCGGCGTCGCTGCGCGCCGAGTCGTCTGACCCCACGTAGACGTCCGTCATGGCCGACCTCACTCTGGCTGCACTGCGCACCCAACCGCAGACTCCCGTACTCTACGTGCTCCCCGCCTCGTCCTCCGGGGTGAAATTCCCCAGGAACAGCGCAGGATTCCCGCAGTTTTCCGTGCCTCGGGCAGCGGAGAGGGCTATCCCGGGGCACCTACCGATGAAAGTGGCCGACAACTGCGTCATGATGGCTGACCATGGCGGTCCCATCCACATGAACCGGTCCACGAGCGGGCCCCGCGGCGCGCCCGAGAACGATGCGCCCGAGCACGACGCACCCGAGCACGTCCCGGACGTGCTCGACCGCTGGCGCGCGACGAGTCTCGCCGAGGTGTGGCTGCGTCCCGACGACTGGTACCACCCCGCCGTCGACGCCCTCGTCGAGGCCTTCGACGAGGGCCGCTCCCCCCACGCCGCCGCGCACCGGCTCGGCGCCGCGCGCGGGCGGGCCGGCGTCGGCCTGGGCGAGACGCTGGACGACGTCGAGTGCCTGTACCGCTCCGCCCACCGCCCGCCGGACCCCGACGCGATCCGCGCGGTCGCCGTCGGG
>JADHZE010000394.1 GCA_026934365.1 Isoptericola sp. QY 916 | reverse complement strand
CGAGGCGGCGCGCGAGGTCGAGCTTGGCGGGCACCGGGTCGACGCCGAGCACCTCGTGCCCCAGGGCGAGCGCGACGAGCAGCGCGGCCATCCCGACCCCGCCCAGGCCGACGACGGCCACGCGGTCGCCGGGTGCCGGGCGGCCGGCGTTGATCACGGCGCCGCCGCCCGTGAGGACCGCGCAGCCCAGCAGGGCGGCGACGTCGGCGGGCACGTCGTCGTCCACGGGGACCACGGAGGTGCGGTGCACGACGGCATGGGTGGCGAAGGCGCTGACGCCCAGGTGGTGGTGGACCGGCTCCGGGCCGCGGTGCAGCCGTACCGCGCCCCCGACCAGCGTGGCGGCGGCGTTGGCGGCGCTGCCGGCCGTGCAGGGCAGCCGGCCGTCGGTGGCGCAGGCTGCGCAGGCGCCGCACCGCGGCAGGAAGGTCAGGACGACGCGCCGTCCCGGGGCGATGTCGTCGGTGCCATCGGTGCCGTCGTGCGCCGCGTCGCCGACGGCCTCCACGATCCCGGCGGCCTCGTGGCCGAGGAGCAGGGGGACGGGGCGCTCGCGGCTGCCGTCCACGACGCTCAGGTCCGAGTGGCACAGCCCCGCGGCCTCGATGCGGACCAGGAGCTCGCCGGGCCCGGGCGGGTCGAGGTCGAGCGTGCTGGTGCGCAGCGCCCCGGAGGTGGCGTACGGCGGGGGTGCTCCGGTGCGGTCCAGCACGGCGCCCACGATCTGCACGGTCGACCTCCTCGTCGCTGAGGGCCCCAGTCTGCTCCCGAGAGCCCGTCCATCCGACATACCGACTGCGCGGTATGTCGGCAGCAGCGTACACGAGCGAGGCGCCCGTGCGGCCGACCTGCGCGGTTGACAGCGGTCGCCGTCGCGACGTCTACTGGCAGTGTTCGAACAAGCGTTCGAACGACGACGGTCGTCGTGCTGTCGTCGTCTGGTCGTTGCTGGTCGCGGTCCGCCGGGCGTCGCCCGGCGTCCGGCTCGGGGGGAGGTCGCATGACGGTCGTCGCCCCGCCGCGTACCGCGGCCCGCTCCATGCCCGAGCCCGAGCCCGAGCCCGAGCCCGAGCGACCGGTCGACCGCGCCGCCGTCGCGCGGGCCGCGCTGCGGGCGGCGGAGCAGCGCACCGGGAAGCGCGCCACCCCGCACTCCGCCCCCCGCGCAGGTCAGCGCGCCGACGGAGGCCGCGCGGCGGAGCCGGGCGGCCGCCTGCTGCCGGTCCACCCGGGGCTGGCGTCCCTCCTGCCCGAGGGCGGGCTGGCCGCGGGCACGGTGCTCGCCGTCCGCGGCTCGTCGACGCTCCTGCTCGCGCTGCTGGCCGAGGCGTCGCGGTCCGGCGCGTGGGTCGCGTTCGTCGGCACGCCGGACGTCGGGATGCTGGCCGCCGCGGACGCCGGGGTCGCGCTCGGGCGGACCGTGCTCGTCCCCGCCCCGGGCCCGGACGCGCCGGCGG
>JADHZE010000393.1 GCA_026934365.1 Isoptericola sp. QY 916 | reverse complement strand
CGCCGCACGGCCGTGGTCGTCCTGGCCGTGCTGCTGGCCGGGGCGCTCGGCATCGGCGCGTACCTGTGGGTGACCACCGCGCGCTGGCAGGCGCACAGCGCGGCCTGGGAGGACGAGGCGCGGGGGTACGCCGACCGGGTGGCGTCCCTCGACGCCGAGCTCGACGCCACCGACGCCGAGCTCGTGGCGGCCCGCGAGCAGCTCGCCACCGCGACGGCTCGCATCACCGACCTCGCCAACGAGAAGGCCCAGCTCGGCGACGAGAACGTCGCCTCGCAGCAGTACCTCGACTACCAGCGGCGCGTGAGCGAGGCGGCCGGCGTCGTGACCACGGCGCTCGGCGACTGCGTCGACGCCCAGTCGCAGCTCATCACGTACCTCGAGGACCGCGGCTCCTACGACGCGAAGGACCTCGACCGGTTCGCCTCGGACGTCGAGACCCTGTGCCGGCAGGCCTCGAAGGCGAACGACCAGCTCGAGCAGGAGCTCGAGCCGTGACCCGACCGGGCCGCTCGCGGGGCCTGCGCCCGGCGCCGGCCCTCCTCCTCGCCGCGACGCTCGCCGGCTGCGGGGTGCTTCCCTCGCTGCCGCCCGCGGTGCCGGACGACGTCGTCCCCACGCGCGTCGCGCCGTCGGCTCCCGCGTCGCTCGCGCCCGACGGCGCGGAGGGCCTGTCCCCCGACGGCTTCGACGCCGTGCAGCGCATGGCCGTGCGCATCCGGAACGTGGGCTGCGACGGGCTGTCGACCGGGTCGGGGTTCGCCGTCGACGAGCACACGCTCGTCACCAACCGGCACGTCGTGGCCGACTCGGAGTCGCTGGAGGTCAGCACCTACGACGGGCGCGACCTCGAGGTCTCCGCCGCGGGCAGCGCGGCGCTGGCCGATCTCGCCCTGGTGCGCACCAAGGAACCGCTGCCCAGCCATCCCACGCTCGCGGACGCCGACCCGCGGCCCGGTGACGCCGTCTCGGTGGTCGGCTACCCCGAGGGAGGCGAGCTGACGATCACCGCCGGCGAGGTCATCGGACCGACCACCGACCCGCTCCACGAGAACCTCGGCGAGGTGCTGCTCACCGACGCCCCGGTCGAGCCGGGCTCGTCGGGGTCGGCGGCGCTCGACGAGCAGGGCCGGGTGATCGGCGTCGTGTACGCGAAGACCTCCGACGGCCGCTCGCTGCTGGTGCCGCTGTCGACCCTGGAGCGGCTGCTGGACGACGCCGACGGGTTCCGAGCGCTGCCGCCGTGCGCCCAGCCGTCCGGGCAGCCTTCCGACGGCGGCCCCGCCGCGACGCCGACGCGCTAGGAGGCGCGGGTCAGCGCGCCGCGCCCACCCGCAGCTCGAGCGAGTCCACGCGGGCCGAGATCACCGTCGAGGCGCCGAGGCGGGCGTTCACCTGCGCGAGCACGCGGTCCAGCCCCGCCCGGTCCAGGCCCGGGTCGAGGGCGAGCACGACGGCGACCTCGGCGCGGCGCCCGCGCTC
>JADHZE010000392.1 GCA_026934365.1 Isoptericola sp. QY 916 | reverse complement strand
ACGACCGACGCGGGCTTGCGCGCGGCCTGGTCCCGGAGGCAGGCGCTGAACGTGTCGCGGAAGTCGAGCCGCGGCCAGCGGGCCTCCAGGTCGGCGCGGAGCGTCGCGTGCCAGTGCTCGAGGCCGCGGCCGCTGACGTCGGCGCCGGTGGACCGGGCGAGCAGGTACCCCTCCGGGCGCTCGTCCGCCGGGACGTCGTCGTCGTCGAGCATGTGGTCGACGACCGCGCGCGCCACGCGGTCGCGACGGTCGACCGACCAGCCCGCGCCCGCGGCGACCGCCCACGCTACGTTCCCGCCCGCGACCTCGAACGGCTCGGCGTGCGCGTCGAAGCCGGCGGTCAGGCCGGTGTCGTGCAGGAGACCCGCGACGGCGAGCACCTCGTCGTCGAGGGGGAGGGCCAGCCGCCGCCCGAGGTCGGCCGCCAGCAGGGTGGAGCGCACGGCGTGGTGCACGAGCGCCGCGGGGGAGGAGCGCACGAGCACGTCGAACGCCGCGCGGACGGGCACGGATGGGGGCAGCCCGTCGGGCAGCGCGTCGGTCATGGCACGGACGGTAGCGCGTCGGCGTCCCCGGACGTTCTGCCGCGGGCGGAAGGCGGGGGCGGGCGGCGTCGGGGTGCGCCAGGGTGGGGCCATGAGGCTCCTGGTGCTGGGTGGTTCGGTGTTCCTGTCGAGGGCGGTCGCGGCGGACGCCGCGGCGCGCGGGCACGAGGTGGTGGCCGCGAACCGCGGCCGGTCGGGGACGGTGCCGGAGGGCGTGCGGCATGTGCCGCTGGACCGCGCGGACCCGTTCCGGGAGGACCTCGCGGCGGAGGGGTTCGACGCCGTCGTGGACGTGTCGCGCACTCCGTCGCACGTGCGACGCGCGGTCGCGGCGCTGCCCGATGCGCACTGGGTGTTCGTCTCGACGGTCAACGTGTACGCGGACGACGCCGATCCGGGCGGTCCCGGCGTCGGGCGGCTGCGCGAGCCTCAGCCGGACGACGTCGACGGGGCGGGGGACCCGGAGGCCTACGGCGCGATGAAGGTCGCGTGCGAGAACGCCGTCCGCGACGGCGCGGTCACCGCCGTCGTCGTGCGCCCCGGCCTCATCGTGGGCCCGGGCGACCCGAGCGGACGGTTCGCGTACTGGCCGGCGCGCCTGGGTCGGGTGCCGGCTGGCGCGGCCGACGTGCTGTCGCCGGGCGACCCCGCGGACCCCGTGCAGGTGATCGACGTGCGTGACCTCGCAGCCTGGGTGGTGGACCTGGCCGAGCGCCGCGCCGAGGGGACCTTCGACGCCGTCGGGCCGGTGACCGCGGTGGGCGACCTGCTCGCCGCGGTGGCGCGCGGTGTCGGCGCCGCGCCGCGCTGGGTGTGGGCGGACGACGCCGCCCTGGAGGCGGCGGGCGTCCGGCCGTGGTCGGGGGAGCGGTCGCTGCCGCTGTGGCTGCCGCGGCCCGAGTACGCGGGGATGCCCGCGCACGACGCCGCGCCCGCGACAGAGGC
>JADHZE010000391.1 GCA_026934365.1 Isoptericola sp. QY 916 | reverse complement strand
CGTCTGCTGCGGCCTCGCGGCCGCAGCCGTCGTGCAGGCGGTGCGACCGGCCCCGGCGCCCACGGTCGACGTCGTCGTCCCCGCCCGGGCGCTCCCGGCGGGCGAGCCCGTGGCCGCCGCGGACCTCACCACCGTCCCGGTGGACGTGGGCCTCGCCCCCGACGGCGTCGCCACGGACCCGGTCGAGCTCGTCGGGCGCACACCGGTGACCACGCTGCCCGCCGGGCTCCCCCTCCACCCGGGGCTGCTGCCCGGCGGCGGCGTGGTCGCGCAGGCCCCACGGGGGACCGTCGTGGTGCCCGTGCGCCTGGAGGACACCGCGGCGGGCTGGCTGCGGCCGGGCGACCGCGTCGACCTGGTCCTTACCGGCGAGGCCGCGCGGGCCGCCGGCACCGACCGTGCGGACGAGGGTGACGCCGAGCGGGACGACGCCTACCTCGCGCGGCGGGCGCTCGTCCTGCCGCGGCCGGACGCCGTCGAGCCGGTCGACGGCGGCCTGCTGGCGGGCGCGACCCCGCCGTCCCAGGAGGCCGACGTCACCCTCGTGGCGGTGAGCAAGGACGAGGCGCCGGGGCTGTCCGCCGCGTCCGGGTGGGGCACCGTCGGCGCGGTGCTCGTGCGATGACCGACCGCGGTCGCCGTTGCAGCCCGCCGCGTCCCCCGCGAGAATCGGCGACCGTCAGCCCACGCCCGGCTCGCCCGGGCCTGCCGCACCACAGGGGGAATCACGTGAAGAGCATGTTCACAGGCTTCAAGGAATTCATCATGCGAGGGAGCGTCGTCGATCTCGCCGTCGGCATCATCATCGGCAGCGCGTTCACCGCCGTCGTGACGGCGATGGTCGACAACATCCTCAACCCGATCATCGGCGCGATCTTCGGCAAGCCCGACCTGACCAACCTCTGGGACATCACGCTGCGCGGCGCGCACGACGGCGTCGGCCCCTCGGTGCTGTCGATCGGCGGCTTCCTCGACGCCGTCCTCAGCTTCCTCATCATCGCGGCCGCGCTGTACTTCGCCATCGTGATGCCGCTGAACAAGCTCGCCGAGCGCCGCGCCCGTGGCCAGGAGGAGGAGCCGGCGCCGCTGGCGCAGGACACGGTCCTGCTGCAGGAGATCCGCGACCTGCTCGCCGCGCAGTCCGGCCGCTCGCAGTACTGACCGCGGTACCGACGCCGCCGGCCGAGCCCGTCGAGACCTGGTCTCCGGGGCCGGCCGGCGGCGTCGTCAGCGTCGGCCCCAGTGCGGCGGCACGTCGCGCAGCAGGCGGTCGTCGTTGTCGTCGTGGCCGCCGCGGTCGTCGGCGGTCTCGCCCGGCACCGTCTCCCGCTCCGTGCCCGGCCGAACCGCACGGCGCCGCGCCCGCTTGCGCGGGGTCGGGTCACCCGTCGGAGTGCCGGACGCCGGGCCGGCCGGTGCGGTGGAGTCGCTCACCCGACCATTGTCGGGCATCGCCCGCGGGTCCGGTCAGGCCTCGGGCCGTGCCTCGCCCTCGTCCCCCGCGGGGGTCC
>JADHZE010000390.1 GCA_026934365.1 Isoptericola sp. QY 916 | reverse complement strand
GCCGCGGGCGTGCCCGCGAACGCGGTGCCGAGCCACTTGGGGTAGGGCGGCCACCGCCGCTCCAGCAGCAGGCCGAGCCGCAGCAGCGACCCCGCCAGCCGGGCCGCGAGCACCCGCGAGCCGGCGTCGTCCCCCCGCACCCCGGTACGCCCGACGAACGGCAGCTCCTGCCCGACCCGCGCCCACTCGGCCGCGAGGACGTGCAGCCACACGTCGTGCGGGTACCAGGCGAGCCGGTCCCGGACCGCGGCGAGCTCCCCCGGCCCGTCGTGGAAGACGGCGCCGGCGGTCACCTCCAGCACGCTCTGCCCGGTGAGCGCCAGCCAGCCCGCGGCGTCGAGGTCGGTCGTCGGGTCGATCCCGAGCCGCGACCTCGCGAACCCGCGCGGGGTCGCGACCTCGACACGATGGCGCACCACCGGGTCCCAGGTCGTGGCGAACCGCACCGGGAGGCCCGCGTGCTCGGCCGGCAGCGCGGCCTCCAGGTGGGCGTCGACGGCCGCGACGTCCCGCTCGTCGACCAGCAGCGTGAGCCGCAGCCCCCAGTCGTGGTCGCGCGACGTCGCGTCGTCGAGCCCCAGGACGTCGGACCCGCTGCCCAGCCGACCCGCGGCGTACGGCAGGCCGGGACGCCACCCCAGCAGCAGGGGGCGGACGACGTCGTCGTGGTACGCGCGGGAGAGGTCGATGCCGGTGGTCACGTCGCCATGCTGCCAGCGAGAACGGCGAACCCCCGGACCCTTGTCGGGACCGGGGGTTCGTCGTCGGCCGGGCCGTGCCAGAACGTCAGCGGGCGAGCGTCACTTGCCCTGGTTCGCGACCGCCGCGATGGCGTCCTTCGCGGCCTCGGGGTCGAGGTAGGTGCCGCCCGGGTTGGTCGGCTTCAGCGTCTCCTCGTCGAGCTCGTACACCAGCGGGATGCCCGTGGGGATGTTCAGCCCGGCGATGGTCTGGTCGTCGACGCCGTCGAGGTGCTTGACGATGGCGCGCAGCGAGTTGCCGTGCGCGGCGACGAGAACGGTCTTGCCGGCCTGGAGGTCCGGCACGATCTCGCCGTCCCAGTACGGCAGGGCCCGGTCGAGCACCTGCTTGAGGGCCTCCGCGCGCGGGATGGGCTCGCCGGCGTAGCGGACGTCCGAGTCCTGCGAGAACTCGGAACCCAGCTCGATCTCGGGCGGCGGCACGTCGTAGGAGCGGCGCCAGAGCATGAACTGCTCCTCGCCGTACTGGTCGCGCACCTGCTTCTTGTCCTTGCCCTGCAGGTCGCCGTAGTGGCGCTCGTTGAGGCGCCAGTTGCGCTTGACCGGGATCCAGTGGCGGTCGGCGGCGTCGAGGGCCAGGTTCGCCGTGTTGATGGCGCGGCGCAGCAGCGACGTGTGCACGACGTCGGGGGTGACGCCCGACTCCTTGAGCAGCTCGCCGCCGCGCTTCGCCTCCGCGGTGCCCTTCTCCGACAGCGGCACGTCCACCCAGCCGGTGAAGAGGTTCTTCGCGTTCCACTCGCTCTCGCCGTGGCGGA
>JADHZE010000039.1 GCA_026934365.1 Isoptericola sp. QY 916 | reverse complement strand
GCCGGCGTCGGCACCGAGCTCGCGGCCGACGACGGCGCGGGGCCCGACGGCGGGACGGCCGCCGGCGACGACGCGCCCGAGGGCGAGGAGACGGAGCCGCGCAACGCCTGGCTGCGCTTCGTGGAGAAGCACGGCACGAAGAAGGTGCTGGCCCTGTCGGCGGCGGCCCTGTTCGTCGTCGTCATGGGCGTGGTGCTGGTCGTCGAGCTCGTCATCGGCAAGCCGCTGTCCGACGCCGTGCGCGGTCAGGAGGGGTCCGGCACCAGCATCAGCCGCACCTCGAACGGCTCCGACGACTCGACCACCGTGCCCACCCCGACGAGCCCCGCCGAGGACCCGACGAACGTGCCCGAGGACGACTCCGGCACGGGCACCGGCGACCAGGGGTCCGACGACTCCACCACCGGCACCACCGACGGGACCACGGACCAGCCGACCGACGAGCCGACCGACGGCACCACCGGCGGGACCACGGACCAGCCGACCGACGAGCCGACGGACGGCACCGAGACCGACACCCCGACCGACGAGCCCACGGGCGGCACCGACACCGACGAGCCGGCGGAGGGCGCCGGTGACGGGTCCGACTCGTCGGACGGCAGCACGGACACCGGCACGGACACCGGCGCCGGCACGGGGACCGGGGGTACCGTCCCCGACGCCGAGCAGGACCCCGCCGCGACGCCGACCCCCACCCCGGCGTCCTGACACGGGCCCCGAGACGCCGAACAGGCGGTTGCTCCTTTCCTGACGCGCCGTGACGCGCGAGAACGGGAGCAACCGCCTGTTCGGAGCCCGGGAGGGTCAGTTCCCGAGCACGGCCTTGAGGAACTCCTGGGTGCGCTCGTGCCCGGGGTTCGTGAACATCGTCTCCGGGTCGGCCTCCTCGACGATCTTGCCGTGGTCGAACATCAGCACGCGGTTGGAGACGTCGCGGGCGAACTGCATCTCGTGGGTCACGAGCAGCATCGTGATGTCCGTGGTGCGGGCGATCTCGCGGAGCACGCCGAGCACGTCGGCCACGATCTCCGGGTCGAGCGCCGAGGTCACCTCGTCGAGCAGCAGGATCTCCGGGTCCATGGCGAGGGCCCGCGCGATGGCGACGCGCTGCTGCTGACCACCCGAGAGCTGGTTCGTCTTGAAGTCCCGCTTGTCGGTCATGCCGACCTGCTCGAGCAGCTCCTCCGCCCGCTGGACGGCCTCGGCCTTGCTCTTGCCGAGCACGTGGATCGGCGCCTCGATGATGTTCTCCAGCACGGTCATGTTGGGGAACAGGTTGAACTGCTGGAAGACCATCCCCACGCGCTTGCGCACCTCACGGCGGCGCTTCTCCGGGATGTCGACCCACTTGTCGCCCTTGTACTCGTGCGTGTAGGGGTCACCGTCGATGAGGATGAGCCCGCCGTTCGCCTCCTCGAGGGTCATCAGCAGGCGCAGGATCGTCGTCTTGCCCGATCCTGACGGGCCGATCAGCGTCACGCGGTCGCCCTTCGCGACGCTGAAGTTCAGCTTGTCCAGCACGACGTTGTCGCCGAAGCGCTTGACGACGTCCTTGAACTCGATGGCGGGGGTGCCGTTCGAGGCGTTGGTCATGTTCTGGCTCCCAGGGGAGGTCGTGGTCGTCGGGTCAGGCAAGGCGCGCCTCCATCCGGCGGACGAGCAGCGACGTCGGGTAGCTCACCAGCAGGAAGAGCACCCCGACCAGGGTCAGCGGCTCGATGTAGGAGAAGTTCAGGGCACCGTACTGCTGGGCGGCCTGGTACATCTCCACGACCGTGATGGCGAAGAGGTACGGCGTCTCCTTGAACATGGAGACCGCGTAGTTGCCCAGCCCGGGCAAGGTGTTCCGGATCGCCTGCGGGAGGATGACGGCGCGCCAGGTGCGCCCCTTGGGCAGGTTCAGCGCGGTGGCCGCCTCCCACTGGCCGCGCGGCACCGCCTCGATGCCCGCCCGGTACACCTCGGACATGTACGTGGCGTAGTGCACGCCGAGCACGCCGAACCCGATGACGAGCGGCGGGACGTCCACGAGCAGCAGCCACACGAAGACGAGCTGCACCAGCAGCGGCGTCATGCGGATGAAGTCGACGACGAACCGCAACGGCGCGCGCACCCACCGCGTCGGCGCACGCATGGCCAGGGCGATGAGCAGCCCCAGGATCGAGGCGATCACCATGCCCACGACCGTCGCCTCGATGGTGACGACCAGGCCGCGCAGGAGTGCCGGCAGGACATCCCATGCCGTGTCCCAGTTCCAGATGGCGTCGTCGTTCATGCCACACCCCCCTTCACGCGGGCGATCTCCGTCGGGACGCCCGGCTTGAGGCCGAAGACGTCACGCAGGCGTGGGCGAGTGCCGCGGCCGAGCCGGCGCTTGGCCCGCTCCTCGGCCCAGTTCATCCCCCACGTGAGGATGTACGCGATCACGAAGTAGATGACGAGGCCGACGCCGTAGCTGAAGAAGGTGTCCCTCGTGTCCCGCTGCAGCTCGTCGATCCACCAGTACACGTCGTGCAGGGTGATGTAGAACGCCAGGGCCGAGCCCTTGAGCAGCTGGATCAGCAGGTTGGCGAGCTGCGGGATCATCAGGGCCCACGCCTGCGGGAAGATCACGCGACGCACCTTGTGGAACGTGCCGATGTTGAGCGCCGTCGCGGCCTCCCACTGGCCCGTCGGGACGGACTCGATGGAACCGCGCACGACCTCCGCGGCATAGGCGCCGTAGTTGAGGCCGAGCGCGACGATCGCGACGGCGAGCGCCTCCATCTTGAACCCGAAGACCGGGAGCACGTAGAAGAGCCAGAAGATCTGGACCACCAGCGAGGTGCCCCGGAAGAACTCGATGACGACGCGGGACGGCCCGCGCACCCAGAGGGAGCGGGTACGCGAGCCGAACCCCAGCACCAGTGCGACGAGCATGGCGAGTGCGGCACCACCGATCGTCATCTCGAGCGTGACGACGACGGCGCTGCCCAGATTGGGAAGACTGTCGATCAGTGCCTGGAGATCGTCCGACATGTGGTCAGGAATCCAGCCCCAGCTCGTCGGAGATCTTCGCGAGGTCGCCCTCGCACAGCATGTCCGCGGTCAGGCCGGGCGGAGGGTACTCCGCCTCGGTGAAGCCGAACGGCTCCATGATCTCGAGCCACTGCTCCTTGTCCTCCAGGATGGGCTTGAGCTTCTCGTTGTACGCCTCGAGAAGCTCGGTGTCGCCCTTGCGGAAGACCTCGGCACCCGCGCCGATCTGCGGCACGTCGTCGATGGTCGCGACGAAGGCGTCGGTGGCCTCGACCGGCTCGTCCGTGCTGTCGGCGAGCGCTCGGATCGAGATGCCCGTCAGCGCGAAGGCGTCGGCACGGCCCGAGACGACGGCGTTGAGGCCGTCGGTCGAGTCGCCCACCGTGATCGTCTTGACCCCGGTCTTCTGGGCGTAGCCGTCCTCGATCGCGCCGCTCGTCACGGCGACGGTGAGGCCGGAGTCCTCCACCGACTGCCAGTCGGTGAGGTTGTCGGGGTTGCCCTCCGGCACCAGGAACGCCGTGGTGTACATGATGGTGGGCTCCGCGAACGCCGCCTGCTCGCAGCGCTCCGGCAGGATCGACATGCCCGCGCTCACGGTGTCGTAGCGCCCGGCGTTGAGACCCGGGATGAGCGAGTTCCACTCGGTCTGGGTGCCCTCGACCTCGTCGACCCCGAGTTCGCCGAAGACCTTCTTGTCCAGCGCGATCGTCGCGCCGGTGAGCTCGCCGCCGTCGTCGTAGCTGTACGGCTTCTCGCCGTTGTACGCGACGTTGACGGTGCCGGCGTCCTGGATCGTCTGGAGCGCCGAGCCCCCGTCGTCGCCCGATCCGCCGTCGACGCTCGAGCAGGCGGCCAGCGCGGTCATGGTGAGCACGGAACCGGCAGCGAGGATCGCCCGGCGGCGCTTCGTGGTCCTGGTGGACGACACGGTGTCTCCCTTCGTCGCCCGGCGGGAGTCCGCGCCGAGCCGTTGGTCTGGACGGTGCGACACGGTAGCCGCGATGCCGACGGTACGACAATCTATGTATCCACATGTCGGATTGTCTACAATCAGCGAGGGCGGGTCGCCAGGACGCGCTCCGTTCGGCGTCGTCGCAGGTCAGAGTGGCGTCGCCGCGACGAACGATCGTCGTGACCGAGACCGACATGCCCGAAAACGCCGGTCATGCCATGGTCACAAGAGGGTCACGATCTGGGCCGAGGCCGCGGCGCGGGATGATATGTCCCGGTCGGACGGTCCCCGGCCGCCCTGAAAGGAGAGCAGATGACCCCATCGTCGTCGCCGGCCCCCGTCGGCAGCGCGCCGTTCCTGACGCCGGTGACGCGACCGTCGACGGTCGACCTCATCACCGTCGAGCTGCGCAACGCCGTCTACTCGGGCGCCCTGGCGGTGGGGTCGCCGATCCGCGAGGTCGAGATGTCGAGCCAGCTCGGCGTCAGCCGCGGGCCGTTCCGCGAGGCCGCGCAGCGCCTGGTGCAGGAGGGCCTGCTGCGCTCGGTGCCCGGCCGCGGGCTGAGCGTGGTCCGCATCGGGGCCGACCGGGTGCGCGCGCTGTACGAGGCGCGCACGACGGTCGAGACGTCGGCCGCGCCCCTCGCCGTCGAGCGCGCCACCCCGGCCCAGGTCGCGGCCGTCCGCGCCGCGCACGACGCCCTCGTCGACGCGGAGCGCAGCGAAGACGCCCGCCGCGTGGGCGACGCCGACCTCAACGTGCACTGGTCGCTCGTCGCGGCCGGCGGCAACCCGTGGCTGCTGCGCTGGATGACGACGCTCATCGTGGAGGTCCGCATCGCGAGCTTCACGCTCAGCGAGGACTACGCCGTGCGCAAGGACGCCGCCGAGTCGCACGTCGAGCTGGTCGAGCGCTTCGAGGCCCGCGACGCCGACGGCCTCGTCGCCGCGATCCGCACCAACCTCGAGGACGCCGTCGCCCGCCTGCTCGAGCCGGAGACCGTCGAGGTCGAGACGTTCGACGAGCCCCGCCCGTCCCCGGCGCCGCGCCTCGACCCGATCACCCCGACGTTCCCCGAGCCGTGACCGGTGCTCACGCCCCGTGCCGGGCGGCGAGCTGCGCGCGGCGCTCGCTCTCGTAGTCCTCGGCACGCCACGAGGTGACCCCGGCGACGACGATCCCCGCCGGCCGGCCGTCGTCGCCGGGCAGCACCTCGACCGGCTCCCCCGGCGCCCCGAACCCCGGTTCGACGGGCAGCCGCAGGGCGTCGCCGTCGACGACCAGGCGCTCGGCGCCGGCGAGCGGGTCCTCGCGCCGCGGGTCGATCAGCCACACGTCCCGGCCCAGCCGGACGAGGTCCGTCAGGCCCCACAGGTTGGCGAACCGGCCCGTGCTGCGGCCCAGGACGGCGGCCTCCTCGGCCGTGGGTGCGCCGGCGTCGAGGGCGGTCGCGACCAGCGCGAACAGGCCGGTCGCGATCGCGTCGGCCGGGCCGTCGACCGCATTCGTCAGCACGGACACGACGACGCCCCCGGCCGGGTCGGCCCAGGTGCGGCTGAGCTGGCCCGGGAACGCGCCGCCGTGCCCGACGACGCGACGGCCCTCGATCTCGCGCGCCTCGAAGCCCAGCCCGTAGCGCCGCGGCCGGGCGTGCGGGCGGTCGATCGCCGACTCGTCCCGCTGCAGCAGGCGACGCGTCTCCGGCCGCAGCAGGCCGGAGCCTTCGGCGTGCGCCGCGAACCACCGCGTGAGGTCGGCCGCCGTCGAGCAGAACCCCGTCGCCGCGGCCAGCGCGCCCGTGCGCACGGGCGCGACCGGCAGCCGCCCGTCGTCGGCGACGCCCAGGGCGGAGTGCCCGACGACGGCGGGCGCGGCGTCGTCGAGCTCGGGCGTGGTGCGCCCCAGCCCGAGCGGGGCGAGGAGGTCGTCGCGCACGTGCCGCGCGAACGCCGTCCCCGTGACCGCCTCGACCACCAGCCCGAGCAACCCGTAGGCGAGGTTCGAGTACTTGAAGCCCTCGCCGCGGCCGAGGACCGGCCCGTCGGCCCGCACCGCCGCCACCAGGGCGACCCGGTCCGGGAACGGCGCGCCGAGCTGCCAGAAGTCGGCGTCGGTGCCGTCGCGCCGCACGCCGCCGGTGTGGCCGAGCGCCTCGCGCAGGGTGACCCGCCCGACGGCGGTGCCCGCGAGGTCGGGCAGGTGCGCGTCGAACGGGTCGTCGAGGCGGAGCGCGCCGCGGTCCGCGAGCCGGGCCACCGCCGTCGCCGTGAACGTCTTGGAGTGCGACGCCACCCGGAACACGTGGTCCGTGCGCAGCGGCTCGCCGGTCGCGACGTCGGCGACGCCCCAGGCGCCCTCGAGCACGACGTCGTCCCCGACGCGGACCGCGTACTGCGCGCCCGGCACGCGCGCGAAGCCCGCCTGCGTGCCGACCCACGCGGCGAGGTGGTCGGGGTCGAACAGGTGGCGGGTCGCGGGCTCGGTGGTCATCGGCTCCGTGGTCATGGGCGACACCCTGCCACGGCCGCCGCGCCGCTCCTCGTCCGTCGCCGATGAGTTCGGCGTCGGCGGTCCGTCCTAGCCTGGGACGTGACGCACGTCACCGACATCACGGGAGATCCCATGTCCGCGTCAGACCCCGGCCCCCCGCGCGACGACCTCGCCGTCGACGCCCGCGGGCTCGTCAAGCACTTCACCACCCGCAAGCAGGTCACCAAGGCCGTGGACGGCGTCGACCTGCGGATCCCGACCGGCAGCGTCTTCGGGCTGCTCGGGCCGAACGGCGCCGGCAAGACCACGGTCGTGCGCATGCTCGCCACGCTGCTGCGCCCCGACGCCGGCACCGCGCGCGTGCTGGGGCACGACGTCGTGGCCGACGCCGACGCCGTCCGCTCCGCCGTCGGGCTCACCGGCCAGTACGCGTCCGTCGACGAGGACCTGACCGGCACCGAGAACCTGCTCATGCTGGCCCGCCTGTACGGGTTCACCGGGGCGGCGGCGCGGCGCCGCGTCGAGGGACTGCTCGACGCCTTCAGCCTGTCGGACGCCGGCCCCCGGCAGGTCAAGACGTACTCCGGCGGCATGCGGCGCCGCATCGACCTCGCCGCCTCGCTCGTGCTGGCGCCGCGCGTGCTCTTCCTCGACGAGCCCACCACCGGGCTCGACCCCCGCAGCCGCAACCAGGTGTGGGACATCGTGCGGGTGCTCGTCGCCGACGGCGCCACCGTGCTCCTCACCACCCAGTACCTCGAGGAGGCGGACCAGCTGGCCGACCGCATCGCCGTCATCGACCACGGCACCGTCATCGCGGAGGGCACCTCGACCGAGCTCAAGCGCTCCGTGGGCCAGGGGGCGGTGTCGATCCGGCTGGCCGACGCCGGCCAGCGGTCCGCCGCGGCGAGCGTCGTCGAGAAGGTGCTGGGCACCGAGCCCACCCTGCCCACCGATCCCTACGCGCTGTCGGCCCGCGTCCCCGACGACGGCGCCGACTCGGTGGCGCAGCTGCTGCCCGCGCTCGGGGAGGCGGGCATCGCCGTGCCGGAGTTCACGCTCGGCCAGCCGAGCCTCGACGAGGTGTTCCTCACCCTGACGGGCAAGCCGCTGCCGGCCGACGACGAGGCCGAGCCCGCCGACGCCCAGGAGGTGTCCCGATGACCGCGTCCGCCGAACCCACCGAGATCGCGACCACCACGCTGCGCCAGGCCGTCGCGCTCACCGAGCCGCCCTCGCGACCGTCCGCGCTCTCCATGACCCTGACGTTCGGGTGGCGCGCGCTGCTGAAGATCAAGCACGTGCCCGAGCAACTGTTCGACGTGCTGGTCTCCCCCGTGATCTTCACGCTGATGTTCACGTACCTGTTCGGCGGCGCGCTCGCCGGGTCCACGTCCGCCTACATCCAGTTCCTGCTGCCCGGCATCCTGGTGCAGACCATCGTCATCGTCACCGTGTACACGGGCTACACGCTCAACACGGACATCACCAAGGGCGTCTTCGACCGGTTCCGCTCGCTGCCGATCTGGCGGCCGGCGCCCATCGTCGGCGCCCTGCTGGGCGACACCGTGCGCTACTCCATCGCGTCGGTCATGACGATCGGGCTCGGCCTGATCCTCGGGTTCCGCCCCGACGGCGGGGGGGTCGGCGTCGTGCTCGGCGTGCTCCTGCTGCTCGTCTTCGCCTTCTCGCTGAGCTGGATCTTCACGATCCTCGGCCTGCTGCTGCGCACCCCGAACGCCGTGATGGGCGTGTCGATGATGGTGCTGATGCCGCTGACGTTCGCGTCGAACATCTTCGTCGACCCCTCGACGATGCCCGCCGCCCTGCAGCGATTCGTCGAGATCAACCCGGTCACGCACCTCGTCACCGCCGTGCGCGGGCTGATGGCCGGCACCCCCGACGGCGGCGAGATCGTCTGGGTGCTCGTCGCCTCCGTCGTCCTCACCGCCGTCTTCGGCCCGATCACCATGCACCTGTACCGCACCCGCCACTGACCCCGCCCGACTGTTGCGAGCGGGCGTCTGGCCCCGATTCGGTCACGAATCGGGGCCAGACGCCCGCTCACAGCGTCAGGCGGCGGAGGCGGAGTCTGTGCCGTCCTGGTCGAGCTCCTCGTCGCACTTGCGCGTCACGACCAGCACCGGGCAGGCGGAGTGGTGCAGCACCGCCTGGCTGGTGGACCCGAGCAGCAGACCGCGGAAGCCCCCGCGTCCGCGGGAGCCGACCACGACGAGGTCGGCGCCCGTGGAGAACTCGGTGAGCAGCTCGGCGCCCGTGCCGTCGAGCACGTGCCGCTTGATCGTCACGCCCGGGTTCGCCGCCTGGGCTCGGTCCACGGTCACGTCGAGGCCGGCCTTGACGTCGGCAAGGACGGTCTCGTGGTCGATCTGCGACGGCAGCCAGGCCAGGATCCCCGCCCCGCCCCCGAGCGGCACGCCGGCGACGGCGACGAGCTCCGCGTCCCACGCCCTCGCCTGCGCGACGGCGTGCTTCAGCGCGACCTCGGCCGACGGCGACCCGTCGACCCCCACGACGATGCGGCGCACCTCGTGCACCGCGTCGCCGTCGCGACGCTCCGCGGCGTCGGTGCTGCCGCCGCCGTCGCCGCGGTACGGCACCACCACCGTGGGGCAGTGCGCGTGCGCTGGCAGGGCCGACGAGACGGTGCCGAGCAACCGCTCGGTGAACCCGCCCTTGCCCCGGGTACCGACGACGGCGAGCGCGTGCTCGCGCGACATCTCGACGAGCACGCCGGCGGCGTCTCCCGTCGCCACAGTGCCGGTCACCGGGACCCCGCTGGCGGCGACGCGCTCCTCCGCCTCGGCGAGGACCGCCTTGGCGCCCTCCTGGATCGCGGTGTCGTCCAGGGCGGCGTACCCGCCGTCGAGCGACGCGGCCGTGAACGACGGCAACGAGTAGGAACAGACGACGTGCAGCCCCCATCCCACACGCCGCGCGTACGCGGCAGCCCAGTCGAGGGCGTGCAGGCTGGCTGCAGACCCGTCGACACCTACCAGGACGACCTCAGGCCGTGTCATCTCGCGCCTCCTGTCCGCTGGCGAGGAGCTCACCCTCGTCGTCGAGGGCGCCTGGTTCAAGCGTAGCGAAAGGATGGCGCAAGGCACAGCAAAGCGGCGCTCAGACACGTCGACCCCCGTGCTCGGGAGCACGAGGGTCGACGAGGTCCGGGTGCGGCTGGCCGCGTGGCGTCAGAACACGCGCAGGGCGACGGCCTCCGACTCGGACTGCCACATCTTGTGGTAGCCGGTCTCCCAGTTGATCGGGCGGGAGGCCTCGACGACCATCCCGTCGCCCGCGTAGATGCCGATGTGGCCCGGGCTCCAGATGAGGTCGCCCGGCTGCAGCTCGGAGAAGGGGATCTCCGTGCCGGCGTAGCGCTGGTCGGACGAGGTCCGGGGCAGGTCGATGCCGAGCTGGCCGTAGACGTAGGACGTGAGGCCCGAGCAGTCGAAGCCGGACGGGCTGGCGCCCCCGACGACGTAGGGCGTCCCGATGTAGCGCATCGCGATCGAGACGGCCTGCTGGCCGAGCGACGAGCTGGACGAGGTCTCGGCTGCCGCCGGCGCCTCGGTGCGCTCCGCGGTGCGGGAGACGGTCTGGGTGGAGCGCTCGGTGCTCTCCTCCTCGACGACCGGCTCGGGCTCAGGCTCCGGCTCGGGGGCCGGGGTGATCTCCGACTTGGAGATCGCCTTCTTGCTGATGGTCTCGACGTCGACCTTGGCCTTGGCCTCGACCGTGACGACCGGGGCGGCCTCGAGCGCCTCGCGGGCCTGGTCGCTCAGGGCGCCCAGGTCGACGGTGCTGAGCTTCTTCGCCGAGTCGGTGTCGACCGGGGCCGCCTGGGCGGCGCTCGCGCTGGCGAAGGTCGAGACGAGCAGGCCACCGGCAGCTGCGGCGACGACGGCCCGACGACCGGTCACCGAGGAGCTGACGCTCTGGACCAGCCCGCCGAGCGGACGGCGCGCGGCACGGTGCCGGGCGCGCGTGGTACGTGCGTTCACGTGTTCCCTCTCCTGTCGCCTACGAGGTCAGCTGTCGGGTTCGGGTGGGAGAAACACCCGGCCTCACGGACCAGGTCCGTGCGACTTCACCCCAAGGACGCCGTGGAACAGCGCCCGAAATTGGGTCCCCCGCCCCTGCGTGCGGTCAAGGTCCCCGACCGGCTGCAGGGCTCGGCGTTCCGGTCGAGACCCGGCGGATCACCCGCCGAGTGGTTGACACCGTAGCGGACCCGGGAGTCGATGTCACGTTTCGGTCACAGCACCTGTGGAGACCGTGCCGTAGGTCACATCCACCCAGGTCGAACCGGTTACCCGCGCACGACGGAGCCCCGCCGCGCACAGGGCGCGACGGGGCTCCGGGAGCGTGTCGGACGGACTCAGCCGACGCGGATGAAGGTGGGGTTGGACTGCCAGATGGCGCGGTACTTCACGACGTCGCCCGGCTTCGGGGCGTCGATCTGCATGCCGTCGCCGGCGTAGATCGCGACGTGACCCGGGGTCCAGACCAGGTCGCCCGGCTTCGCCTCGGAGGCGGAGACGACGGTACCGGCGTTGCGCTGGGCGGACGAGGTGCGCGGCAGGTTGATGCCGACCTGCGCGTAGACGTACTGGGTGAGGCCGGAGCAGTCGAAGCCGGACGGGCTGCTGCCGCCGGAGACGTACGGGACGCCCACGTAGCGCATCGCGATGGAGACGATCGCGGAGCCGTTGGCGGACGCCGGCGCCTCGACGGCCTCGCGCTCGTCGGAGCGGGACGCCGTCTCCGAGGACCGGGACGCGTCGTCGGTGGACGACGTGTCGGCGACCTGCTCGACGACGGGCTCCGGCTCGGGCTCGGGCGCCGGGGTGATCTCGGCCTCGGCCGCGATCTTGGCGGTGACCTTCTCGACGTCGACCTTGGCCTTGGCGTCGACGGTGACGACCGGCGCGGCCTCGAGGGCCTCGCGGGCCTGGTCGGTCAGGGCACCGAGGTCGACGGTGCTGAGCTTCTTGGCGGCGTCGGTGTCGACCGGGGCGGCCTGCGCGGCACCCGCGCTGGCGAAGGTCGAGACCAGGAGGCCACCGGCGGCGGCGGCCACGGCCACACGGCGGCCTGCGGCGCCGGACGGGGCGAGGGCGATCGGACGACGGGCGGCGCGGTGCCGGCCGTGGTTCGTGCGTGCGCTCACGTGTCTACCTCTCCTGTCGCCTGCGAGGTCAGCTGTCGGGTTCGGGTGGGAGAAACACCCGGCCGTCCGTTCCCGTGACCGGGCCCGTCCGGCTTCACCCCGAGGACGTCGTCTCCGACGCCCGAAGTGGGTCCCCCGCTCCTGCCGTGCGGATGTCCGTGGAGCTCGGCCGGTGGCAGGGTTCGGCGGTCCGGTCGAGCGCCCGCAGGATGAACTCCGGCGAGCGCCCCGACCGTACCGGACAACCCCGGGCGATGTCACGCTGCGGTCACGATGTGGCGTGCCGGCCCGGAGCAGGAGCCGGACCGCAGGTCAGCGGCTCGCGACGAACAGGTGCTTGGCCAGCTCCTCGGGCAGGTCGAGCACGATGCCGGACCCCTCGACCTCCACCGCGACGTCCTCGCCCGCGGTGCGCGCGACGATCTGCGCGCCCGGCACGAGGCCGGACTCGGCGAGACGCGCCAGCAGCTCGATGTCCACCTGGAGCGGCTCGGCGATCCGCTGGAGCACCAGCTCGACACCGTCGCCGTCCGTCAGGCCCTTCGCCCGGCGCGCCTCGAGCACGCCCGGCAGGGACTGCACGCCCTCCAGGAACGGCACGTCCTGGTACTGCTCCCCCAGCTCGGACAGCCCCGGGATCGGGTTGCCGTACGGGTCGACGTGGGGGTGGTCGAGCAGGGTGACGAGCCGCTTCTCGACGAGGTCGCTCATCACGTGCTCCCAGCGGCACGCCTCGGTGTGCACGTGCTCCCAGTCGAGCTTGATGACGTCGGTGAGGAGCCGCTCGGCGAGGCGGTGCTTGCGCATCACGCGGGTCGCCTTGGCCTGCCCGGCCTCGGTGAGCTCCAGGTGCCGGTCGCCCGTCACGACGACGAGACCGTCGCGTTCCATGCGCGCCACCGTCTGCGACACCGTCGGCCCGGAGTGCCCCAGTCGCTCCGCGATGCGGGCGCGGAGCGGCGGGATGCCCTCCTCACCGAGCTCGTAGATCGTCTTGAGGTACATCTCGGTGGTGTCGATCAGGTCGGTCACGTCCACTCCCGTCTTTCGGCGCGGCCTAGTCTATTCGCACGCGTGGGCGCAGGACGGGTCGCGCGGCGCCGTCGTGCGCGCTCCCGACGAGACATCCTGCCCTGCCCCACCCACGACCGCTCCCACTCGCCCGGAACCGGAGACACCATGCCCGCTGCGTCGAGCCACCCGAGCCGTTCGAGCCACCCGAGCGTGGTCATCCCCGCGTCGCTGCTCCCGTCCGACGGCAGGTTCGGTTCCGGCCCGTCCAAGGTGCGCCCCGCCCAGGTGGCCGCGCTGGCCGCGGCGGGCGACCCGGCGGCCCCGGTGCTGGGGACGTCGCACCGGCAGCCGGCGGTGAAGGACCTCGTGCGGCGCGTCCGCGCAGGCCTCGGCGAGCTGTTCGCCCTGCCCGACGGGTACGAGGTGGCGCTCGGGAACGGCGGCTCGTCGGCGTTCTGGGAGGTCGCCGCCGCGTGCCTCGTCGAGCGCCGCGCGCAGCACGCCGTGTTCGGGGAGTTCGGCGGGAAGTTCGCCGCGGCGACGACGCGCGCGCCCTTCCTCGCCGACCCGGACGTGGTGTCGGCCGAGCCCGGCACCGTGGCGCACCTCACGCCGGTCGACGGCGTCGACGTGTACGCGACGCCGCACAACGAGACCTCCACGGGGGCGATGGCGCCGGTGCGCCAGGTGCCCGGCGCGCGCGCCGACGGGGCCCTGCTGCTCGTGGACGCGACGTCGGGCGCGGGCGCGCTGCCCGTCGACGTCGCCGACACCGACGTCTACTACTTCGGCCCGCAGAAGGTCTTCGGGGCCGACGGCGGCCTGTGGCTCGCCGCCTGCTCGCCCGCCGCGGTCGAGCGCGCCGAGCGCGTGGAGGCGTCCGCCGGGACGGCCACCGGGCGGTGGGTGCCGGAGTTCCTGTCGCTGACGACCGCGCTCGCGAACTCTCGCCTCGATCAGACGCTGAACACGCCGGCGGTCGCGACGCTGGTGCTGCTCGCCGAGCAGGTCGAGTGGCTCCTGGAGCAGGGCGGCCTCGCGTGGTCGAGCGCGCGCACGGGAGAGTCCGCCGGCGTGCTCTACGACTGGGCGGACGCGCGCGACTGGGCGACGCCTTTCGTCGCCGACCCGGCCGAGCGGTCCACGGTCGTGGCGACGATCGACCTGGACGACGCGATCGACGCCACCGCCGTCGTGCGCGTCCTGCGGGAGAACGGCGTCGTGGACGTGTTCCCGTACCGCAAGCTCGGCCGCAACCAGCTGCGCGTGGGCGTCTTCCCCGCCGTCGAACCCGACGACGTCCGTGCCCTCACGGCGTGCGTCGACCACGTGGTGGCGCACCTCGGCTGACGCTTCCGCCGGCGGCCCCACCCGGACACGCCTTGCATCACCCCCGGTCAGCGGACGTTTTTCACCCACCAGGTCACGGGCTGATAACGTGCCGCCTCGTCACAGACAGGCGATGTATCCGGGAGACCCCGCATGCCGGAGATGCACCATTTCACCTACGGGCTGATCACCCCGCTGCTCGCGTACGTCGCGTCGTGCCTCGGGGCGGCGACCGGCCTGTCCGCGACGGCGCGCGCCCGCGCCGCGACGGACACGACGACGCGCGCGGCATGGCTGCTGGTGGCCTCCGTCGCGATCGGCGGCACGGGCGTCTGGGTCATGCACTTCATCGCCATGCTCGGCTTCACGGTCACGGACATGCCGATCAACTACGACGTGCCGCAGACGATCCTCAGCGCCCTCGTGGCCGTGGTCGTCGTCGCGCTCGGGCTGTTCCTCGTCGGCTTCGCGGGCGACCGGCCCCTGTGGCTGGTCTCCGGCGGCATCGTCGCCGGGCTCGGCGTGGCCGCGATGCACTACATGGGCATCGCCGCCATGCGCATGACCGGCCACATGGAGTTCTCGCTGCCCGTGGTGGGCCTGTCGGTGCTCATCGCGATCGTCGCGGCGACGGCGGCCCTCTGGCTCAGCGTGAACGTGCGCGGACGCGCCGCGACACTCGGTGCGGCCCTCATCATGGGCGTCGCCGTCAGCGGCATGCACTACACCGGCATGGCCGCGCTGACGATCACCGGGACGCCGGGGGTGCCGACGACCGGCACCACCGCCATCGACCTGCTCGGCCCGCTCATCCTCGGGATCGCGGCGCTCACGGTCGCGCTCATCTTCGTCGTCCTGATGTGGCCGAACGAGGAGGAGATGCGCGACCAGCAGGAGTTCGAGGCGCGGATGCAGCGGCGTGCCGACGGGATCACCCCGCCGCCGCGTCGCTCCTCCCGCCACGAGCCGGCCGCGCACCGGCACTGAGCGGTCGTCCGGGCGCCGTCCGAGCGGGTCAGGCCGTCGTCGGCACCCGCTCGGCGTCGGCGCGGCTCAGCTCGCGCCGCACACCGTCGCGCGTGGTGACGCCGTCGAGCACCTCGCGGTCGAGGTAGACGACCTCGAGATGGGGCCGGGACAGCACCCGGTAGCGCACCCGCAGGTGCCAGCGCCGCACCGCCCAGACGGTCGCGCCGGCGGCGACGAGGAACGTGGCGATCGAGCCCACGAGGATCGACCAGCGAGGGCCCCACGCCTCGCCGATCCAGCCGACGATCGGCGACCCGATCGGCGTCGCGCCCTGGAAGATCATGATGTAGAGCGCCATCACCCGGCCGCGCATCACGGGGTCGGTCGAGACCTGCAGCGCGCTGTTGGCCGCCGTCATCATCGTCAGCGACGCCAGCCCCACGGGGATGCACGCCAGCACGAACGACGAGTAGGTCGGCATGAGCCCGAGCACCGCCGTCGTGACCGCGAAGGCGAACGCCGAGCCGATCACCAGGCGCACCCGCGGGCGGTCCCGGCGGGCGGCGAGCAGCGCCCCCGCGAGGGAGCCGATCGCCAGCACCGAGCCGAGGATGCCGTACTCGCTCGCCCCGCGGCCGAACTCGACGCGCGCCATGAGCGCCGAGGTGAGCTGGAAGTTCAGGCCGAACGTCGAGACGACGAACATCACGACCATGATCACGACGATGTCGGACCGCTGGCGCACGTAGCGCACGCCCTCGCGGATCTGCCCCTTGGCGCGCGGCGCCGCCGCCTGCGGCCGCAGCTCCCTGACCCGCATGAGGGCCAGGGCCGCGATCGTCGCCCCGAAGGTGACGCCGTTGATCATGAACACCCAGCCGGCGCCGACGGCGGCGATGAGCAGCCCGGCGACGCCCGGCCCGATGAGGCGCGCGGCGTTGAACGACGCGCTGTTCAGGCCGACGGCGTTGGGCAGCTTGGAGGCCGGCACCATGTCGGCGACGAAGGTCTGTCGCGCGGGGTTGTCCAGCGCGGACACGACGCCGAGCAGGAGCGCGAAGACGTAGACGTGCCACAGCTCCGCCCGCCCGGACAGCACGAGGACGCCCAGCGCGAGGGCCAGCACGCCCATCCCGCCCTGGGTGGCCATGAGGAGACGACGGCGCGGCAGCCGGTCGGCGAGCACGCCCGCCCACGGGGACAGCAGGAGGAACGGCACGAACTGGAGGGCCGTGGTGAGGCCGACGGCGATGCCGGAGTCGTCGCTGAGGTCGGTGAGGACGATCCAGTCCTGGGCGATGCGCTGCATCCACGTGCCGACGTTGGCGACGAGGGCGGCTGCGAACCAGATGCGGTAGTTCGTGTACCTGAGGGAGGAGAAGGTGGCGCTCATCGGTCGAGCTCCCCGGCTTGTTCGTCGCTCGCGGGGGCCACGGATCTCCTTCTCCTCGGGGTGTCGTCGACCGTGGCAACAGACTATCGAATCGTTCTATTCCCCGCCCGGGGAGTGACGCGTCCCACGGCCTGGGCGCCAGGTCTGCGCCGCACGCAAGGAGGTGTCCTCGTGGAGACCCTGGAGCAGCTGCGGCGGTTCGGGTCATGGCCGATGCCCGGAACATGCGCGACGATGGTCCGACCCGTCCGTCGTGACGCACGGCACGGAGGACACACCGACTCATTCCTGGGCACGAGCGACAGAGGAACAGAGGGACGATGCGTGGGATCATCCTGGCCGGCGGCAGCGGCACCCGGCTGCACCCGATCACCCTGGGGATCAGCAAGCAGCTCGTGCCGGTCTTCGACAAGCCGATGATCTACTACCCGCTGTCGACGCTCCTGCTCGCGGGCATCCGCGACGTGCTGGTGATCACGACGCCGCACGACGCCGAGCAGTTCCGTCGGCTGCTGGGCGACGGGTCGCAGTTCGGCATCTCGATCTCCTACACGGTGCAGCAGGTGCCGAACGGGCTGGCGCAGGCGTTCGTGCTGGGCGAGGAGTTCATCGGGTCGGACGCCGCGGCGCTGGTGCTGGGCGACAACATCTTCTACGGGCAGGGGCTGGGCGACCAGCTGCAGAAGTACACGTCCGTCGACGGCGGCGCCGTGTTCGCCTACCGGGTCGCGGACCCGACGGCGTACGGCGTGGTCGAGTTCGACGCCGACGGGCGCGCCGTGTCGCTGGAGGAGAAGCCGGCGCAGCCGAAGTCGAGCTACGCCGTGCCCGGCCTCTACTTCTACGACAACGCCGTGGTCGAGATCGCCAAGGGCCTGGAACCGTCGCCGCGCGGCGAGTACGAGATCACCGACGTCAACCGCGCCTACCTCGAGCGCGGGGACCTGCACGTGGAGGTGCTGCCGCGCGGCACGGCCTGGCTCGACACCGGCACGTTCGACTCCCTGCTGGAGGCGTCCGACTTCGTCCGCACGATCGAGCGCCGCCAGGGGCTCAAGGTGGGCGCGCCCGAGGAGGTCGCGTGGCGGCGCGGCTTCCTGTCGGACGACGAGCTCCGCGAGCGCGCCGAGAAGCTCACCAAGTCCGGCTACGGCACGTATCTGCTCGGGTTGCTCGAGCAGTAGCCCGCCGACGACCGGAAAGGCTCAGGCCAGCACCTCGGCCGCGGCGGCGTCCCAGCGCTCCGCCCAGTCGCCGATGGGCGCGACGCCGGCGGCCGCCAGGGTGCCGTGGCCGAGCACGGAGAACCCCGGCCGCGGTGCGGGGCGGACGAACGCGTCGGACGTCGTGGGCTCCAGCGGGGTCGTCAGGCCCGCGGACGCGAGGATGCGGCGGGTGAACCCGAACCACGACGTCCGGCCCGACGCCGTGCCGTGGTACGTCCCCGCCGGGGCGTCCGCCTCGACGAGCCGGACGATCAGGTCGGCCAGGTCACGGGTCCAGGTGGGTTGGCCGACCTGGTCGTCCACGACCGCGAGGCGGTCGTTCTCGGCCCCCAGGCGCGCCATCGTCCTGGGGAAGCAGCCCCCGTGCGCCCCGTACAGCCAGGCCGTGCGCACGGTCAGGTGGTCCGGCGCCTCCGCGCGCACGGCCCACTCCCCCGCGGCCTTGGTGCGCCCGTACGCCGACACCGGCGCGAGCGGCGCGTCCTCGGCGTAGGGCGCGGTCGCGGCGCCGTCGAACACGTAGTCGGTGGACACCTGCACGAGGCGAGCACCCTCCTGGTGCGCGGCCCGCGCGAGGTGCGCCGCCCCGGTCGCGTTGACGCGGAACGCGTCGTCCTCGTGGGCCTCGGCGTCGTCGACCGCCGTCCACGCCGCGCAGTTGACCACGACGTCGGACCCGCGCACCGCGGCCAGGACGGCGTCGGCGTCCGTGACGTCGAGGTCTGCCCGGCCCAGCCCGACGACGTCCGCGCCGCCGTCCCGGAGGCGAGCCAGGAGGTCGGTGCCCAGCATGCCCGCGGCGCCGACGACCAGCCAGCGTCGGGACGCGGGGGTGGCTGGCGGCACCGTCGTGGTCTCGGTCACCATAGGATCCTACGGGCCACCCCATCCTCGACACCCGGCCGAGACCCGCGAAGGAGCGCCCCGTGCAGATCCGCGAGCTGGCCGTCCCCGGCGCCTACGAGATCACCCCGCAGCAGCACGGCGACCCTCGCGGCGTCTTCCTCGAGTGGTTCAAGGCCGGGCCGTTCGCGGACGCCGTCGGCCACCCGCTCGACCTGCAGCAGGCCAACGCCTCGGTGTCCGCCGCCGGCGTGCTGCGCGGCATCCACTTCGCCGACGTCCCGCCCGGCCAGGCGAAGTACGTCACCTGCGCGAAGGGCGCCGTCCTCGACGTCGTCGTCGACGTCCGCGTCGGCTCGCCCACCTTCGGGCGGTGGGACTCCGTCCTGCTCGACGACGTCGACCGCCGCGCCATCTACCTGGGCGAGGGTCTCGGGCACGCGTTCATGTCCCTGGAGGACGACTCGACCGTGCTCTACCTGTGCTCCGCCGGCTACGACCCCGGCCACGAGCACGGCATCCACCCCCTGGACCCCGAGGTCGGCATCGAGTGGCCCACGACGGCGCGCGACGGGTCGCCCCTCCTGGCTCAGCTGTCCGACAAGGACACCGCCGCCCCCCGCCTCGCCGAGGCGAGGACCCAGGGTCTGCTGCCCACCCTCGACGGCGTCCAGCACTACCTCGCGTCGCTGCGCGCCTGACGCCGCGCGGCCCCTACTGGCCGCTGCGGGCGTACTTCGCCTCCACGGCCGCCTTGGCGGGGCGCCACCAGACCTCGTTCGCCCGGTACCAGGCGACCGTCGCGGCCAGGCCGGAGCGGAAGTCGGTGAACTGCGGGGTCCAGCCGAGCTCGGTGCGCAGCTTCGTGGCGTCGATGGCGTAGCGCAGGTCGTGCCCGGGCCGGTCGGCGACGTGGTCGAAGTCGTCCGCGTCGCGCCCGAACAGCTCGTTCAGGGTGCGGACCACCTCGAGGTTGTTCGTCTCGCCGTCGGCGCCGATGAGGTACGTCTCCCCGACGCGGCCGCGGTCGATGATCGCCCACACGGCGGCGTTGTGGTCGTGGACGTGGATCCAGTCGCGCACGTTCAGCCCCGCCCCGTACAGGCGGGGCCGGATCCCGTCGATGAGGTTGGTGACCTGCCGCGGGATGAACTTCTCCACGTGCTGGTACGGGCCGTAGTTGTTCGAGCAGTTCGAGATCGTCGCCTCGATGCCGAACGAGCGCACCCAGGCGCGCACCAGCAGGTCGGAGCCGGCCTTCGTCGACGAGTACGGGCTCGAAGGGTTGTACGGCGTCGCCGGCGTGAACTTCTCGTCGCCCTCCAGCGGCAGGTCGCCGTACACCTCGTCCGTCGAGATGTGGTGGTACCGCACCCCGTGGCGGCGCACCGCCTCCAGCAGGGTGAACGTGCCCACCACGTTGGTCTGCACGAACGGCGACGGGTCCGTCAGCGAGTTGTCGTTGTGCGACTCCGCGGCGAAGTGCACGACGACGTCCGCGTCCGCGACCAGGCCGTCCACCAGCTCCGCGTCGGTGATCGACCCCTGCACGAAGCTCACCCGGTCCGCGACCGGGTCCAACGACGACCGGTCCCCGGCGTACGTCAACGCGTCCAGCACCGTCACCACGGCGTCCGGACGCTCCGACACCGTCTGCTGGACGAAGTTCGCCCCGATGAACCCGGCGCCGCCGGTGACCAGAACGCGCATGAGACCTGAACCCATCCGTGGAGGGACGACCGGCTCAGCGCCGGCCGAGAGCACGATACTGCCAGCCGCTGCCGGTCCACGCGGCGCGGTCCAGGGCGTTCCGTCCGTCGAGGATCGTGCGCTGCGCGACGAGCGTCCCCACCCGCTCCGGGTCGAGGTCGCGGTACTGCTTCCACTCCGTGAGCAGGAGGACGGCGTCCGCGCCGGCGAGCGCGGCCTCCAGGTCACGCTCGTAGTGGAGGTGCGGCTGCTTGGCGCGGGCGTTGTCGATGGCCTGCGGGTCGTGGACCGTGACGACCGCGCCCAGCTCGGACAGGCGGGTCGCGACGTCGAGGGCGGGCGAGTCGCGGACGTCGTCGCTGTCGGGCTTGAACGCGGCCCCGAGCACCGTGACCTCCGCGCCGTCGACCATCCCGCCCAGCACCTCGGACGCCAGGTCGACCATGCGGGTGCGGCGCCGCACGTTGATGGCGTCCACCTCGCCCAGGAAGGCGACCGCGTCGCCCGCGCCGAGCTCGTCGGCGCGGGCACGGAACGCACGGATGTCCTTGGGCAGACAGCCCCCGCCGAAGCCGAGGCCGGCGTTGAGGAAGCGCCGCCCGATGCGCACGTCGTGGCCGATCGCGTCCGCGAGGCGCGCGACGTCACCCCCCGCCACCTCGCACAGCTCCGCCATGGCGTTGATGAAGGAGATCTTGGTGGCGAGGAACGAGTTGGCAGCCACCTTCACCAGCTCGGCCGTCGGGTAGTCCGTGACGATGCGTGGCACGCCCGCGGCGAGCGGTCCGGCGAAGACGGCGTCGAGCGCGGCCACGGCCTGCTCCCCCGCCGCGCCGTCGGGCACGCCGTAGACGAGGCGGTCGGGCCGCAGGGTGTCCTGGACGGCGAAACCCTCGCGCAGGAACTCCGGGTTCCAGGCGAGCACCGCCCCGGGCTGCGCCGCCGCGACGACGCCCGCGAGTCGCTGCGCGGTGCCCACGGGGACGGTGGACTTGCCCACCACGATCTCACCCGTCCCGAGGTGTTCGACCAGCTCACCGACCGCGGCGTCGACGAAGGCGAGGTCCGCCGCAGGGCCGTCCTTGCGCTGCGGCGTCCCGACGCACACGAAGTGCACCTGCGACCCGGCGGCTGCGGCCATGTCGGTCGAGACGGTCAGCCGGCCCGTGCCCATGACCTGCGACAACAGGTCGTCCAGCCCCGGCTCGAAGAACGGGGCCTTGCCCGCGGCCAGCGCGTCCACCCGTGCGGCGTCGACGTCGACCCCCACGACGTCGTGCCCGAGGTGGGCCAGGCTCGCCGCGTGCACCGCACCGAGATAGCCCAGACCGATCACCGAGACCTGCACGTTCGCTGCCCTTCGTCGAGGCACCCGTGGGATGACGAGGTACCCGAGGGTGCCCCGCGCTCACTCTAGGTCGCGGCACGACGACGGACGAGGCCGAGACCTGCGCGTCTCGGACGGCACGACGGCCCCGGACCGGTCGCGAGGACCGGCCCGGGGCCGTGCAGGGCCGCTGTCGTCAGCCGCCGAGGCCGAGTGCGGTCTGGATCGGCTCGAGCGTGAAGTACACCAGGAACATGGCCGCGGCGACCCACATGAGCGCGTGGATCTGGCGCACCTTGCCGAGCGCGAGCTTGATGATCACGAAGGCGATGAAGCCGGCGCCGATGCCGTCGGCGATGGAGTACGTGAACGGCATGATGATGATCGTGAGGAACGCCGGGATGGCGATCTCGACGTTGCGCCACGAGATGCCCGCGACCTGCGCCATCATCAGGTAGCCCACGAAGACGAGGGCGGGCGCGGCGGCCTCGTAGGGCACCAGCGCGACGACGGGCGACAGGAACGTCGCGAGCAGGAACAGGACGCCGGTGACGACGGCGGCGAAGCCCGTGCGCGCGCCGGCGCCGACGCCCGTCGTCGACTCCACGTACGCGGTGTTGGACGACGTGCTGCCGACGCCGCCCAGGACGGCGGCGAGCGAGTCGGCCACGAGGATGGCGCGCGTGCGCGGCGGGTTGCCGTCCTTGTCGAGCAGCTTGCCCTCGGCGCCGACGGCGACCATGGTGCCCATCGTGTCGAAGAAGTCCGCGATGAGCAGCGAGAAGACGATGAGGACCACGGACACGGCCGCGATGTTCTGGAACGAGCCCAGCAGGGAGAACTGACCGATCAGGCCGAGGTCCGGCGTCGTGACCACGCCCGAGAACGTGGGCGCGTTGAGGTTGAAGCCGTCCGGGTTCTCCGCGCTCTTGGCACCGATGTGGAGCGTGTTCTCCAGCACGACGGCGAGCGCCGTCGCCGTGACGATCGCGACCAGCATGGCGCCGCGCACCTTGCGCACGAACAGGACGATGGTGAGCACGAGGCCGACGATGAACACGAGCATCGGCCACGTGCCGAGGTTGCCGAGTGCGACGATCGTGCCCTCGCCGGGCACGACGAAGCCGGCGTTGACGAGGCCGACCAGCGCGATGAACATGCCGATGCCGACGCTGATCGCCGTCTTGAGCTCCACGGGCACGGCGTTGAACACGGCCTCGCGGAACCCGGTGAGCACGAGGATCAGGATGATGATGCCCTCGATCACCACGAGGCCCATGGCGTCGGCCCAGGTGACGTTCTCGATGCTGGCGATCGAGTAGGCGACGACGGCGTTGAGGCCGAGGCCGGCGGCCAGGCCGAGCGGGTAGTTCGCGAAGAGGCCCATGAGGAGCGTCGCGACTCCGGCGATCAGCGCCGTGGCCGCGGCGACCATGCCGAGCGACTCCGGCGTGGCCTCGGTGCCGCCGCCCAGCACCTGCCCGGTGCCGTCGGGCACCGTGCCGATGATCAGCGGGTTGAGCACGATGATGTAGCTCATCGCGAAGAACGTCACCAGACCGCCGCGGATCTCCGCGCCGATGGTGGAGCCTCGCTCGGTGATCTTGAAGAAGCGGTCGATCGCGCTCAGCTCGCCCTGCGGCGGCGCGGTGGTCTGGTTCGCCATGGGCAGAATCGTGCCAGATCCTGTGAAGGACTCCTGCACGGAAACCGCGTGGTGACGCGGATTTCACATCGGCGACTCGGGGCGAGGCGACGCCCTGTCAGTACGCCCCCCGCCCGGTGACCACGGCTTTCGCGGTCCGGGCGAGGATGAGCAGGTCGCCGAAGACGGTCCAGTTCTCCGCGTAGAAGACGTCGAGCCGCACGCCTTCCTCCCACGACAGGTCGGACCGCCCGCCCACCTGCCACAGCCCGGTCAGGCCGGGCTTGACGCGCAGCCGCCGGCGCACGCGGGTCTCGTACCTCGACACCTCGTCGGGCAGCGGCGGCCGCGGTCCGACGAGCGACATCTGCCCGGCGAGCACGTTGAACAGCTGCGGCAGCTCGTCGAGCGACAACCGGCGCAGCACCCGCCCGACGGCGGTGACGCGGGGGTCGTCGTGCAGCTTGAAGAGGACGCCGTCGCCGTCGCTGGGCCCGCTCAGCACGGTGTGCTCGCGGTCCGCGCCCTGCCGCATGCTGCGGAACTTCAGCATCTCGAAGGTGTGGCCGTCGCGCCCCACCCGGTCCTGGCGGAACAGCACGGGCCCGCGGCTCGTGACCCGCACAGCGAGGGCGACCACCGCCATCAGGGGCAGCAGGAGCAGCGTGATGAGCGCGGCCCCCGTCCAGTCCACGACCGACTTGAGCACGTACCGCGGCCCGGTGAAGCGCGGGGCGTCGACGTGCAGCAGGGACACCGACTGCTCGGGGGTGACGGTGATGCGCGGCCCCGCGACGTCGGCCAGCTCGGCGGTGAGCATGAGGTCCACGCCGACGGGCTCGAGCTCCCACCCGAGGCGCCGCACGACGTCCGCGGTGATCGCGTCGGACCCGCTGACCGCCACGCAGTCGGCGCCCACCTGGGCCGCCATCGTGCCCGCGGTGCGCAGGTCCCCGAGGACGGGGACGCCGAGGATCTCCTCGCCCGGCCGGATGTCGTCGGACGTCGGCACGCACACCCCGACGATCCGATAGCCGGAAGGGCGGTCGTTGAGCTCGTGCACGAGCCGCTCGACCTGGTCCCGCAGCCCCACCGCGAGGACGAGGGTGACGCAGCCGCCCTCGCGCCGCCGCCGGTGCAGCCACTCGCGGCACAGCCACCGCCCGAGCAGGAGCGCGACGACACCGGTGGGTACCGCGACGAGCAGGAACAAGGAGATGCCGGGGCGGGCGAGCAGCAGCGCGAGCAGCGCGAGCGGGGCCACGAGCCGCCACGACGCGTCGAACACGCGCTGGTACTCGGCCGGCCCGGACGCGAACACACGCACGTCGTAGGCACGGGCGGCCCACAGGCTGCCGAGCCAGGCGGTCACCAGCACGACGACGGACAGCAGCTGGTCGCCGAGCACCCACGGAGTGATGTGGTCGTGCACCACGACGCCCCGCACGACGGCCGCGGTCACGGCCGCGGCGACCACCACGACGACGTCCGTGCGCACCAGGCGGCGGCGGTAGGAGGTCTGCCACGACCCGGCGCGGAACGAGTCCCGCACCTCCTTGAGGCGCGCGGCCCGCAGCGCGGCGGTGCGCGACCGGAGCGGCTGGCCGATGTCCGAGACGGTGATCACGGTGGCCTCCTCTCCCGGGTCGAGCACCGCACCCGTGTGCGGTGGCGTCACCAAGGTAGGAGCGTCGCGGGGCTTTCGGAGAGCCTTCCGGCGGCCTTTCACCCCGCCTTTCACCCGACGCCGTTTTCATCCGCTGACCTGCGCTTTCACCCGCACTTCAACCGCGCCGTCGCGTCATGGTCGGGGTGCCCCGGACGACTGCCGCCGCGGGCCACGGTCCTGGCGGCCGAGACATAGGATGGGCGGGTGCCCTCGCTCGTCCGCCTGCTCACCCATCCCGAGGAGCGCCGTCCCGGTCCGCCGCCGCTGCGCGTGGACCTGCGGCGCGTGCTGCTCGGCGGCATCGGCCTGTGGGCGGTCGCGCTCGTCGCGACGGTGGTCGTGTACGCCCTCGGGAACGCGCCGGAGGAGGCCGTGATCACCTGCGTGGCCGGCATCCTCCTCGGCGGCGCCGGCCTGCTGTGGGAGCGCAGGCACCGCGGCGAGTACCGCGGCGAGGACTGACGAGGAGCCTCAGCCCCAGGCGGTCGTGACCCACAGCTCTGCGGCACGCTCCGGCGCGGCGAGCACGGTCGCCAGCAGCGCGCAGCGGTCCGGCCGGCCGAGGACGTCGGCGAGCGCGGCGGCGAGCCCGGCCCGGTCGGTGGCGTGCGCGCGCCCCTCGGCGTCCACCCACCACGGCACGGGGCTGCCGGCCACGGACAGCCGGCCGTGCTCGAACCACACCGCGGGCAGCCGCGGGTCCAGGGCGGCGACGCGCTCGTCGAGCTCCCGCTCGCGGCCCGGCCCGTCGGGGGCGGGCAGCCCGTCCTCCCCCACGACCGGCAGGTCGAGCAGGTCGGCGACGGCCGCGACCTCCGCCTCGGGCACGGGCAGCACCGCGCCCAGCACGGCCCAGCGCGCCGTGCCGGCCACCTCGACGTCGTCGGCCCGGCGCACGACGACGTCGCTCGCGTCGAGCGTGGGCAGCCGGTCGGGCAGCGGGTCGAGGGCGGCCGCGCGGGCGGAGGGCGCGAGCCGCACCGCGAGGCCCGCGAGGCCGCGCCACACGCCGAGCGCGGTGGACAGCGGCACGGAGGTGCCGACGTCGGGCAGCTCCTGCAGCGCGCGCTTGACGTCG
>JADHZE010000389.1 GCA_026934365.1 Isoptericola sp. QY 916 | reverse complement strand
CGCCGGACCCTGCGGCCGCGCCGCCCGGCCCCTCGTTCGCCCCCGGCCCGCAGCCCGGCCGGCCGATGATCCTGGCGCGCCTGTGCACGGCCGGGCACCCCAACCCGCCCCAGCGGGACGACTGCGCCACCTGCGGGCAGTCGCTCGTGGGGGACGCGCGGCAGGTGCCGCGCCCCGCTCTCGGCGTCATGGGCGTCTCCGGCGGGCCCCGCGTCACGCTGGACCGCCCCGTCGTCGTCGGCCGCCGCCCCCGGTCGCCGCGCGCCACGGGCGACGACCTGCCCCGGCTGGTGACCGTCCCCAGCCCGCAGCAGGACATCTCCCGCTCCCACGTGGAGGTGCGGCTGGAGGGCTGGCACGTGCTCGTCAGCGACATGAGCACGACCAACGGCACCACCCTCCTCCGGTCGGGGCAGCCGCCGCTGCGCCTGCACCCGGGCGAGCCCGTCCTGGTCGTCTCGCGCGACGTCGTCGACCTGGGTGACGGCGTGACGCTGACCTTCGAAGGGATCCTCTGAGTGAGCCGCAAGCGTCCGCCGTCACCGCCGCCGGAGATCGAGGGGTTCGAGTACGTCTCGATCATCGGCTCGGGCGGCTTCTCCGACGTCTTCCTCTACCAGCAGCGCCGGCCACGTCGCCGGGTGGCCGTGAAGGTCCTGCTGCACGAGTGGACGAACGAGGGCCAGCGCGAGGCGTTCGAGGCCGAGGCCGACCTCATGGCCACGCTGTCCACGCATCCGTCCATCGTGACGATGTACGAGGCCGACGTGGCCGCGGACGGGCGCCCGTACCTGGCGATGGAGTTCTGCTCGCGGCCCAACCTGGGTGCCCGGTACCGCAGCGAGCGGCTGAGCGTGCCGGACGTGCTGCGGATCGCCGTCCAGGTCGCGGGCGCGGTCGAGACGTCGCACCGCGCGGGCATCCTGCACCGTGACATCAAGCCCGCCAACATCCTCGTCACCGAGTACGGGCACCCGGCGCTGACGGACTTCGGCATCTCGTCCACGCTGGACGACGCCGGGCTCGCCGAGGGCATGTCGATCCCGTGGTCGCCCCCCGAGTCGTTCGCCGAGCCGCCGCGCACGTCCGTCGCGACCGACGTCTGGGGCCTCGCGGCCACGACGTACTCCCTCCTCGCGTCGCGCACGCCGTTCGAGGTGCCGGGCGGGCCGAACTCCAGCGCCGACCTGGTGGCGCGGATCGAGTCCGCGCCGCTGCAGCCCACGGGCCGCAACGACGTGCCGGCGGCGCTCGAGCGCGTGCTCGGCACGGCGATGGCGAAGAACCCGGAGGCGCGGTACCCGACGGCCCTGGCGTTCGCCCGGGCGCTGCAGGCCGTGCAGACGGACCTGTCGTTCGCCGTCACGCCGATCGACCTCCTGGACGACCGCGGCCAGGTGCGCGACGACGACGGCGGCGCACCCGAGCCGGCCGACGAGGACGAGGTGGGCACCCGTCTGCGCGAGGTCGTCTCGGTGGACCCGCGCGGGCCGGCGCAGGCCGCCGGCGGGCTCGCGACGGCG
>JADHZE010000388.1 GCA_026934365.1 Isoptericola sp. QY 916 | reverse complement strand
GTCGCCGGGCGAGACGCCGCCGGTCGGTCCGCCGCGCCAGCTCGTCGCCGCGGACGTCGCGGCCGACATCGCCGCACGCCTGGGCCGCGACCGGCTGGTGGACCGGGACACCGGGGCCGAGGACGGCGCGTGGCGTCCGCTCGAACCGCGCGACGTCGCGGTGCTGACCCGCACGAACGCGCAGGCCGAGGCGGTCCGGTCGGAGCTCACGAAGCGCGGCGTGCCGGCCGTCGTCTCGGGGTTGTCGAGCGTGTTCGCGACGCCGTCGGCCCGCGACTGGCTCACCCTGCTCGCCGCGCTGGAGCAGCCGGGCGCCCACGGGCGGGCCGCCGCCCTGGCGCTGACGCCGTTCGTCGGCTGGGACGCCGAGCGGCTCGCGACCGCGGACGACGCCGCGCACGACGCGCTCGCCGACACGGTGCGGCGCTGGTCGCGGCTGCTGTGGTCGCGGGGGGTCGCCGCGCTGCAGGAGGCGGTGACCCGCGACGGCCTGGCGGAGCGGCTCATGCGCACCAGCACCGGCGAGCGCCACCTCACCGACCTGCGGCACGTGGGCGAGGTGCTGCACGCCGCGGCGGTCACGGAGGGCCTGGGTGCCTCGGCGCTCACGGCGTGGCTGCGGCGGCGCATCCGCGAGGCCGCCCAGGACTACGACGAGGAGCGCAGCCGCCGCCTGGAGACGGACGCGGCGGCGGTGCAGGTCGTCACCGTGCACGCCAGCAAGGGCCTGGAGTTCGGCGTCGTGTACGTGCCGTTCGCCTGGGACCGGTTCGAGCCGCGCCAGCCCGACGTGCTGCGGTTCCACGCCGGCGACGGGCGCCGCATCCTGCACGTGGGCGGCCCCGGCTCGTTCGGGTACGACGCCGCCCTGGAACGCCACCGCCGGGAGGAGGGCGGCGAGGACCTGCGCCTGCTGTACGTGGCGCTGACCCGCGCCCGGCACCAGGTGGTGGCGCACTGGGCGCCGTCGAAGGCGAACTCCGCGAAGGCGGGCCTGACCCGCGTCGTGCTGGGGGACCGCACGCTCGGCGGCGAGCCCGCGCCGCACGCGCCCCAGCAGGCGATGCGCGACGACGCCGTCCGGGCGTCGCTCGGGACGCTCGCCCAGGGCTCCGGCGGCACGATCGCCGTCGAGGAGGTGCCGGGCACGCCGTCCGCCGAGCGCTGGCGGCCGCCCGCCCAGGACGAGCCTGCGCTGGATGTCGCGCACCTCGACCGGGTGCCGGACCCGACGTGGCGGCGCGCGTCGTACTCCGCGCTCACCGCCGGGGCGCACGCCGGTCGCCCGGGCGGACTGACGCCAACGCCGGGCACGGCCGAGCCCGCCCCGGGCGGTGTCGAGTCCGAGCCGGAGGGCGGTGGCCTGCAGGACGAGCCGGCCGAGGCCGCACCGACCGCGGTCCGGCCGGGCGGTCCGGCCGACGCCGCGACCGGCGACGTGCCCGGCGCCGACCTGCCGTCCCCGATGTCGGGGCTGCCGGCCGGGACGGGGTTCGGCACCCTCGTGCACGAGGTGCTGGAGTACGCGGACACCGCGGCCCCCGACCT
>JADHZE010000387.1 GCA_026934365.1 Isoptericola sp. QY 916 | reverse complement strand
GCGAGCTCGGCACGGGACTCCGCCACGATCGCGCCGAGCGCCGCCTCCGCGCGCAGCGCCTCGGCCTCGTAGTCGTCGACGGCGCGCAGCAGCCCCTCGGCGCGGCGCACGGCCTCCTCCGCCGCGCGGGCCGCGGCACCGGCCTCCGCGACCTGCTGGGTCGTGAGGCGCTTGCGGGCCGCCGCCGTGCTGCGACCCGCGAACTCGAGCAGGCGCTCCGCCTGCTCGGGGTTGTCCGCGACGGGCAGCAGGGCCCGCTCGGCGTACTGCTCGCGCAGCCGCTCGAGGTCGGCGCGTGCCGCGGGCACGGCCTCGCGCACCCGGGCCAGCTCGGCGTCGACCCGGTCGACGGCGTCGGGGGTCGAGCGGACCGTCTGCCGCAGGGCGGCGAGCCCGCGGTCGAGCTCGTCCAAGGACGCGTCGGCCGACCGGCACAGGTCGACGATCCGCGCCGACCACTCCCGGCGCTGCTGGTCGGTGTCCGGGACGTGGTCGTGCAGGAGCTGGTTGTGGTGGAACGCCTCGGAGAGGCGCTCGCGTGCCCGCCGCAGCGTGGGCGCGAGCTCGCGCGTCTCCCGGTCGCCGAGCTCCGCCTGGGCGAAGGCGAGCTCGTCCTCCGCGAGGCGGGCCCGCTCGTCCGCGCGCACCAGGGCGGAGCCCGCCTCCAGGCCGAGGCGCTGCAGCTCCGCCTCGAGGTCCTGTGCCCGCCCGCGCGCCGCCCTGCGGCGTCGTGCCGCCCAGAAGACCACCGCCGTGACCAGCACGACCACCACGACCAGGCCCGTCACGATCCCGACGATCTGCCCCGCATCCATGCTCGGCATCGTAGGCGGCTCCGGCGCGGTCCGGGGACGACCGACGACGACCCGACGACGACGCGGACGCCCGGGAGCATCACGACGGCGACCCGTCAGGGCCAGGGCGCGGCGGTCATTCCGACCCTGGCCCTGACAGGTCGCGGGGTGCGGCGCGTCAGCCGCGACGTCGGGCGAGCCGCAGCGCCACCAGCACCGCCGCGCCGGCGAGCACGACGACGCCGCCTGCGATGCCGAGCACCACGACCAGCTCGGAGGCGTCGCCGCCCCCGGCGTCCGCGGCGGCCGACGCGCCCTCCGCGGCACCGTCGGACGCCTCGTCCGCGCCCCCGGCCGGGGCGCACGGCGTCGCGTCCGCCGCGGGGGCCGCCTCGGTCCCGGCGGGCGGCTCGTAGGTGAACGAGTACTCGCCGCTGGTGGGGTGCCCGTCGGCCGACACGATCCGCCAGTCGACCGTGTACTCGCCGCCCTCGCCCAGCGCGACGGGGACGGACACGGTGCGGTCCTGCGTCGTGGGGCACCCCGTCGCGTGGTCCGTGCCGTCGGCGTCCGTCACGGTGATCACCGTGCTGGAGCCCTCGGCGGACAGGTCGAGCACCACGTCGTCGAACGTCACGTCGACGGACTCCGGCGGCTCGGTCACGGTCGTCCCCGAGGCGGGCGAGGTCCCGACGACGACGTTGTGGGCGCTCGCGGGCCCCGCCGCGCCGACGACGCCGGCCGCGCCGAGGCCCAGGGCGAGCGCGAAGGACCCGG
>JADHZE010000386.1 GCA_026934365.1 Isoptericola sp. QY 916 | reverse complement strand
GCTCGGCCTCGCGGTCGCCGCGGGGGTGTCGGCGACGCCGGTCGCGCGCGGCTGGGCGGGCTCGCTCGTGGGTGTGGTGCTGGGCGCCGTCGCGGCGGGCGGGGTGGCGACGCTCCTGCCGTCGATCGACCCGGTGAGCGGCCTGGTCGCGGGAGCCGTGACCGGCCTGGTGGTCGCGGTGCTGCGACTGCTCTTCGAGCGTCAGCCCGCGCTGACCGGCCGCCGGGCGATGCTGGCCGCGGTCACGGCGCCGGTCGCCGTGAGCGGCATCCTGGTGTTCGTCGTGGGGCGGCTCGTCGTCGCCTGAGCGGGCGCGTCACCCCGCGGTGGCGGGCCCGGCCCGGCGTCACGCCGGGCGCTCGACCACGCCCGCCATGTTGATGGCCTCGCCGGCCAGCTCGATGCGCACCTTCTTGCTCACGAGCACGCCGCCGGCCTCGAGCGGCACGTTCCACACCAGCCCGTACCGCTCGCGCTCGAAGTCGGCCGCCGCGCTGAAGCCGAAGATGTCGCGGCCGTACGGGTCGCGCCCGGCCCCGCCGAACTCGGCGTCGAGCGCGATCGGGTGCGTGATGCCGCGGATCGTCAGGTCGCCGTGCAGCACGAACTTCGCGGACGTCTTCAGCGTGCTGGGGGCGGTGTCGGCGCGACCCGGGGTGCGGCCCTTGAGCCGGGCCCAGGAGAAGATCGGGTCGACCTCGGTGCGCCACTCGAGGCCCGTGCTGCGGAAGTCGATCGTGGGGTAGTTCTCCACGTCGAGGAAGTCGGGGCTGAGCAGGTGCGCGTCCCGGTCCGGCAGGTGGGTGCTGATCGACGCGGCGTCCAGGCTGGCGGCGACCGACGACTGCAGCGGGTCCTCGGCCACGCGGATGGTCGCGCTCCCCGACGAGAACTCGCCGCGCACCGGGCTCACCATCATGTGCATCGCGAGGAAGCCGAGCCGCCGGTGCTCCTTGTCGAGCACGTAGTCGCCGGCGGCGGGGATGACGAGGTCGTTCCAGGTCCTGGTGGACGAGGTCATGGATGGTTCTCCGTGGTCGCGACGTCGGCCGGCGCCGGGGGGCGGGCCCGTGGGGCACGTGCGCCCGCCGGCCGGCTCGACGGCGGGACGTCACTCGATGCTTCAACGTTCAATCTACGGTACGGGGGGTGCCCGGCGGGAGTGGGTCCGCCGGCCGGGTGGTGCGCCTCACACGTCGGTGCGGGCGTCAGTAGACGAGCGCCTGGGCCCCCGGTCGGAGCACCTCCTCGGCGAAGACCGCCGCCCCGGCGATGCGGACGCCCGGCAGGACGTCGTCGGGCCCGAGGTCACGGCGGGCTGCGCACTGCGTGCAGAGGGTGACCGAGCCGGCGGCGAGGACGGCGTCGAGCAGGTCGGCGGCGGGTGCCGCGTGCTCGAGCTCGAGCTCCGCCACGCGGCCCGGGACGGCGAACCACGCCGCCTCGCCGGTGAGCCACAGGCTCACCTCCGCGCCGGCGGCGACGGCCGCGGCCGCCACGGTGAGCGCCTGGTTGGCGGCCTCCGGCCGGTCCGTCCCCGACGTGGTCTTGATCACGAGCGAGCGCGCGGGCGTCGCAGCGGTGGGGGTGCTCATGGGCGGCGACCTTACTCACGCTGACCGAC
>JADHZE010000385.1 GCA_026934365.1 Isoptericola sp. QY 916 | reverse complement strand
CGGCGCGCGGTAGTCCTCGGCCCGCCGGCCCGTGGCCGCGAGCGCCTGCGCGAGCGCGCCGCTCACCCCCGGGTCGCCGCCGTCGCGCACCGCAGCGAGGCCCAGCGTCCCGAACGGGTCGGCCAGGCGGTACGCGTCCGCGGGATGGATGCGGAACGGGACGTCGTACCGCTCGCAGAGCGCCGCGGCGTCCCAGGTGTGGTCCACGTGCCCGTGGGTCGCGACGACGGCGCGCGGGACCAGGCCGCGCTCGGCGACCAGGCGCTCGACGTCGGGGGCGACCCCCGCCCCGGCGTCCACGACCACGCAGTCGGCGTCCCGGCCCTCTGCGCCGGCGACCACGACGCTGCAGTTGGTGGCGAAGACGGGCGCGACGACGAGGAGGATCTGCACCGCGCCACCGTAGCCGCCGCGGCCCGGCCCGGGGTCGCCGCCGCCGTAGCGGATGTGACCTGCGTCCCGGCCTCTAGACTGTCCCCCGCGCGCGGGAGTTCCCGTGCGGCGACCGGGACGAGGCGAGGAGGACCGCGCGTTGGCGGCCACCAAGCGCGAGCGGGAGTACGCCCGCAAGCGGCAGCAGCAGTGGGAGCAGCGGCAGGCGCAGGCGCGCGCCCGGCGGCAGCGGACGTTCGCGATCGTGGCGATCGTGGCGGTGCTCGCCCTGGTGGGCGGCGGGTTCGTCGTCGCGAACCTGGGCGGTGCCGCGAACCCCGCAGCGTCGTCGACGCCGCAGGCCGCAGGTGACTGCCCCGCGGCGGAGGTCGGCGCCCGCGACGGCGGGGACCTGCCCGACCCCTCGGCTGCCGAGGACCGCACGTGGACCGCGACCGTCGACCTGTGCGCCGGCGGCACGGAGGCGGACCTCGTCCTCGAGCTGGACGGCGCCGCCGCCCCGCAGGGCGTCGCGAGCTTCGTGTCGCTCGCGGACCAGGGCTACTACGACGGCACCCCCTGCCACCGCCTCACCACCCAGGGCATCTACGTCCTGCAGTGCGGCGACCCCACAGGGACCGGGACCGGTGACCCCGGCTACTCGTACGGCCCGATCGAGAACGCCCCGGAGGACGACGTCTACCCCGCCGGGACCATCGCGATGGCCCGCCGCGGCGACGACGGCGAGTCGATGGGCTCGCAGTTCTTCATCGTGTACCAGGATTCGAACATCCCGTCCGACACCGCGGGCGGGTACACGGTGCTCGGCACCGTCACGTCCGGCCTGGACGCCGTCCAGGCAGTCGCTGACGAGGGCGTCGACGGAGGGGCCGGCGACGGCTCCCCCGCGACCCCCGTCATCATCGAAGGAGTGGAGACCCAGTGAGCGAGAGCACCCCCGGCTCGACCGGCCCCGAGGAGACCCCGGCCGGCACCGAGGAGACGGCCGAGACTCCATCGCAGACGACCCCGGACGAGGCGACCCCGCCGGCTCCCGCGGCGGACCCGCAGCCCGTCGCGGGCGAGACCACGGACCCGGCTCCCCCGGCCGAGCCCGCGCAGGAGACCCCGGAGCCCGAGACCGCGGAGCAGGCTCCCGCCGAGGCCGCCGAGACGGCCCCCGTGGCCGAGTCGACCGAGACCACCGGGACGAGCGCTGAGCCCGAGGCCGCCGAGGCCGAGGCCGAGGCCGAGGCG
>JADHZE010000384.1 GCA_026934365.1 Isoptericola sp. QY 916 | reverse complement strand
GGTCTCCTCGCGTCAGCAGGCGAAGATCGACGGCATCCCCAACTCCGCCGTCGCGGGCAACCACGACAACTGGTCCGCGGCGGACGTCGGCTCGTCGGCCCGCGTGAGGATGGCGTCCGCCTCCGCGGCCAGCCGCTGCGGGCCACGGGGCTCGAGGCCCGACGTGTCCGCGAGCCAGCGCACCGACTCTGGCGACCGTGCCAGGGCGTCGGCGAGGTACGTCGACGAGGCCAGCAGCCGGCTCAGGTGATAGGCGGCGTTCTCGGAGTCGCGCAGCAGCCGCAGGTACCAGGGCGTGGCGCCCAGCTCGTCGGACAGCTTGCGGAACGCCAGCAGCCCGCCGTCCGGGTCGGCGCCCTCGGCGAACCAGCCGAGCAGCACCGGCAGCAGCTGCCGCTGCAGCGCCGCCCGGCGCGACGTGCCCGACGTCAGCGCCACGACGTGCCGCATCGCGCCCTCGGGGTCGCGGTAGCCGACGGCGGCGAACCGCTCGCGCGCGACGTCCGGGGACAGCGACAGCTCGGCGTCCGACAGCTGCGCCGAGGCCGGCAGCAGCGGCCGGTAGAAGACCTCCTCGTGCAGGGCGCGCACCTCGCGACGCGTCGCCCGCCACCGCTCCAGCAGTCCCTTCGCGCCCTCGGCGCGCATGCCGAGCGACCGCGCGAGGCGGCGCAGGTCCCCCTCCGCGGTGGGCAGCAGGTGCGTCCGTCGCAGCCGGAACAGCTGCACGCGGTGCTCCAGCGCGCGCAGGAACCGGTAGCAGACCGCCATCCGCGCGGCGTGCTCGCGCCCGACGTACCCGCCGGCGGCCAGGGCGGCGAGCGCGGACAGCGTGTGGGGCGAGCGGATCTTCGGGTCCGCGCGACCGTGCACGAGCTGCAGCAGCTGCACGGTGAACTCGACGTCGCGCAGGCCGCCCTTGCCCAGCTTGATCTGCCGGTCCGCCTCGGCGGCGGGGACGTGCTGCTCGACGCGGCGGCGCATCGCCCGGGCGTCCTCGACGAAGTGCTCGCGATGGACGGCCGACCAGATGAACGGGTCGACGGCCGCCCGGTAGTCGCGGCCCAACCCCGCGTCGCCGGCCACGGGGCGCGCCTTGAGCAGGGCCTGGAACTCCCACGTCTCCGCCCAGCGCTCGTAGTACGCGAGATGGCTCGCCAGCGTGCGTACCAGGGGCCCTTGCGCGCCCTCGGGCCGCAGCGCGGCGTCGACCGGCCACAGGGCGGGCTCCGCGGAGGTGGCTGAGCACACGCGCTGCAACCCGGACGCGAGACGGGTGCCGACGGCGAGCGCCGTCTCCTCGTCGAGGACGCCCCCGTCCGGCAGCTCGCCCGGCTCGCACACGTACACGACGTCGACGTCGGAGACGTAGTTCAGCTCGCGCCCGCCGGTCTTGCCCATGCCCAGGACCGCGAGCCGCACGCCCGCGCCGTGGTCGTCCAGCTCGGACCGCGCGACGGCGAGCGCGGCCTCCAGGGCGGCCGACGCCAGGTCGGCGAGCGCCGCCCCGACGACGGGCATGCGGGTCAGCGGCTCGCTCGCGGTGAGGTCGTCGGCGGCCAGCGCCAGCAGCCGGGCGCGGTAGGCCCGGCGCAGCGCGTCCGTGGTGGTCGCCGCGCCCGCGTCCGGCCAGCCGAC
>JADHZE010000383.1 GCA_026934365.1 Isoptericola sp. QY 916 | reverse complement strand
CGTCGCGCCCGCCGACCGCGCGCGCGTGCTGCGCGCCGCCGCCCGCGAGCTCGAGGGCCGCCGCACGGACCTCGTCGCCGCCATGGTGCACGAGCCGGGCAAGACCGTCGCCGAGGCCGACCCCGAGGTCAGCGAGGCGATCGACTTCGCCCGCTACTACGCCGCGATGGCCGAGGCCCTGGAGCAGGTGGACGGCGCCACGTTCACGCCCGACGGCGTCACGCTGGTCACCCCGCCGTGGAACTTCCCCGTCGCCATCCCGACGGGCGGCGCCCTCGCGGCGCTGGCGGCCGGGTCGACCGTGCTCGCCAAGCCGGCGCCGACCACGCCGCGCTGCTACGAGCTCGCGATCGAGGCCGTGCACGCCGCGCTCGACCAGGTCGCGCCGGAGATCGGCCTCGACCCGCGGGTCGCGCGCGACGTCGTGCAGTTCCTGCGGGTGCCGGACGGCGACCTCGGCCAGCACCTCGTGACGCACCCCGACGTCGCCCGCGTGATCCTCACCGGCTCCATCGAGACGGCCGAGCTGTTCGCCTCCTGGCGGCCGGAGCGCCCGGTGCTCGCGGAGACGTCGGGCAAGAACGCGCTGGTCGTGACGCCGTCGGCGGACCTCGACCTCGCCGTGTCCGACCTGGTCAAGAGCGCCTTCGGCCACGCCGGGCAGAAGTGCTCGGCCGCGTCGCTGGTCATCCTGGTCGGCTCCGTGGGCGACCCGGCCACCGAGACCGGCAAGAGGTTCCGGCGCCAGCTCGTCGACGCCGTGCAGTCGCTCGCGGTGGGCTCGCCCACCGAGCTGTCCACCGTCATGGGACCCCTGACCGAGCCCGCGCAGGGCAAGCTGCTGCGCGCGCTCACGACCCTCGAGCCGGGGGAGTCGTGGCTCGTGCGCCCGCGCCGCCTGGACGACGCGGCCGCCGCGGCCGGCATCGAGGCGGACCGGCTCTGGTCGCCGGGCCTGCGCGACGGCGTCGCGCCGGGGTCGTTCTTCCACCTCACCGAGGTGTTCGGCCCCGTGCTCGGCATCATGACCGCCAAGGACCTGGACGAGGCGATCCGGCTGCAGAACCAGGTGGACTTCGGTCTCACCGCGGGCATCCACTCCCTCGACGACGACGAGATCGCGACGTGGCTCGACCGCGTCGAGGCCGGCAACGTGTACGTCAACCGGCACATCACCGGCGCCATCGTGCAGCGGCAGTCGTTCGGCGGCTGGAAGGCCTCGGCGGTCGGCCCGGGCGCCAAGGCCGGCGGCCCCAACTACGTCGCCGAGCTCGGCGCGTGGGCGGACGCCGACGTCCCGTCGCGCACGAACGACCCCGAGGGCTGGCTCGCCGCGGCGCAGGCGTCGGACGACGCCGCCTGGGCCACGGAGATCGGCGTCGGGCACGACAAGTCGGGCCTGACGGTGGAGGAGAACACCTTCCGCTACCGGCCGATCGACCGCCTCACCGTGCGCGTCGGCGACGGCGCCCTGCCGATCGAGGTGCGGCGCGTGCTCGCCGCGGCGAAGCGCGCCGGCGTGCCGGCCGTCGTCGTCCCCGACACGGACTCCGGCTGGGGCGTGCCGCACGAGGCGCCGACGTCCCACGAGGACTTCGCCGCCGCCGTCGCCGCGGGCCGCGTCACCGGCCGCGTCCGCGTGGTCGGCCGCGCGCCGGGCCTGCGCG
>JADHZE010000382.1 GCA_026934365.1 Isoptericola sp. QY 916 | reverse complement strand
CCAAGCCCGCCGAAGCACTCAACCGCCTACTCTTGGCAGCCTGACGACGCGTGTTGCGACGACCGCTTGAACCCGCCTGCTCGCGAGCTGTCAGGGCTACGTTCACGTAGACGTGCTCCTGGCCCTGACACGTCGGCGGGCGAGTGGTCGAACGTGCGCAGACGGTTGACGCCGCCTCGCACCCCACCTAGGCTATGAAACGATTCAAAGCGCGGTCGCCCCGCCGGCCGCACCAGCACCGCGCGAGGGAGCGCGGACGAGGAGGAGACATGACGGCGACGACGCCCGTGCTCGACGCACGGCTGCGCAAGGCCCTCGGCGAGCAGACCATCGAGCTGCCCTCGTGGGCGTTCGGCAACTCGGGTACCCGGTTCAAGGTCTTCGGCACGCCCGGGACCCCCCGTGACCCGTACGAGAAGATCGCGGACGCCGCCCAGGTGCACCGCCACACGGGCATCGCGCCGCGCGTGTCGCTGCACGTCCCGTGGGACCTGGTCGACGACTTCTCCGACCTGGCCCGGCACGCCAAGGAGCACGGCGTGACCATCGGGATGATCAACTCGAACCTGTTCCAGGACGACGACTACAAGCTCGGCTCCCTCACGCACTCCGACCCGGCCGTGCGCCGCAAGGCGATCGCCCACCACGTGCAGTGCGTCGACGTCATGCGCGCCACGGGGTCCAAGGAGCTGAAGGTCTGGCTGCCGGACGGCACCAACTACCCGGGCCAGGACTCGATCCGCGCCCGCCAGGACCGGCTCGCCGAGTCGCTCGCGGAGATCTACGCCGAGCTCGACGACGACCACCGCATGGTGCTCGAGTACAAGTTCTTCGAGCCGGCGTTCTACCACACCGACGTGCCGGACTGGGGCACCTCCCTGCTGCACTGCCTCGCCCTCGGCGACAAGGCGAACGTCGTGCTCGACACGGGCCACCATGCGCCCGGCACCAACATCGAGTTCATCGTGGCCCAGCTGCTGCGCCAGGGCCGCCTCGGCGCCTTCGACTTCAACTCGCGCTTCTACGCGGACGACGACCTCATGGCCGGCGCCGCGGACCCGTTCCAGCTCTTCCGGATCATGCACGAGATCGTGCAGGCGGACGCGCTGCGCCCGGAGTCGGGGGTGAACTTCATGCTCGACCAGTGCCACAACATCGAGGAGAAGATCCCCGGCCAGATCCGCTCCGTGATGAACGTCCAGGAGGCCACGGCCAAGGCGCTGCTCGTCGACGCCGAGGCCCTCGACGCCGCGCAGCGCTCCGGCGACGTGCTCGGCGCCAACGGCGCGCTCATGGACGCCTACAACACGGACGTGCGCGGCCTCCTCGCCGACCTGCGCGCCGAGCAGGGCCTCGACCCCGAGCCCATGAAGGCGTTCGCGGCGTCCGGCTACCTGGCGCAGATCGCGGCCGAGCGCGTCGGCGGCCAGCAGGCCGGCTGGGGCGCCTGAGCATGACGACGACGGCGGGCACGACGGCGGACACCGCGCCGCCCGTCCCGGCGGACCCGGACGCCGCGGTCGCCGACCGCGTGCTCGCGGGGCCGCACGGCGACCTGCGGGTGCGGGTCTACCGGCCGGCGGGCACGCCCGTCGCGGGCCTGGTGTGGGCGCACGGCGGCGCGTTCGCGCACGGCGACCTCGACATGCCCGAGGCCGACGGCGTCGCGCGCGTCCTCGCCGCG
>JADHZE010000381.1 GCA_026934365.1 Isoptericola sp. QY 916 | reverse complement strand
CGACGTCGCGCGGGTCGTCGGGCGCGGGCGGGCTGGCGGTCGCATCACCCCATGGTCTCGTCGCGGGCGTCGCCGTCCGGCGACGCCACGCCGGAGGGACGCGCGGCGAGGTCCGCCAGGATCACGGGGCCCAGCTCGGTGACGTCTCCCGCGCCCACGGTGAGCACCAGGTCGCCGGGGCGCGCGAGCGCCGAGGCCACGTGCGCCGCCTCGAGCCGGTCCTCGACCGCGCGCACTCCCCCGCCGGACGACGTCCGCTCGAGCAGGTCGGTGATGGTGCGCGGGCCGACCGTCGGGTCGACGTCCTCGCGGGCCCGGTAGACGCCGGTGACGACGACCTCGTCCGCGAGGGCCAGCGCTGCGGCGAACCGGCCGGCGAAGATCCGCGTGCGCGAGTACAGGTGCGGCTGGAAGAGCACGACGATGCGGCCGTCGCCGGCCACCGGCCGTGCCGCCCGCAGCAGCGCCTCCACCTCGGTGGGGTGGTGGTCGTAGCTGTCGAACACCCGCACGCCGTCGACCTCGCCCTTGGGCTCGAACCGCCGCCCCGTCCCGACGAAGGTCCCCGCGCCCCGGGCGGCGTCGCCCGGCTCCGCGCCGAGCAGCACCGCAGTCACGACGGCCGCCGTCGCGTTGAGCGCGTTGTGCGCGCCGGGCACCGCGAGGCGCAGCGCGTACGGCTCGTCGCCCAGCGGGCCGCCGGAGACGACGGCCTCGACGGTCCCCGCCCCGACGACGACGTCGCGCACCCGCACGTCCGCGCCCGCGGCCTTCCCGTACGTCACCACGGCCCTCCCCGCGGCCCGGTGCGCGTCCGCGAGGGCCGCCGAGCCGGCGTCGTCCGCGCACGCCACGAGCGTGCCGCCGTCGACGATCCGGCCGGCGAACTCCTCGAACGCCCGCTCGAAGGCCTCCTGCGAGCCGTAGTGGTCGAGGTGGTCCGGCTCGACGTTGGTCACGACGGCCACCGTGGGGGCGTAGTTGAGGAACGAGCCGTCCGACTCGTCGGCCTCGGCCACGAGCACGTCGGACGCACCGAGGTGCCCCCCGGGCACCGCGCCCTCGCGGCCCTCGGCGTCCCGCACCCGCACCGTGCCCCCGATCGCGAACGACGCGTCGACGCCGCACGCGCGCAGCACGGTCGCGACCATCGCCGACGTCGTGGTCTTGCCGTGCGCGCCGGCCACAGCCACCGCCCGGCGTCCGAGCATCAGCGACGCGAGCGCCTGGGAGCGGTGCAGCACCCGGATCCCCGCAGCGCGGGCGGCGGCGAGCTCCGGGTTCGTCTCCCGCACCGCGGACGACACGACGACCGTGTCGACCAGGGGCGCGCCGTCCGGCCCCACGACGTGTGCCGCGTCGTGCCCGACCCAGACCCGCACGCCGTCCGCGCGCAGCGCCTCGAGGGCGGGGCCGGCCGCCGCGTCGGAGCCCTGGACGTCGGCCCCGCGGGCCGCCAGCAGCCGCGCGACGACGGACACGCCCGCGCCGCCGACGCCGACCAGGTGCACGCGGCCGAGCTCCTCGACGGGCAGCGCCGGGGGCCGCGTCGACGGTGCGGCGCTCATGCCTGCCGCCCGGTACCCGCGCCCGCGTCCGCCTGCGCGACCGCCTCGGCGACGAGGTCGGCGACGCGCGCGGCGCCGTCGCGCACCCCGGTCGCCCGGGCCGCGGACGCCATCGCGTCG
>JADHZE010000380.1 GCA_026934365.1 Isoptericola sp. QY 916 | reverse complement strand
ACGTGCACCCCGGCGGGCAGGGCCGTGGTGTCCGTGCCGAGGCCGGGCACGTCGGGCAGGCGCGCGGCGGCGCCGGTGGCGAGGACCAGGTGGTCGTAGGGGTGGCGGGTCCCCTCGTCGGTGAGGACCACGCGGGCGTCCCGGTCGACGGCCGTCACCGCCGTGCCCCGCAGCACGCGGGTGCGGCCGTCGTCGACCGTGGGCATGCCGATCGCCGCGACGTCCGTGCGCCCGGCGACCACGTCGGACAGCAGCACCCGGTTGTACGGCTCGTAGGGCTCGGCCCCGAGCACGGTGACGTCGAGCGCGCCGTCGCCGTCGCGCCGGGACAGCTCGTCCGCCAGGCGGGCGCCCACCATGCCGTGACCGATCACGACCACGCGGTGCGGCACGCGCAGCCCCTGCTGCGGGTCGTGACTCATGCGAGGACCTCCAGGGTCTCGACGTGCTCGGCCGTCGCGGCCGGAGCGGGGACGGCCGGCGTCACCGACACCGCGCAGACCTTGAACTCCGGCATCGCGGAGACCGGGTCGACGGCGTCGGTGGTGAGGCGGTTGACGCTGCCCGCGCCGCTCCAGTGGAAGGGCATGAAGACGGTGTCCGGGCGGACGGCGTCGGTCCAGCGGGCCGTCGCCTCGACGACGCCGCGGGCCGAGGCCAGCCGCGCCCGGCCGCCGTCCGGCACGCCGACCCGCAGCCCGAGCAGGGGGTGCAGCTCGACGTACGGCTCGGGGACCAGCCGTTCCAGCTCGGGCACCCGGTGCGTCTGCGCGCCGGACTGGTAGTGCTGCAGCACCCGCCCCGTGACGAGGTACGTCGGCGCGTCGGGGCGCACGTCGTCGGACGGGCCGGAGTGGTCCACCGCGACCATCCGCGCCCGGCCGTCCGGCGTCGCGAACCGGTCGAGGAACACGCGCGGCGTCCCGGGGTGCTGCCCCGTCGAGTTGTCAGAGGGAGCGGCGGGGCAGGGCCAGTACAGCCCCGCGCCGCCGGCGGCCTCGTGCGCGTCGAGCCGGTCGTGGCTGAGCCCGGAGTAGTCGGCGACGCCACCCGCCGACGCGCGCGCCAGCTCGTCGAACACGACGGCGGGGTCGGTCGGGAACGCGACGTCGGAGCCCAGGCGTCGGGCCAGCTCCGCGAGGATCCACAGCTCGGACCGGGCCTCCCCCGGCGGGTCCGTGGCCCGCCGCCGGCGGATCACGCGTCCCTCGAGGTTCGTCATCGTGCCCTCCTCCTCCGCCCACTGGGTGGTGGGCAGCACGACGTCGGCGAGCAGCGCGGTCTCGGACGGCACGACGTCGCACACCACGAGCAGGTCGAGGGCGGCGAGCCCTTCGCGCACCCGGTCGGAGTTCGGCGCCGACACGACGACGTTCGAGCCGTGCACCAGCAGCGCGCGCGGCCCGCCGGGGGCGCCGAGCGAGGTGAGCAGCTCGACGGCGGGGACGCCCGGCCCGGGCAGCGACCCCGGGTCCACGCCCCACACGCCCGCGACGTGCGCGCGGGCGGCCGGGTCGTCGATCTTGCGGTAGCCGGGCAGCTGGTCGCACTTCTGCCCGTGCTCGCGCCCGCCCTGCCCGTTGCCCTGCCCGGTGAGGCAGCCGTACCCCGACCCCGCCCGGCCCACGAGCCCGAGCGCGAGGGCCAGGTCGATCGCCACCCGGTACTCGTGGTTCTTGACTTCCTTCGGGACGCCGATGCGCATGGGTGAGTCCGCCTTCGTGGCTC
>JADHZE010000038.1 GCA_026934365.1 Isoptericola sp. QY 916 | reverse complement strand
GACGGGGACGCGCGCCGCGGTGAGCGTGGCGAGCTGCTCGCGGGTCGTGTCGACGAGCGCGACGACGGCCCCGCGGGAGTGCCGCGCGAGCAGGCGCGTGAGCCACGCGTCGTCGGGCTGCCGGGCCACCGTGACGACGATGTCGAGGCCGGCCGCGGTGGCCGCCTGCTCCACGCCGCTCAGGGCGCGGTTGGCCCACGTGCCGTCGACGCCGCTGAGCACGAGGTCCACCAGCGGCGGCCGCTCCCCCCGCGGGGCGACGCCGCGGCCCGCCCGGCCCCGGTAGCCGAGGTCGTCGACCGCGGCCATCACGCGGGCGCGCGTCGCGGCGGAGACGTCGGAGCGGCCGCGCAGCACCTTGGACACCGTGGGGACGGTGGTCCCGGCGGCGGCGGCGACGTCGGCGAGCGTGGTGGGACGGTCGGCGGGCACACCCGGACCCTAGCGACGCCCCTCAAAGTTGCGCAACTATTTGGCCGCCTCGGATCGCCCCTCGCCCCTTGATGGCCGAAGTTGGCCCGTGGAAGACTTGTCGGGCACATCCGAGAAGCATCATGCAGTTGCGCAACAATGGGAGTTGCAGATGACAGACCGCAGACAGCGACGGGCGTTGGTCGTGAGGGGCGGGTGGGACGGGCACCAGCCGGTGGAGACCACCGACTCGTTCGTCCCGTTCCTCACCGAGCACGGGTACGAGGTGCACGTCGAGGACGAGACCACCGTGTACGCCGACGCCGACTACATGGCCGGTGTGGACGTCGTCGTGCAGACCGTCACGATGAGCACCATCGCCGACGACGAGCTGCGCGGCCTCACCACCGCCGTCCGGGCGGGCACCGGCCTCGCGGGCTGGCACGGCGGGATCGCCGACTCGTACCGCAGCAGCTCGGACTACCTGCACCTGATCGGCGGGCAGTTCGCCACCCACCCGGCCAAGGCGCCGCGCGAGGAGCTGCCGGGCGACGGCACCGACTGCTTCGTGCGCTACACGGTGGACATCGTGCCCGAGAAGGCCGACCACCCGATCGTCGCGGGGATCTCCGACTTCGAGCTCACCACCGAGCAGTACTGGGTGCTCACCGACGAGTACAACGACGTCCTGGCGACCACCACGATCGCCGCGCCCGACTACCACCCGTGGCACCGGCCCGTGACCTGCCCGGCCGTGTGGACCCGCCAGTGGGGCGACGGCCGCGTCTTCGTCTCGACGCCCGGGCACAACCTGGACGTCGTGAACGACCCGAACGTCCGCACCATCATCGAGAGGGGCATCCTGTGGGCCAGCCGCTGAGGATCGGCATCGTCGGGGTCGGGGCGATCTCCGGCCAGTACCTGAGCACGTTCGAGCGGCTCGGGACACTGGGGAGCGGTGCGGTGCGGCTCGTCGCCGTCGCGGACCTCGACGCCGAGCGCGCGGCCGCCGTCGCCGCCGAGCAGGGCGTCCGCGCCCTCACCGTCGACGAGCTCGTCACCGACGCCGAGGTCGACGCCGTGCTCAACCTGACGATCCCCGCCGCGCACGCCGACGTCGCCCTCAAGGCGATCGCGGCGGGCAAGGACGTGTACGGCGAGAAGCCGCTCGCCGCCACGACCGACGACGCGCGCGCGATCGTCGAGGCCGGCCGCGCCGCGGGCGTGCGCGTGGGCTGTGCGCCGGACACCGTGTTGGGCACGGGGGTGCAGACGGCGCGGAAGGCGGTCGACGACGGCCTGGTCGGCACGCCCGTCGCCGCGACGGCGACGATGGTGACCCCCGGCCACGAGCGCTGGCACCCGAACCCGGACTTCTACTACCAGCCCGGCGGCGGACCGCTGCTGGACATGGGCCCGTACTACGTGACCGCGCTGGTCACGCTGCTCGGCCCGGTGGAGTCCGTGGTCGGCAGCGCCAGCCGTGCGCGCGCCACCCGCACCATCGGCTCCGGGCCCCGCGCGGGCGAGCAGGTGCCGGTCGACGTCGACACCCACGTCACGGGCGTGCTGCGGCACGAGTCCGGCGCCCTGTCGACGCTCGTCATGAGCTTCGACGCCGTCGCGACGCACGCGTCGTGCATCGAGGTGCACGGGGACCGGGGCTCGCTCGTCGTGCCGGACCCCAACGGCTTCGACGGCACCGTCGAGCTGCACCGGCTCGGCGGCGGGTGGGAGGAGCTCCCCGTGAGCGCCGGGTACCGCGACGCCGGCCGCGGCTACGGCCTCGCGGACCTGGCCGCCACCCCGCCCGGCGCCACCGCCCGGGCGAACGGCGACCTGGCGTACCACGTGCTCGACGTCATGACGTCGCTGCTCACCGCCGCCGAGAAGGGGACGTCCGTCTCCGTCGCCAGCACCTGCGAGCGACCCGCGCCCGTGCCGCTGTCCGACGCCCCGCGCGTCTGACGGACGCCCGCCCGGACGCCGCCCGGGGCCCCGGGCGGCGTCCCCACGCTCAGCCGAGCAGGTGGCGCAGGTAGCGGCCCGGCGCGTCGAGGAAGGCACGCCAGTGCTGCACCAGCTCGAGGTCGTCCCACGTCGTCGGGCGCAGGCCCCACGGCCCGACCTCCAGGATCGTCGCGCCAGGCAGCGCCGCCAGCACGGGCGAGTGCGTGGCGCAGAGGATCTGGCCGCCGCGTCCGGCGAGGTCCTCGAGCACGCTCATGAGGCTAAGAGTGGAGGAGAAGCTCAGCGCCGCCTCCGGCTCGTCGAGGCAGTACAGGCCCGGCCCGTCGAAGCGGGACTCGAGGACCGCGAGGAACGACTCGCCGTGGCTCATCTCGTGGAACACCGGGTCCCTCGGCCCCGGGTGCTCCTCGAGGAACGTGTACCAGCCGTGCATCGTCTCCGCGCGCAGGAAGAAGCCCCACCGCCCCGACCCGACGCCCCGCTGCAGCCGGACGGCGCGGTGCAGCGGCGACTCCGTCTCGCGGGTCGAGTGCCGACCGTGCGCCGTCCCGCCCTCGGGGGACAGCCCGTAGGCCACCGCCACCGCCTCCACGAGCGTGGACTTGCCGCTGCCGTTCTCCCCCACCAGGAACGTCACGCCCGGCGCGAGCTCCAGCCCGTCGCGCAGCAACTGCTCGACGGCGGGGACGGTCCGCGGCCACACGCCCGCGGGCAGCGGGTGCTCGGCGTCCGGCACGACCCGGACCACCGGCGGCTGCGAGAAGTCCACGGGGGCATCATGCCTCGGGCGCCGGGAGGAGGAGCGTCGAAAGTCCGTCGTGATCGGTTTCGCCCGCGACCTGTCGAGCCTGCGGCCCGAGCCGCATCACGCTCCCCGGAACCACGGGCATGGCCGTCCTCGCTCGCGCCACGCCTTGCCTACCCGCAGACCGACAGCCCGTCAGGACTGCATATCGACGAACCGCGAGTAGTGGCCCTGGAACGCGACGGTGATGGTGTCGGTGGGGCCGTTACGGTGCTTGGCGACGATCAGGTCGGCCTCGCCAGCACGGGGCGATTCCTTCTCGTACGCGTCCTCGCGGTGCAGCAGGATCACCATGTCGGCGTCCTGCTCGATCGATCCCGACTCACGAAGGTCCGACATCGCCGGCTTCTTGTCCTGCCGCTGCTCAGGACCACGGTTCAGCTGCGACAGCGCGATGACGGGGACGCCGATCTCCTTCGCCAGAAGCTTGAGCGCACGGGAGAACTCAGAGACCTCCTGCTGTCGCGACTCGACCTTCTTGCCGGAGGTCATGAGCTGCAGGTAGTCGATGACGACGAGCTTGAGGTCGTGCTTCTGCTTGAGCCGCCGGCACTTGGCGCGGATCTCGGTGAGCGACATGTTCGGTGAGTCGTCGATGAACATCGGCGCCTCGGAGACACGGCCCATCACCTTGGCGACCTTCTGCCAGTCGTCCTCGCCCATGGAGCCGTTGCGCAGCTTCTGCAGGTGGACCCGCGCCTCCGCGGACAGCAGACGCATCGTGATCTCGTTGCGGCTCATCTCCAGCGAGAAGACGACTGACGATTGCCCGTGCTTGATCGACGCGGCCCGCGCGATGTCGATGGCCAGCGTCGAGTTGTGCGTCGGGACCATCGACCGGCTCGCGAGGTACAGGTGCGAGGAGTGCTCGATCTCCACGCAGCGCACAGGCACCGAGTCGATACGCCTCACCTCGACGACGAACCGCGACGTGAGCTTCGCCGTCGAAGGCCTACGGCGCTCCTTGTGCACGAGGCGCTTGCGCTCGAGTCCGAAGACCTCGTCGTCGGTGGTGAAGGTGATCGTGTAGGCGACCGACGACCCGGCGCTCCTGCCGCGAACCGTCTTCTCCCACCAGCCGGTGCGGTAGCCCAGGCTGTGGACCAGCTCGCGGAACCCTTCGGCGAGCCTCCGGCTGGTCACGGTGAACTGCGGGCTCCCGGTTCGGTTCACGGTGCCGTCAGTGTCGAGCAGCCCGGCCAGCAGCTCGCGCCGCTGCGACTCGCTGGCTCGGAGGTACGCGTCGGGGATGTGCTTGTCGCCCAGCACTCCGAGGGTCCGCAGGATCGCAGAGACGCTGCCGTGATGCTCGTGGCATTCCATGCACCGGCGATGACCCGAGCTCGGCCCACCACAGTCCGAGCAGGTCGGCGCAGCAGATCGAGGCGACACTGCAGACGACTTGCCTCCGCAGGAACGTCCGCACGTCTTGACATGGGCGAGCTTGGGCACGAACTCGGTGCCACAGACGACGCAGCGTCGTGTGGAGACCGGGCCGTCACCGGGCAGCTGCAGCTGGTACAGCTTGGCCGCACCTGGAACTGAGGTGCGCTCGCCGACGACGTAGCCGAGTCCTTCGATCCGCATCGGGATCTCGGGGTCTGCTGACGTGAATCGTGCGGACGACGAGTGTCCGTCACCGAGCCACACACCGAGCACGTACGGGTGGAGCGGAAGGTCAGCGTCGGGAAGATCGAGAGCCTTTGCCGTCGCGATCGAGTGGTTCGCCCGACGATCCGCCGTCGCGCAGAGCAATGATCCGGCGATCTCCTCCGTCGTCCGGATCTCGGACTCAGGCGCCTGCCCGTGGTGCACCTTCCGCCGCTGGGCGCGGGTGCTCGTCGACCACTCGTGCTGCGCGTCGGCGACGATCGTGGTGCCGTCGTCGAAGACGACCTCGTAGCACGGCCGCCCGGTCATCACCTCGGTCGCCCGGACGACACGCGTGGGCGTGCCGTCGGCGGCGATCAGCTCGTCGCCCACCGCGACGTCCCCCATCGTCGTCCAGCCCGAGGGCGTGGGCAGCGGGGTGTCGAGCGCGAGCGCCTTACCCATGGCCGGTCGCGCGGCGATGACGATCATCTGCCCGGGGTGCAGGCCGTTCGTCAGCCGGTCGAGGTCGGCGAAGCCGGTGGGGACGCCGACCATGCCCTCGCCGCGGTTGCCGGCGGCCTCGATCTCGTCCATCGTCCCGCCGATGATCTCGGCGAGCGGCAGGTAGTCCTCGGAGGTCTTGCGCTCGGTGACGGCGTAGATCTCGGCCTGCGCGGTGTTGACGATGCCCTCGACGTCGCCGCCGTCGGTGGCGTAGCCGAGCTGCACGATCTTGGTGCCGGCCTCGACGAGGCGGCGCAGCACGGCCCGCTCCTGGACGATGCGGGCGTAGTAGCCGGCGTTGGCGGCGGTGGGGACGCCGGCCATGAGGTCGTGGATGTACGGGGCGCCGCCGACGCGGGCGAGCTCGCCGCGCTTGGTGAGCTCGGCGACGACGGTGATGGCGTCGGCCGGCTCGCCGCGGCCGTACAGGTCGATGATGGCGTCGTAGACCGCCTCGTGCGCGGGGCGGTAGAAGTCGTTGCCGCGGATCTGCTCGACGACGTCGGCGATGGCGTCCTTGGAGAGCAGCATGCCGCCGAGCACGCTCATCTCGGCAGCGACGTCCTGAGGAGGTGTGCGGTCGAAGGTGGCGCCGGGCGCCCCCTGATAGCCCGCCTCGAGCTCCTCGATCGACATGCTCACCCCGCTCCCCCGCCGTCGCCGGCGTCCGGTCCGTCACCGGACATCGACTCCCGCTGTCAGGTCCACGTTCTACCGTGGCCCTCTGACACCGCGGACGACGCTAGGCGCGCCCGCGACCGTGCGCAATCGACGGTGTGGACACAGGTGTGGACGGGCCTGTGGATATGCGCCTCAGGCTGTGCACGGGCGGTGGACAGGCATGTGCACAACTGGGGATATCGGCTGTGTACAACTTTCGGCAGGTCCCTGACCTGCGACGACGTTACCCTCAGGCTGTGGAGGAGAAGAAAGTTGGGTGAGGTGCACCGCACCCCGGATCCAGACGCCGGACACCCCGGCGCCACCCCTCCTTCACCGACGCCGCCGGAGGGTCACCCGCCCGCCGACTCCGCCCACAAGGTTGTCCACAGGGGCGACCACAGGGGTGACCGACGCCGCATCGACCGCGACATCCTCGCCCTCGCGCTGCCCGCGCTGGGCGCCCTCGTCGCCGAGCCGCTGTTCGTGCTCGTCGACAGCGCCGTCGTCGGCCACCTCGGCACCGCGCAGCTCGCCGGCCTGTCCGTCGCGTCCACGCTGCTCGTCACGCTCGTCGGCCTGTGCGTGTTCCTCGCCTACGCCACCACGGCCGCCGTCGCCCGCCTTGTCGGCGCCGGCCGCACCCGCGACGCACTGCAGTCCGGCATCGACGGCATGTGGCTCGCCCTCGGCCTGGGCGTCGTGCTGGCCGCGGTGCTCGCCGTCGGGGCGCACTGGGCGGTCGGGGCGATGGGCGCCGGCGCGGACGTCGCGGGCTACGCCGCCACCTACCTGCGCTGGTCGGTGATCGGCCTGCCCGGGATGCTCGTCGTCCTGGCGTCCACCGGCGTGCTGCGCGGCCTGCAGGACACGCGCACGCCCCTGTGGGTGGCGTCGACGGGCGCCGTGGTCAACGCGATCCTGTCGGTCGTCCTGGTGTACGGCGCGGGCCTGGGGATCGCGGGCTCCGCCATCGGCACCGCGGCCACCCAGCTCGGCATGGGTGCGGTCCTCACCGTCGTCGTGGTGCGCGGCGCCCGCCGCCACCACGCGTCGCTGCGGCCGCACCACGCGGGTATCTGGGCCAACGCCCGGGCGGGCGCGCCGCTGTTCGTCCGGACGGCGTCGCTGCGCCTCGCCATCCTGCTCACCGTCGCGGTCGCGACCAGCCTGGGCGCGACGGCGCTGGCCGGCTACCAGGTCGTCAACAGCCTGTGGGGACTCGCCGCGTTCGCCCTCGACGCGCTCGCCATCGCCGGCCAGGCGCTGGTGGGCCACGGTCTCGGGGCCGGCGACGTGGGGCGGGTACGCGCCGTCCTGCGCCGCTCGCTGCAGTGGGGCGTCGGCGCCGGCGTCGTCATCGGCGTCGTGTTCGCCGTCTCCGGCTGGTGGATCGCCCCGCTGTTCACGTCCGACCACGACGTGCGCCTCGCGATCACCGCCGGCCTCGTCGTCACGGGCGTGCTCATGCCGATGGCAGGCTGGGTGTTCGTGCTCGACGGCGTCCTCATCGGCGCCGGCGACGGCCGCTTCCTCGCCTGGGCCGGGATGCTGACCCTCGTGGTCTACATCCCGTTCGCCCTCGCGGTCCGCGCCTGGGCGCCCGACGGCGCGCTCGGGCTGGCGTGGCTGTGGGGCGCGTTCGCCGGCGTGTTCATGCTCGCCCGCGCCCTCACGACCGGCCTGCGCGCCCGCGGCGACCGCTGGATGGTCACGGGCGCGTGACGCCGTCGGCCCGTCCGGTGAACGCCGTGTGACGCGACGCCGTCACGAGGGCACCACGAGCCGGTAGCCGATGCCGCGCACGGACGAGACGCGCAGCTCGGGCAGCACGCGCAGCCGCTTGCGCAGCCGCTTCACGGCGGACACCACCGGGTCCGGGTCACCCAGGTAGCCGGTCCGCCACACGGTGCTGGTGAGCTCCGCGAACGACCACACGCGGTCCGGCGCGGACGCGAGCACGACCAGCAGGTCGAACTCCCGGATCGACAGGTGCACGGGCACGCCACCCGCGATGACCTCCCGCGCCGCGAGGTCGACCTCGAGCGCGCCGAGCACGATCCGCCGCGCTGGGTCGCGGTCCGGCGCGACGGCGACGACCGGGACCTCGCCGGACAGCGGGGCGGGGGCGCGGGCGTGCACCTCGAGCGTGTGCGGTCCCTCGTCGTCGGGCAGCACCGCGGGCGGGGGCGGGCCGAGGAGCGTGCGCGCGCCGTCGGTGTCGGCGGTCGCGATCACGGCCGCCCGGCCGCGCAGCAGGCGGGCCACCTCGCCCACCCGTTGCAGCGGCAGCCCGATGCAGAGCACGTAACCGCCGACCGGCTCGACCACGTTCTTGGGGGGCATAGCCGTCCTCCGTCCGACGCGCTCCGGGCAGGTTCGCGGACATCGTTGAGCGGACATCGTTTACCCAGGTGCCTATCAGAGTTCAGGCGGAACCGCCCGCCGACGACGCCCGGAACCGACCCGGGCCTGCCCCCGGGTTGACCGGAAACTGGCCGTCGACCGTCCTTGTCCGCCGGAGGAACGCCGGATGGGCTGGAGGGTGGGCCCCGACCGGGCGCCCGTCACGACGCCCCCGGACCCGGGGGCTCCCTCACCTGGAGGAAGCGTGCACTCACCGATCCGCACGAGATCGATGCGAACCAAGTCGAACGGGACATCGACCGGTACCAGGAGGGGGTGGGTCGCGACGAGCGCGGCCGTCGCCCTCCTCGCCACGTCCGCGGTCGGGGTCGCGCCGGCGTTCGCCGACGACGGCCCGCCGCTCGCCCCGTCCGCCGACGTGCCCGACCCCGCGGACAAGATCGGGGCCGCCGTCGAGAAGGACCTCGACGCCGGCCCCGCCGACTTCTGGCTCGACCTCGCCGACACGGCCGACCTGCGCGCGGCGAAGGACATCGCCGACTGGGACGACCGCGGGCGGTACGTCTACGACACCCTCACCGCCGTCGCCGACGACGCGCAGGCCGACCTCCTGAAGGAGCTCGACGCCGCCGGCGTCGCCCACGAGTCCTTCTGGATCTCCAACCGCATCCTGGTGCGCGACGGCGACGCCGCCCTCGCGACCTCGCTCGCGGCGTCCCCCGAGGTCGAGGCGATCTCCGCGCCGCAGACGTTCGACCTGGTCGAGCCCGTCGAGCGCACCAAGTCCCCCGGCCGCGGCACGCAGTCCGTCGAGTGGGGGCTCCAGGCCATCAACGCCGACGAGGCGTGGGCCCTCGGGTACACGGGCGAGGGCGTGACCGTCGCCAACATCGACTCGGGCGTGCAGGGCGACCACCCCGCGCTCGCGCCGCACTACCGCGGCCTGCAGGCCGACGGCAGCGTGGTGAACGACTACAACTGGTTCGACTCGTCGAACGCCTGCGCCGGTGGCTCCCCCTGTGACACCGACGGCCACGGCAGCCACACGATGGGCACCATGGTGGGCGACGACGGCGCCGGCAACCAGATCGGTGTCGCGCCGGGCGCGGACTGGATCGCGGCGAACGGCTGCTCCACCTGCTCCGACGCGGACCTGCTCGAGTCCGGGCAGTGGGTCCTCGCGCCCACCCGGACCGACGGCAGCGACCCCGACCCGAGCAAGCGTCCCCAGGTGGTGAACAACTCCTGGGGACTGAACGCGTCGGGCGCCATCGACGACTTCATGGCCGAGGAGATCGCCGCGTGGGAGGCCGCCGGCATCTTCGGCACCTGGTCGGCGGGCAACGAGGGGCCGGGCTGCCGGTCCACGTCGTCGCCCGGCGCGAACGAGGCCACCTACGCGGTCGGCGCGTTCGACTCCTCCGGCGCGATCGCGTCGTTCTCGTCGCGCGGCACCGGGGAGAACGGCGGGACCAAGCCGAACATCTCCGCCCCCGGCGTCAACGTGCGCTCGTCCGTCCCGGGCGACGGCTACGCGTCCTACAACGGCACGTCGATGGCCGCCCCGCACCTCGCGGGCGCGATCGCGCTGCTGTGGAGCGCGGCGCCGAGCCTCGTCGGCCAGATCGAGGAGACGCAGGCGCTGCTCGACGGCGCCGCGGTCGACGTCGACGACACGACGTGCGGCGGCACCGCGGACGACAACAACGTGTGGGGCGAGGGCAAGCTCGACGTCATGGCCCTGCTCGACGCCGCACCCGTGGGCGACACCGGGATCGTCACCGGCACCGTGACCGCCGCCGACGGCACCCCCGTCGCCGGCGCCCAGGTGACGTTCGACGGCGACCGCGACCGCACCGTCACCGCGGGCGACGACGGCGCCTTCACGGCCGAGCTCGCCGTCGGCGACTACGCGGTGAGCGCCCAGGCCTTCGGCTTCCTCGACTCCGCGCCGGCCGACGTCGCCGTCGACGTGGACGAGACCGTCACCCTGCCGATCACGCTGGAGCGGGCGCCCACGCGCACCGTCTCCGGCACGGTCACGGAGACGGACGGGTCGCCCACCCCGGGCGCCGTCGTCGCCCTCTCCGGCCCGCTGGACCCGGTCACGACCGGCACGGACGGCACCTACGCCATCCCCGGCGTGCCCGACGGCACGTACACCCTGACCGTCTCGGCGGGCACGTGCGCGGAGCCGTTCAGCACGGAGGTCGTGGTGGACGGCGACGAGTCCGTCGACGCCGCCCTCAAGCGGCTGATCGACGCCTACGGGTACTACTGCTCCACCGGGACCGCCGGCGTCGCGACCGGCGACACGCTGCTGGCCCTCACCGGCGACGACAAGGCGGCGTCGGTCGACCTGCCGTTCGGCTTCCCGTTCTACGGCGAGACGTACGACACCGCGTACGTGTCGACCAACGGGTTCCTGAACTTCCTCGCCTCGTCGACGAGCCTGACGAACGGCGCGCTCCCGAGCGCGGCCGCGCCCAACGCCGCGGTCTACCCCTTCTGGGACGACCTCAACGTGGACGCGGAGTCCGCCGTCTACACCGGCACGACGACGGTGGACGGCGTCGACGCGTTCGTCGTCGAGTGGCGCAACGTACGCAAGTACCGGCCCGAGACCGACCGGGTCAACTTCTCCGCCACCCTCCTCGCCGACGGCCGGGTCACCCTCGGCTACGGCCCCGTCACGGACACCACCACCGCGCGCGGCGACTCCGCCACGATCGGCATCGAGGACGCGGCGGGCGCGGTCGCGTCGCAGTTCTCGTACAACACCCCGGCCGTGGCCGAGGGCCTGTCCGTCACCTACGACCTGGCCGGCATGGGGTCCGTGGCCGGCACGGTACGCGACGGCAACACGAACGAGCCGCTGGAGGGCGCCACCGTCACCATCACGTCGAAGGACGACGGCGACGAAGCGGTCGTGACCACCGGCGCGGACGGCACCTACGCCGCCCGGCTCCCCCTGGAGCGGTACGGCCTCACCTACGCGAAGGACGCGTACGCGAGCGCCACCCGCAACGCGGCGCTCACGGAGGACGGCCAGGTCGTGACGCGGAACGTCGCGCTCGGCGCCGGCCGGCTCGAGGTCAACAAGGAGAGCGTCTCCGCCTCGATCGGGATGGGCGCCACCGCCAGCCGCGCGTTCCGGGTGACCAACACCGGCACCGAGCCGGTGGACGTCTCGCTGGGCACGGGCGGCGGCGGCTTCGAGATGCTCGGGGTCAAGGGGACCGAGGGCGCCGTGATCAACCACGTCACGGACGACGCCACCGTGCCGAGGTCGACGACACCCGCCGGCCCCGGGCTGGGCACGTCGGACGGCAAGCAGGGCGGCCTGGCGACGTCCGGGGCGAAGGCTGGCACCGTCTCCCCCGACCTGTCGGCCGTCCCCCTCGACGAGACGACCCTGACCCACTCGGCGTCGCAGGACGTCGTGGCCAACAACTCGGTGGCGTGCACCAACCAGGTGACCACCCAGGACAACGGCTACCTGCGCACGTTCACGCTGAGCGACTTCGGCATCGACGGCACGTTCGACGTGAAGAGCGTGTCGTTCGCCGTGGAGGCCGCCCAGGTCGCGCAGCCGCTGACCGTGAACCTGTACACGTTGGACGGGGCGCTGACCTACGCCAACATGACGAAGATCGGCAGCGCGGAGGCGACGGTCGGCACCAGCGCCGGCGGCACGGTCGTCTCGGTGCCTGTCGAGGGCGAGGTGCCGAACGACGGCACCCTGGTCGTCGAGATCGACGTGCCGGCCGGCGGCTGGTTCTTCATCGGGTCCAACGACGCCGGCCAGACGGCGCCGTCGTACCTGCGGTCGGAGGCCTGCGACCTCCCGGAGCCCACCGACACGGCGGACATCGGGTACGCCGGGATGCACATCGTCATGAACGTCTCGGGCGAGGCGGCAGGCGGGGGCGGCCTGGAGTGGCTGGACGTCCAGCCGCCGGAGCTCTCCCTCGCGCCGGGGGCGTCCGTGCAGGCCGCGGTGACCCTCACCGCCGCGGTCGAGCAGCCCGGGGCGTACTCGGCCACGATCACCGCGGCCGGGGACACCCCGTACGAGGCGCCCACCGTCGCAGCACTGATGACGGTGAAGGCACCGACCGGGTGGGGCAAGGTCACCGGCACGGTGACCGGTGACGGCGGGCCGCTCGACGGCGCCGTCGTGCACCTGGACGGCAAGGCGTCCGACAAGACCCTCGTCACGGGGGCCGACGGCACGTACGGGTACTGGATGCCCAAGGCCAACGGACCGCTCCAGCTGGTCGTCGCGGCGAACGGGTTCGTCCCGGCCGTCCGCACCGCCCAGATCGTCGCCGGGCAGACCTCGGTCTACGACATCGACCTGAAGCCGCTGCCCTGATCGCCTGACAGGACGAACGACGAAGGCCCCGACCCCCTCGCGGGGGCCGGGGCCTTCGACCGTCAGGCGTCAGGCGTTCAGCCGGCGACGACCTTGACGGCGATCTTCGCGGAGACCTCGGGGTGCAGGCGCACCGACACGGTGTACTCACCGGTCGTCTTGATCGGCTGGCCGATCTCGATCTTGCGCTTGTCGACCTGCGGGCCCTCGGCGGCCACGACCGCGTCGGCGATGTCACCGGTGGTGACGGCACCGAACAGGCGGCCGGACTCGCCGGCGTTCGCCGTGACGACGACCGTCTTGGCGGCGAGCGAGTCGGCCACCGCCTTGGCCTCGTCCAGCGTGGCGATCTCGCGGGCCTTGCGGGCCTTGCGGATCGCGGAGACCTGGGACTCGGCGCCCTTGGTCCAGGGGGTGGCCAGACGGCGCGGGATGAGGAAGTTCCGGGCGTACCCGTCCTTCACCTCGACGACGTCGCCAGGCTCACCGAGACCGGTGACCTCGTGGGTCAGGATCAGCTTCGACATGATTCAGTGATCCTTCCGGTCAGCGGGCCGAGGACGAGTACGGCAGCAGCGCCATCTCACGGGCGTTCTTCACCGCACGGGCGATCTGGCGCTGCTCCTGGACGGAGACGCCGGTCACGCGACGCGCGCGGATCTTGCCGCGGTCGGAGATGAACTTGCGCAGCAGCGCGGTGTCCTTGTAGTCGACGGACTCGATCTTGGCCGTCTTGAGCGGGTTGGCCTTCTTCTTGGGCTTGCGCACCACAGGCTTCGCCATGGTGTTGCTCCTTCACAGGTGCTGTCCTCACGAGGCACCGGCCGGGGCCGGCGTCGGAGGACGGGTGATCTGGGGACTGGCGCCGATCAGAACGGGGGCTCGTCCGAGAACCCGCCACCGGAGGAGGCGGGACCGGCCGTGGCCCACGGGTCGTTGCTCTGACCGCCGCCGGAAGAACCGAAGCCTCCGCCGGGCTGGCCGCCGCCACCCTGGGGGCCGCCGTAGCCGCCCCCCTGGTTGCCGCCACCGCCGAAGCCGCCGCCGCCACCGGAGCGCTGGGCGCGGGTGACCTTCGCCGAGGCGTACCTCAGCGACGGGCCGACCTCGTCGACCTGCAGCTCCACGACGGTGCGCTTCTCCCCCTCGCGGGTCTCGTACGAGCGCTGAGTCAGACGGCCCTGCACGACGACGCGCATGCCCTTCGTCAGCGACTCGGCCACGTTCTCCGCGGCCTCGCGCCAGACCGAGCAGGCGAGGAACAGCGCCTCGCCGTCCTTCCACTCGTTGGTCTGGCGGTCGAACGTGCGCGGCGTGGACGCGATGCGGAAGTTGGCGACGGCAGCCCCTGACGGGGTGAAGCGCAGCTCCGGGTCCGCGACCAGGTTTCCGACGACCGTGATGACGGTCTCACCAGCCATGCCATGCTCCTTCGTTCGTCCGAGAGTCGTGAGGGGATCCCATCACGGGGCTGTGACATCCACGATGTCTGCGTCCACAGGCTGGCCCGGGACGCCGCCCGCGACGGGGGCAGAGTTTCGGTTCAGGTCTCAGCGGGCGTCGGTGCGCAGGATCTTGGTGCGCAGCACGGCCTCGTTCAGGCCGAGCTGGCGGTCCAGCTCCTTCGCGGTGGCCGGCGTCGAGGTGAAGTCGACGACGGCGTAGATGCCCTCGGAACGCTTGTTGATGTCGTACGCCATGCGGCGACGACCCCAGATGTCGACCTTGTCGACGGACCCACCCTCGGTCGAGATGACCGTCAGGTACTTGTCCAGCGACGGGGCCACGGTGCGCTCCTCGACCTCCGGGTCCAGGATCACCATCAGCTCGTACTGACGCATGTGTTCAACCCACCTCCTCTGGTCTCAGCGGTCACGGTCGTTCCGTGACAGGAGGGTTCTTGCGTGCGTCGGCCGCGCGCCACCCCGGAACGGTCCGGGGTGGTGGGCACAGCCAGTCGACCAGGATACCCGCCGTTGCGGCCGTCCCGGAAATCGGTCAGTTATCGGTGCCCATGATGCCGAGCGGGTCGTCGTCATTGCCGTTGCCGTTGCCGTTGCCGTTCCCGTTGCCGCCGTCGTCGGTCGGGGAGTCGGTCGGGTCGGGATCCTGGTTCTTGGGGCCCTTGGACACGATGATCGTCACGTTCGACCCGGGGTCGACAGGCTGGCCGGCGCCGGGGTCGGTCCCGATGACCGTGCCCTCCGGGACCGAGTCGCTGAACTCCTCCTTCGCCTGGGGAGACGGGTTCAGCGTGTCGCCGTACAGCTGGTTCCGTGCGTCCTCGAGGCTCAGCCCGGCGACGTTCGGCACAGCCACCTGCTCCGGCTTGTCCGGCTGCCCGGTCGAGACGACGAGGGTCACGGTGGTGCCCACGGGCACCTCCTGGCCCACGCCGGACATCTCCAGCACCTGGCCCTTGCGCTCGTCGCTGTCCCGCGCCTGCGTCCGCACCACGAGCTGCAGCCCCTGCAGCTCCTGGGTCGCCTTCGCCACGTCCTGGCCGACGAGGTCCGGCACGGTGACCTTCTCCTCCTCGGTCTCGCTCGGCGTCGGCGACGGGGTGAAGGTCGGCTGGGCCGGCACGTACTCGGGGAACTCCTCGACGTCCATGCCCTCGGTCGCGACCTGCATGAAGTCGGTCCACGCGCGCACCGGCCACGTACCGCCGGTGATCTCCGGCCACTCGCCGAAGCCGTCGATGTCGTCCTGCCCGGCGATCTTGCCCGCCTCGAGGTCGAGCGTCTTGTACTGGCGCAGGCCGACGACGGTCGTGAGCTGCGGCACGAAGCCCGCGAACCACGCCGACTTGTTGTCGTTCGAGGTACCGGTCTTGCCGGCCACGGGGCGGCCCAGCTCCTGCGCGACCCGGCCGGAGCCGGTCGGGTCCTCGACGACCTTCGTCATCGCATAGGTGGCCGCCGTGGTGACGTCCGCGTCGAACTCCTTCTCCTGCTCCTGCGGGGCCTCGTAGAGCACCGTGCCGTCGAGCGTCTCGACCTTCGACACGATGTGCGGCGTCGTGCGGTAGCCGCCCGCCGCGATCGTGGAATAGGCCCGCGCGAGGTCGACCGGTCGCACGGAGTCGACGCCGAGCACGTTCGACAGTCCTGCCGTCAGCGGGTAGTTCTCGTCCTTGCGGATACCCGCGCGCTCGGCCACCTCGCGGGTCTTCTCGGGCCCGACCTCCTCGTTGAGCTGCACGTACGCGGTGTTGACCGAGTGCGCGGTCGCCGTGGTGAGGTCGATGCTGCCGCCGTAGTTGGCACCGCCGAAGTTGGGGACCCTCCAGTCCTCGCCGTTGTTCGCGTCGGGGAACACCTTTCCGGAGTTCCCGTCGAGCTTCTCCTCGAGCGTGTGGTCGTTCTCGAGGGCTGCCATGAGCGTGAACGGCTTGAACGTCGAGCCGGCCTGGACCACGTCCTGCGTGGCGGTGTTGAGCGACTGCTTCACGTAGTCGGGCCCGCCGTAGAGCGCCTTCACCGCGCCGGTCTTCGGGTCCATCGACACCAGCGACATGCGGACGTTCTTGTTCGCCTTGCCGTACTGGCCGTCCTCGTGCAGCGTCTTCTCGACCTCGACGGCCGCCTTCTGCAGCTTCTGGTCGATCGTCGTGGTGATCTTGAGGCCGCGCGTCTCCAGCTCCTGCTCGGACTCGAGCGGGCCGTCCGGGTTGCTGTCCGACCTGACGAGCTCCTTGCGCACCTGGGCCATGAGGTAGCCCTTCTGGCCGCCCCAGGTGTTGGTGGCTTCCTTCTTCTTCTTGAACTTCGGGAACTCCGCCTTCGCCCGCTCGTCCTTGGTGATGTACCCCTGCTCGTACATCCGGTTGATGCTGCGCTTCCAGCGCTCCTTGGCCTGGTCCGGGTCGACCGACGGGTCCCAGTTGTTGGGCGACGGGATGATCCCCGACAGCATCGCGGCCTCGGACGGCGTGAGGTCCTTGGCGTCCTTGCCGAAGAACTCCTGCGACGCGGCCTGGATGCCGTAGGTGTTGCGGCCCCAGTAGATGGTGTTGAGATAGCTCTCGAGCACCTGCTCCTTGGGCTGGGTCTGCGCCACCTTGAGCGCGATGATCGCCTCGCGGGCCTTGCCCGCGTACGAGTCCTCGGTGTTGAGGTAGTACCGCTCGACGTACTGCTGCGTCAGCGTGGACGCTCCCTGCCGCCCGCCGCCCTTGACGTTGTTGTAGGCCGCGCGCGCGATGCCCTTGAGGTCGATGCCGTTGTTGGTCCAGAACGTGTCGTCCTCGGAGGCGACGACCGCGTTCCCGACGTACGCCGGCAGGTCGTCGAGCTTGACGAGCTCCCGCTTCTGCTCGGCGAACTGACCGATCGGCTTGCCGCTCGACCAGTAGACGGTCGTGGCCTGGTTGTTCACCTCGTCGAGGTTCTTGGGGATCGTCGTCGTGCTCCACGCGGCCACGAACAGACCGGCGCCCAGCGCCGTCCCGGTGAGCAGGGTGCCGACGACGATGCGCCAGGACGGCAGCCAGCGCTGCACCGGGCCCTTGTGCGGGCGCGGGTAGTTCCAGAAGCGACGTCTCCTCGCCACGTCAAGCCTTTCGTCGTGCGGGACCGGCGTCGTGCTCGTAAAGTGCGCCGGCCTGCGGACCACAGGGAACACTAGGCGATGCCGCAGGGCCGACGGGAGCCTCGGGCGCCCCGGGCGACGGTTCGCCCCCAGGCGTCCGCAGCCCTCTGGCCTGCGCTCCGCGGAACCTTCACAACTCCCCGGACGCCCGCGCCGGGCGCTTCCCGTTGCACGACCATGTCGGCGAGTCCTATTCTCACGATGTATCGACTCGATACGTCGTGACGACGGGTCGGCAGCGACATCGGGACAGGACGGGAAGGGGAACCCTCGTGCGCAGCAGGTCTGTGGTGCTCGAGACGGCCATCCTCGGCCTGCTCAACTCCGCCCCGCTGCACGGGTACGAGCTGCGCAAGCGGCTCAACCTGCTGCTCGGCTCGTTCCGCGCGTTCTCCTACGGCACCCTCTACCCGGCACTCAAGTCCCTCGTGGCGCGCGGTCTCATCGAGACCACGGAGCGCGAGGCTCCGGCCCCCGCGACGCGGGCGTCGGGATCCCGGCAGGCCGGGGCCAGGTCCTCGGGCAAGGCACCGCTGTCGGGCCGGCGCGGGCGGATCGTGTACCGGCTGACCGCGGACGGGAAGGAGCACCTCCAGACCGTCCTCGCGTCGTCCGGCCCGGCCGCCTGGGAGGACGAGAACTTCGACGTCCGCTTCGCGTTCTTCGCGCAGACGGACGCCGAGACCCGCATCCGTATCCTCGAAGGCCGGCGAACCCGGCTCACCGAGCGGCTGGAGGCGGTCCGAGAGTCTGCCGCACGCACCCGCGAGCGGCTCGACGAGTACACCCTCGAGCTGCAGCGCCACGGGCTCGAACAGGTCGAGCGCGAGGTGCGCTGGCTCGACGGACTCATCACCACGGAACGCGACCGTGCTCTCGGCCGCGCCCGCGACCACAGCGCCGGGGTGCAGGACGCCCCGGCCCAGAGAAACAAGGAGCGAGGATGACCTCCGTCCGCGTTGCCATCGTCGGTGTCGGAAACTGTGCATCGTCCCTGATCCAGGGCGTGCACTACTACCGCGACGCCGCCCCGACCGACACCGTCCCCGGCCTCATGCACGTGCAGCTCGGCGACTACCACGTGAGTGACCTGGAGTTCGTCGCGGCGTTCGACGTCGACGCGAAGAAGGTCGGCTTCGACCTCGCCGAGGCGATCCACGCCTCCGAGAACAACACGATCAAGTTCGCCGACGTGCCGCCCACCGGCGTCACCGTCCAGCGCGGCCACACCCTCGACGGTCTCGGCGACTACTACTCCGCCACGATCGACGAGTCGGACGCCGCGCCGGTCGACGTCGTGCAGGCGCTGAAGGACGCGAAGGTCGACGTCCTCGTCTCCTACCTGCCCGTCGGTTCCGAGGCGGCGGACAAGTTCTACGCGCAGGCCGCGATCGACGCGAAGGTCGCCTTCGTCAACGCGCTGCCCGTCTTCATCGCCTCCGACCCCGAGTGGGCGAAGAAGTTCGAGGACGCCGGCGTGCCGATCGTCGGCGACGACATCAAGTCGCAGGTCGGCGCCACGATCACGCACCGCGTGCTCGCCAAGCTGTTCGAGGACCGCGGCGTCGTGCTCGACCGCACGTACCAGCTCAACGTCGGCGGCAACATGGACTTCAAGAACATGCTGCAGCGCGACCGGCTCGAGTCGAAGAAGGTCTCCAAGACGCAGGCGGTGACCTCGAACCTCGCGGGCCCGCTCGGCGGCAAGAAGGAGGACCGCAACGTCCACATCGGCCCGTCGGACTACGTCGCGTGGCTCGACGACCGCAAGTGGGCGTACGTCCGCCTCGAGGGCCGCGCGTTCGGCGAGGTGCCCCTGAACCTGGAGTACAAGCTCGAGGTGTGGGACTCCCCCAACTCCGCCGGCATCATCATCGACGCCGTCCGCGCCGCGAAGATCGCGCTGGACCGCGGCATCGGCGGCCCGATCCTCTCGGCGTCGACCTACTTCATGAAGTCCCCGCCCGTGCAGATGGAGGACACCGCGGGCCGCGCCCAGCTCGAGGCGTTCATCCGCGGCGACGTCGAGCGCTGACGACCACCGCGTGAGGACGAAGGCCGGGGCACGGACGTGCCCCGGCCTTCGTCGTGTCACGCCCCCAGCCGCACCACCGCGCCGCCCTCGGCGGCCGAGCGCTGCGCCGCGGCGACGACGCGCAGCGTGCGCAGCCCGACCTGCCCGTCCGGCCCCGGCGTCTCTCCCGTGCGGACGCACCCCAGGAAGTGCTCGAGCATCAGCGCGTCCAGGTTCTCGCCGAACCCGAGCCACGCCTGCCGCGTCCCCTGCGCCACGAGCCCGCCGACGTGCGCCGCGAACGGGTCGATCTCGACCGTGCCGCCTGTGCCGACCACCTGCAGCGTCAGGCCGCCCCACGTGGGCGCGCCGTCGGGCACGGACCACGAGCAGTCGACGACGACCTCCGCGCCGCCCGCGTAGGTGATGCTCACCAGCGCGCCGGTCTCGGCGCGCACCTGCGGGTCGCCCCCGTACAGGACGCGGTTGCTCACCGCGCGCACCGCGACCGGCTCCTCCCCCAGGAGCGCGTCGAGCAGGTCGGCGAGGTGGACCACGTGGTCCGCGAGCGCCCCGCCGCCCGCCAGCTCGGGGTCGGTGAACCAGGCACGGCCCGCCGGCACCTTGCCGTTGTTCGTCCCCGTCCCGCCGAGCACGGTGCCGAGCGCGCCCGACGCCACCAGACCGCGCAGGGTGCCGAACTCGGGGCTGAACCGCACGGGGTAGGCCGTCATGAGGCGCACGCCGGCGGCGGCGCACGCCGCCACCATCTCCTCCGCGTCCTCGACCCGGGTCGCGAGCGGCTTCTCGCACAGCACGTGCGCGCCGGTCGCCGCGGCGGCGAGCACGACGTCCCGGTGCCGGGAGTTCTCGCTGCACACGACGACGGCGTCGGGCCGCCAGGCGAGCGCCTCGGCGTAGGTGTCCACGTAGGCGGCGCCGTGCTCGGCGGCGAACGCGGCCCCGCGCAGTTCGCCGGCCGGGGCCGTGGCGGCGTCGGGGTCGGCGGTGAGCAGCTCGATGTCGGGCCGGTCGCGCAGCAGCGCGACGTACGACGCGGCGTGCACGTGCGCGAACGACAGGATCGCGACCCGCAGCGGGGCCGGGGCGGGCGTCATGCTCGGCTCCCGGTGGTCTCGAGGTCGGCCAGGGCGCGGGCCCGGGCGGCGGTGTCCAGGGCGACGGACTCCCCGGACGCGACGGAGGCGAGCGCCGCCTCGGCGATCTCGACGGCGATCACGCCGTCGACGGCGCTCACCCGCGGGTGGTGCGGGTCGTCGGGCGCCAACCAGGTCGGGGACGCCGCGAACGCCCGGGCGACCTCCCGGATCTCCGTGAGGTACGGGCTCTCGCCGGCGGCGGGGGCCGGCCGGTCCTGCCCTCCGGCCGGGACCGGGGGGAGGTCCGACCGCACCCCCGCCGCCTCGGCCGAGTCGAACCGCAGCGTCCCGGCGTCCCCGGCGACGTGGAACGACGTCCGGAAGGTGGTGTGCGGCGCCCCCCACAGCCCTCGCACGTGACTGATCGCGCCGTCGGCGTGGGTGAGCACGACGTGGGCGAGCGTGTGCGGGGCCCCGTCCTCCTCGAGGGACCGCCGCGTGGCGTGCACGCTCGTGACCTCGCCCGCGACCCACCGGGCGAGGTCGAGGTCGTGGATCATGAGGTCCAGCACGACGCCGCCCGACTGCGCGTCGTCCGCGAACCAGGGGGACCACGCGGGGAACATGCCGCCGCGTGCGAACCGCAGCACCGCCGGCACCCCGATCTCGCCGGACCGCACGGCCTGGCGCATCAACGCGTACTCCGGGAAGAACCGCACGACGTGGCCCGGGTAGAGCTGCCGGTCCGCGGCGCGGGCGGCGTCGAGCATCGCGACGGCGTCGCGCGACGTGCGGCCCAGCGGCTTCTCGCACAGGACGTGGCGCCCGGCCGCGAGGGCTGCAGACGCCACCTCGAGGTGGGTCGGCGTCGGGGTCACGACGTCGACCACGTCCGCGACGTCGAGCAGCTCGTCGAGGCCGGCGACGACCCGTCCGCCGTGCGCGGCCGCGAGCTCGGCGGCGCCGTCCGTCGAGTGGACGACGAGGTCCGCGCCGAGGGCGCGCCACGCCGGCGCGTGGGCCCGGGCGATGCCGCCCGCGCCGACGAGGCCGACCGTGAGGGCAGGGGAAGGCTCTGCAGCAGTCATCGTGCTCCCTACTTGAGTCCGGAATGGGCGAGACCGTCGATCACACGACGCTGCATGACGACGAAGAGCAGGAGGATGGGCGCCATGGCGAGCGCGCTGGCCGCCATCATCACCGTGTAGTCGGTGGTGGTGCGCCCCGCGAACGTCGCGATGCCGGCCGCGAGCGGCATGCTCTCGGCGCGGGTCGAGACGACGAGCGGCCACAGGAGGTCGTTCCAGGACCACAGGACGGTGATGATCGTCAGGGCGCCGAGGCTGGGCCCGGCGAGCGGCAGCATGACCCGCCAGAAGACCTGGAACGGGTTGGCGCCGTCGAGCCGTGCGGCCTCCTCCAGGGAGTCGGGCGCCCCCTTGAAGAACTGCATCATGAGAAAGGTGCCGAACGCGCTGAAGATGCCGGGGGCGGCGATGCCGGCCACCGTGTTCAGCCAGCCGAGCCCGTTGATGATCTGGTACTGCGGGATGAGGTACACCTGCGACGGCACCATGAGGATGGACAGCACCAGCGCGAGCAGCACGCCCCGCAGCGGGAACCGCATGCGCGCGAACGCGTAGCCGGCCATCGAGCACAGCACGAGCTGGCCCACCGTGCGCGCCACGGTGATGGAGACCGAGACCCAGAACTCCTGGAGGAACGGGAGCTTGGAGAACACCTCGGCGTAGTTGCCCCACTGCAGCTCCCCCGGCCAGAACACCGGGGGCACGCTCATCACCTGGGCGTTCGTGGACAGCGACGTGAGCAGCTGCCACACGAACGGGAACACCATCACCACGCCGCCGACGGCGAGCAGCACGTGCGCCCAGGCGTTGGAGCCGTGGCGCGACGTGCGGCGACGCGGCGCCGCCGGCCGTCCGGCGACCACAGGGGCCGTCGTCGTGAGGGTCGCGTCAGGCATAGGTGACCCACCTCCTCTGCATGCGGAACTGGAGCAGCGTGACGGCGCCGACGATCAGCAGGATCACCATCGCGATGGCGGCGGCGAAGCCCTTGTCGTTGCGCAGGAAGGCCTCGTTGTAGAAGAGGTAGACGAGGGACTGCGTCTTCTGCATCGCCGGGTTGGCCTGGCCCATGAGTGCGTACAGCAGGTCGAACAGCTGGAAGCCGTTGATGACCGTGATGACGGTGACGAAGAAGACGCTGGGGGTCAGCAGCGGGACGGTGACGGAGCGGAACTGCCGCCACGCCGAGGCGCCGTCGAGCGACGCCGCCTCGTAGAGCTCCGGGGGGATGGTCCGCAGCCCGGCGGACAGGATGATGATGGCGAAGCCGAGCGACGTCCACAGGCCGACGACGGACACGGCGACGAGCGCGAAGCCCGGCGTCGAGGTCCACGACGGGCCGTCGATCCCGACCACGGCGAGCGCCTGGTTGAGGATCCCGAAGTCGCCGTTGAAGATCAGCCGCCACACCATCGCCACGGCCGTCGGCATCGCAACGTAGGGCATGAAGTACAGCACCCGGTAGAACGCCGTGAACCGCATCCCGGGCCGGTGCAGCAGGCTCGCGACGAACATCGCGATCGGGATGCCGAGCAGCACGATCGCGGTGTAGACGAGCGTGTTGACGACGGCGGTCCCCAGGTCGGGGTCGCGGGCGAGGCGCTGGTAGTTCTCGAGGCCCACCCACGTCTGGCCGCCGAAGGCGCCCCACTCGGTGAGGCTGAACCAGCCGGTCTGGACGATCGGCCACAGGTAGAACAGGACGACGCCGAACATCGTGGGCAGCACGAAGAGGACGGGCCACCAGCCGTCGTACCCGCGCCGGGACCCCCGGGGCGTGGCGCCCCCGGCCGCGGCGCGCGGGGCGGAGCCCCGGGCGGGAGCGACGACGCCCGGCCGGGGGGATCGGTCGACGGAGGTCATTCCTTCGCGAGCTCCTCGTTCATGGCGTCGGCCAGCTCCTGGGCGACCTCCTCGACGGGGCGCTCCCCGGAGAGCGCCTGCGGCAGCAGCTCGGTCTCGAGCGCGTTCCACGCCGCCGTGTTCTGCGAGATCGGGTACGGGAAGGCCATGTCCTCGGCCGAGTCGATGAAGACGTCGATGCCGAAGCTCGGGACCGAGTCGACGAACGCCTGCTGCGTCCCGGAGTAGGCGGGGTTCGCCACGCCCATCTCCGCCTGCGTGCGCTGCGCCTCCTCGGAGCCGAGGTAGGCCAGGAAGGCGTTGGCGGCCGCCTTGTTCTCGCTGTCCGCGGCGACGACGTTCCCGACGCCGTGGATGACGGTGGCGCGCTGCTCGGGCCCGGCGGGGAGCCGGACGATGCCGAAGTCGTCCTTGTTCGGCGAGTCCTTCATCTCCGCGACGGACCAGTTGCCGGACCAGAACATCGCCGCCTTGCCGGAGCCGAACCACACGTTCGGCTTGGTGTCGGACATCTGCTGGAGGGTCGGCGCGGCCCCGTCGGCGATGAGGTCGGCCCACAGCTGGAGCCCCTCGGCGGCCTCGGGGCTGTCGTACCCGGACGTCGTGCCGTCGTCCGAGATGATCTGTCCGCCGGCCTGGAGGATCGTGTTGTAGTAACTGCTCTGGCCGATGCCGTTGATCTCGGAGACCACCCCGTAGACGCCCTGGTCGGAGAGCTCGTCCGAGATCGCGCCCGCCGCGTCCTGGAACTCGTCCCACGTCCAGTCGTCGGTGGGGAGGTCGACGCCGGCCTTCTCGAAGAGCGCCTTGTTGTACCAGAGGGCGACGGTGTCGAAGTCCTTGGGGACGCCGTACTGCGTGTCCTCGAACGAGTAGAGCTGGTTGAGGGCGTCGGGGTACTTCGACGGGTCGATCTCGCCGGCGTCCACGAGTCCCGTGATCGGCTGGAGCAGGTCGTTCGCGGCGTAGAGCTGGACGTTCGGGCCGTTCATCCAGAACACGTCGGGCAGCGTCCGGGACTCCCCCTGCGTCTGCAGCTTGGTGAAGTACTGCTGGAACGGGGTCAGGTCCACGGTGACCTTGATGTTCGGGTACGTCTCGTTGAAGTCCTTGATGTTCTGGTCGATCGCGGGCTTCTGGTTCTCGTCCCAGATCGCGTACGTGATCTCGGCCTGGGCGTCGGTCGGCGCGACCTCGGCGCCGTCCTCGGCGGCGTCGCTGCCGCCCCCGCACGCGGAGAGCGTCAGTGCCACGGCCGCGACGCCCGCGAGGGACGCGCTGCGCAGGAGATGCTTCATCGGGGTGCTCCTCGGGTTGATGGGTCTCTCAGGTCCCGCGGCGTCGGTGCCGCGGGGTCGACGTCGTCGTCGAAGTGGGCCGCGACCTCGGGGGCCACGGGTCGGACACGCTGCGGCGCGGACCCTGCGCGCAGCGAGACGGTGGCGGCGATGCCCGTCGCGACGGCGTCGCGGGCCATCACCGGCGAGGTGGTGATCGGCGCGCCCTCGGCCACGTGCCGCAGGAACTCGTCCACGGTGAGCCGGTCGGCGTCCTGGTGGCCCGGGCCGGCCGCGTCCACCGGGTGCTCGACGTCGCCGTGCTCGGACCACGACGTGCGGCGGTTCCACACCCGGACCGAGGCGCCGTCGCCGTCCCCGGCGTTCTCGAGCCGGCCGCGGGTGCCGATCACCGTGTAGTTGCGCCAGTAGTCGGGCGTGAAGTGGCACTGCTCGTAGCTCGCGAGCACGCCGTTGTCGAGGCGCATGAGCATCATCGACGTGTCCTCGACGTCGATCGTCGGGTGCAGCCCCGTCTGCTCGAGCGGCGGCCAGTTGTCGTAGGAGAACCAGTCGGTCATGAGCTGCCCCGTGCGGTCCGCGCGGTCCGTCACGCGCCCGTAGACCTGCAGGTCGCCCATCCCGACGACGTCCCGCGTCGTGGAGCCGGCCAGCCAGTGGATGACGTCGATGTCGTGCACGGCCTTCTGCAGCAGGAGCCCCGTGCTGCGCGCGCGGTCGGCGTGCCAGTCCTTGAAGTAGTAGTCGCCGCCGTTCCCGACGAAGTGCCGGCACCACACGGCCTGCACGTCCCCGATCTCGCCGCGGGCGACGACGTCCCGCATCGTCCGAACGACCGCCATGTGCCGCATGTTGTGGCCCACGTACAGCCTGGTGCCGGTCTCCACCGCGGCTCCGAGGACGCGGTCGCAGTCCTCGGTGGTGGTGGCCAGCGGCTTCTCGAGGTAGACGGCGACGCCCGCGCGCAGCAGGTCCTCGGCGATGTCGGCGTGCGTGTCGTCGGGCGTGCAGACGAAGGCCGCGTCGACGCCGTCCGCCGTGCCCGCCCGGCCGACCAGCCCGCGGTGGTCGGTCTCGAACGCCGTCCCCGGGCCGAACAGCTCCTGCGCGCGGGCGCGGCCCGCGGGGTCGACGTCCACCGCCTCGACGACGCGGGCCGGGACGCCCGTGCGGCCCACCCATCGTGCGAGCCCGGCGCGCGCGCCGACCCCGACCACCGCGACCCGCCGCGGCTCGCGGACCACCGCCCCCCGCGGCTCCC
>JADHZE010000379.1 GCA_026934365.1 Isoptericola sp. QY 916 | reverse complement strand
AGCGCCCCGGCCTGGCGCATCACCGGCGCCGGGAGCGGGATCGGGCCGACGTGACCACCCCGGCTCGCACCTCCCACGCGCGGACGCCCGCCCCGGGCGCCGCCGTGCCCACGCGGGCCGAGGACCGCACCACGCCCTTCGAGATCTTCTTCGACCTCGTCTTCGTCTTCGCCCTCACGCGGGACGTCGCGCTGGTCGAGGCCACGCCGGGCGCGGACTCGCTCGGGCGGGCGGTCGTGCTGCTGCTCATGCTCTGGTGGTCGTGGTGCGCGTTCATCTGGCTCGGCAACCAGGTGCGCCTCGACCGGGGGTTCGTGCGGGTCGGGATGCTCGTCGCGATGGCGGCCCTCTTCGTCGTCGGGCTCGTGGTGCCCGAGGCCTGGGACGCCCGGACGGGCGCGGTCGCCCCGGCGGTCGTCCTCGCGACCGCGTTCACCGTGGTGCGCGCGTGCTACGTCGTGCTGCTCGCGGTCGTCGCCTGGCCGCACCGGCGCCTGCGCACGCAGGTCCTGCTCGACCTCGTGCCGCAGTCGCTGTCGATCGGCCTGCTGTTCGCCGGCGCGCTGCTCGGCGGCGGGTGGCAGACGGCGCTGTGGGCGAGCGCGTTCGTCGTCGACTTCGTCGGCGGGCGGTCGGCGTCGCGCTACCGCGGGTGGCGGGTGGGCAGCGCCCGCCACTTCGCCGAGCGGCACGACCTCGTGCTCATCATCGCGCTCGGCGAGACCGTGCTCGCCACCGGGGCCCGGGTCGGCTCCTGGACGGCGCAGCCCGAGGTTCTCGTCGTCGCGCTCCTGGGTTTCCTGCTGACCGCGAGCCTGTGGTGGGCGTTCTTCGGGCATCTCTCGGGCGACGCGGCGCGGGCCCTCGCCGGCACGGACCGGTCGCGGCGCTCCGCGCTCGCGCGCGACGGGTACACCTTCGGCCACCTCCCGATCGTGGGCGGCGTGGTGCTCGTCGCCCTCGGCGTCGCCCTGCTGCTCGACGACGTCGCGCGCGCGCCGGACGCGCCCGCCCACGGGTTCGCGGTGGTCGCCCTCGCCGGCGGCGCCGTGAGCTTCCTCGCCGGGCTCGAGACGTTCCGGTGGGTGCTGCTGAGGACGTGGCGGCCGGCATCGGTGGTCGCCGCCGCCACGGTGGCGGCGGCCGCGGCGGCGTCCCCGTGGCTCCCCGCCTGGGCGTCGGCCGCCGTGATCGTGGCGATCGTCGCCGTCGCCGCCGCCCTCGTCGGCCGGGGGTCAGCCCGCAGCCACCACCGAGTCCTTGAGGGCCGTCGCCAGCTGCCGTCGTGACGTGACGCCGAGCTTCCCGAACACCTTGCGCAGGTGCCACTCCACGGTCCGCGGGCTGAGGAATAGCTGCGCGCCGATCTCCGGGTTCGTGCTGCCCGTCGCCGCGAGCCGCGCGATCTGCCGCTCCTGGGCGGTCAGCTCGTCGACCGGGCCGACGACCGACCGGTGCACGACCTCGCCGGTCGCCGCGAGCTCCCGCGCCGCGCGCTCGGCGAAGGCGTGGGCGCCGAAGCCGGCGAAGCGCTCGTGCGCCTGCCGGAGCACCTCGCGCGCCTCGACCCGGCGGTTCTGACGACGCAGCCACTCGCCGAGGAGCAGCCGGGCCCGGGCCTCGGCCGTGCCGACCCGGGTACGGCCGAGGGTCTCGATCGCGGCGCGGTAGAGCGGCTCGGCGTCGCGGTCGTCGGCGAGCAGCGCGGCCGACCTGGTGGCGAGGCCGACGGCCCAGTCCGTGCCCGTCGCGTCGAT
>JADHZE010000378.1 GCA_026934365.1 Isoptericola sp. QY 916 | reverse complement strand
AACGGCTCGCGCACCGGCAGCTCCAGGTCGAGGCGGACGCGCGCGACGTCGCCCCGATCCGCCGCGGGACCGGGTCCCCCGGCGAGGGAGATCCCGTGCCGGAAGGCCGGGGGGCGGCGGCGCGCGCGGGCGCGCAGCTCGCTCGGCGCGACGGCGAAGACCTCGGTCATCGTGTCGTTGAACTGCCGGATGGAGCCGAACCCGGCCGCGAAGGCGACGTCCGCGAGCGGCAGGTCGGTGCCGACGACGAGACTCCTCGCGGTCTGGGCCCGCTGCGCGCGGGCCAGGGCGAGCGGGCCGGCGCCGAGCTCGGCGGTGAGCAGGCGGTGCACGTGCCGGGCGCTGTACCCGAGGTGGGCCGCGAGCCCGTCCGTGCCCTCGCGGTCCACGACGCCGTCGGCGATGAGGCGCATCGCCCGTCCGGCGAGGTCGCGCCGCAGGTCCCAGGCCGGGGTGCCGGGCGCGGCCTCGGGCAGGCACCGCTTGCAGGCGCGGTAGCCGGCCTCGTGCGCAGCCGCCGAGGTGAGGTAGAAGGTGACGTTCTCCGGCTTCGGCGTGCGCGCCGGGCAGGACGGGCGGCAGTAGATGCCCGTGGAGCTGACCGCCGTGAAGAACTGCCCGTCGAACCGGGTGTCCCGCGCGGCGATGGCGCGGTACCGCTCCTCGAACTCCCGCGCGTCGGGGTGGGCCGTCGTCGTCATGCCCCCATCCTCACGCGGTCCACCGACGGTGGGCTAGCGGGAATCGGACGCGACCGTGGGCGCTAGGGGAGCGCCTCGATCCAGTCCAGCACGGTGGTGAGGTACGTGTCGCGGGCGGGCTGCGGCGAGAGGGCGAGGTCGTGCGCGCCGCCGGCGACCGTCCGCACGGTGACGTCGCTGCCCAGGCGGGGCGCCCGGTCGCGGATGTGCGCGACGTCCAGCACGGAGTCCGTGGTGACCAGCTCGTCGTGCCACGACCGGGCCGGACCGGACCGGTCGGACGCGAGCACGAGGACCGGGATCGTGAGGTCCAGCCCGCGGGCCACCCGGTGCTGCGCGCGGCGCACGGAGCGCAGCCACCCGGCGCGGGCGGGGAAGCCGGCGTGCGGCTTCCAGGCCAGGTCGTAGTCCCACTCCCCGCCGGTCTCGTGGTGCAGCGCGGCGCCGTAGTGCTCGCCGACGGAGCCCACGACCAGCCGTGGCGCGACGCGCCCGACGACGTCGATCGCCCAGGTCGCCGGGCCGCGCATCAGCCAGCTCTCGTTGAGCTCCAGCCACGGGCTGTTGAGCACGAGCGCGTCCGCGCGGCAGGGGCGGGCGTTCGCCCACAGGGGCGCGACCAGGCCGCCCGTGGAGTGCCCGAGCACCACCAGCCGCTCGTGTCCCGCAGCGCGCACGACGGCGGCCGCGGCGTCGAGGTCCTGGGCGTACAGCGCCAGGTCGTCCACGAGGTTGGGGTCGCGCCCGGCGGCGACGTGCGCGGCCAGCGCCCGCCCGTGGCCGCGCAGGTCGACGGCGTAGAACGCGTGCCCGCGGGCGGCGACAGCGCGCGCGACGTGCGGGTGGAAGAAGTAGTCGACGAACCCGTGCACGGACAGCACCGCCGTGCGCGCGACGCCCTGAGGGCCCGGCGCGCCGTCGTCGTCCGGCGTGGACGGCACGTGCCGCACCAGCACGGCCTCCGCGCCGCCGGGCAGCGGCAGCGTGCGCGCCCGGAACTCCGGGCCGAGGACGTCCTCGCGCCACGCCCCGGGCTCGGGGCGTGGCGCAGTCGGCGCGTCAGGCACCCTGCGCGG
>JADHZE010000377.1 GCA_026934365.1 Isoptericola sp. QY 916 | reverse complement strand
CGTCCGGGGCCGGGCGGTGCAGCGCGGACAGGAACGCCGCGAGGACGTCCGCCGACTCCGGCCGCGTGACGGGTGCACGGTCAGCGGGCTCGCCGGGCACCCACGTCGTGACGATCCAGGGTCGACCGAACAGCGCGCCCGGCTCGCCGAGCCGCTGCGGCACGGGCACCGGCAGCGGCAGGGCCGGGGCGAGCCGGGGCAGCCACGCGTGCTCCTTGCGCAGCAGCGCGTCGGCCGACCCCGTGGCCCACGGCAGCCGCACGGCGAGGTCGTCGCCGAGCCGCCAGAGCTGGTTGTCCCAGCCGCACGCGCCCAGGCGGACGGGGAGGTGGGCGAGGTCCGGGTGCTGCTCGCGCAGCAGGTCCCGGACCAGGTCGGCGGTGATCTCGACGTCGGTGGTGGTCACGCCGCGTCACGCTAGCGGCGCAGGTGACCGCACCGGCGCGGCGCCACGACCCCGCACCGGATCGTCACGACGTCGGCACGTACCGACCGCCGCCCCGTCAGTGGCTGGGCTGCGCCGCGGCGGGGACGTCGGGCGGCGTGGTGGTGTCGTCCGGGGTGCCGTCGTCAGCGGCGTCACCGGGCCGAGGCGGACGTGCCACGAGCTCCAGCAGCGCGATGAGGACGCCCGCCACCAGCGCCGTGCCGATGATGAGCCCCGGCGTGGGGCTGCCCGCGAGCAGGAGCACCAGGGCCGCGATCACGATGATCGTCACGCGGACCAGGGTGCGGTACCGGCCCAGCCAGTCGCCCACCGGCCCGGTCGACACCCCGCGCCCCTCGCCGTAGTCGCGCAGCCGCGCGAACCCGCGGCCCGCACCCGCGCGCAGCGACCGCGCCGACGCGCTGCTCCCGCCCAGGTAGGCGACGATCGCGACCACGAGTCCGAGCACGCCGATCGTCCGCAGCGTGACCCTCAGGAACGACACGACCTGGTCGAACAGCACCTCGGCCGCGTCGAGCCGCAGCACCACGTCCTTGAGCGCGTCGAGGTAGATCCCCCGGCCGATCGCGAGGCCGATCGCCAGGACCACCATCGAGGCCGCGAGCGCCAGACCCGCCACGACCAGGGTGCGCGACTTGTGCCGCGCGACGAGCACGCCCGCAGCCAGCAGACCGAGCGAGATCCACGGCAGCCACGTCCCCAGCGCCACCACCTGCGCGTACCGGTTCTGCACCTGCACCAGCTGCGACGTCTGCAGGAGCGTGAACGTCGCGTTCACCTCCGGGATCCGCGCCGCGACGCCCAGGCCCCGGTCGACGAGCCGCTGCTTGAGCAGGTCGATCATCCCGGAGAGCTGGATGGTGAGCTGACCGTCCTGCCCGATCTGCAGCAGCTCCCCGCCCTCGCCGCGCATCGTCGCGACGAGCTGCTGGTGCGCCACCCGGTTGGCCTGCACCCAGGCGTCCTCGAACGCGTCGCTGGTCACGACGCCGTCGGCCGCGCGGCGCACGAAGGACTCGACACCGCTGGTCAGCGGGCCCTCGAGCTGCGTCAGCGCGTCCGTCGCGCGAGGCCCGACGCCCCGCTGCTCCAGCCCGTCGACGACCGTCCCGAGGATCGCCTGGACGTCGATCTGCTCCATCACGACGTCGGTGAGCCGGCCGGCGACGGCGCCCTGGATCGCGGGGTCCGCGGCGATCGGCCCGACCGTCGCGACGTACCGGTCCGTGTCGGTGAGGGTGCGCTCGGCCCAGGCAGCGACCACGGCGACCGGCGCGAGCAGCGCCCCGAGGACGACGAGGACGACGGCGGCCGCCGCCCGGCCCCGGTGGCGCG
>JADHZE010000376.1 GCA_026934365.1 Isoptericola sp. QY 916 | reverse complement strand
CGCGCGCGAGCCACTGACCCGCAGGGCGGGCCCGTCAGGAGCGGGGGATCAGCGGCCGGGGACGAACCGGGCCGCCGCGCGCACGGCGCCCTTGCGGGCGAGGCGCTTCGCGAGCACCGCGACCCCGCCCGAGACCGCCGCGAAGGTGACGGCCTGGATGATCGAGATCTCGTCGTCGTCCACGTTGGTGGGCGCCACGCTGCCCGTCGTCTTCTCCCAGACCACCCCGATCAGCTTCTGCGCGACCCATCCGGCGGCGATCGTCAGCACCACCGTGCCGACCTTCACGCCCAGCGGCTGCTCGGTGTCCGTCACGTGCTCTCCCTCGGTAGGTCCCGGCGCGGCCGCGGCACGACCGCGCGTCGTCTCGCGTGCGTCCGCGGCCGCCGGACGGCGTCACGGCACGTCAGGCACGTCACACCCCGAGGCCGAGGACTGCACCACGGTAGCGCGGCGTCGGCGGGTAGGCTCGTGGTGATACGACAGGGGAGCGCCCACCGGCGCTGAGAGTGCGGACCGCCGCAGACCCTCGAACCTGACCCGGTTAGCACCGGTGGAGGAAGTCGGGAATCTCGTTCCCTGCGGACGGCCGCACCACGACGGTGCCGGGTGCCCGCAGGACCCCCTTCTCGCACCTTGAGGAGGACAGCATGAAGCTCACGACCACGGCCCGGACCACGGCCGCCACCGCGGGCGTCGTCGCCCTGCTGCCGCTGCTGGCGGCGTGCGGCGGGACGCCCACGGACGACGCGAGCGGCGCGGCGTCGAGCACGGTCACGCTCGTCACCCACGACTCGTTCGCCGTCTCCGACGACGTCCTGGCCGCGTTCGAGAAGGAGTCCGGTCTCACCGTCGAGCAGGTGGCCCCGGGCGACGCGGGCACGCTGGTGAACCAGCTCGTGCTCACCAAGGACGCGCCGCTGGGCGACGTCGTCTTCGGCGTGGACAACACGTACGCGTCGCGGGCCGTCGACGCCGGGGTCTTCGAGCAGTACCAGCCGGCCGACCTCGCCCCGGAGGTCGCGGCCTACGCGCCCGACGACCTGGCGGGCACGCTGACGCCGGTCGACGTGGGCGACGTGTGCATGAACCTTGACGACGGCTGGTTCGAGAAGCACGGCGTCACGCCCCCGACGACGCTCGAGGACCTCGCGAAGCCGGAGTACGCGGACCTCACCGTCGTGACCAATCCGGCGACGTCGTCCCCCGGCCTCGCGTTCCTGCTCGCGACGATCGGCGCGTTCGGCGCGGACGGCTGGGAGGCCTACTGGGCCGACCTGCGCGACAACGGCCTCAAGGTGGCCGAGAGCTGGGAGGACGCGTACTACGTGGACTTCTCCGGCGCCGGCGAGGGCGGGCAGCGCCCGATCGCGCTGTCGTACGCGACGTCGCCCGCGTTCACCGTGAGCGACGACGGGAAGACCTCCGCCACGAGCGCGATGCTCGACACCTGCTTCCGGCAGGTCGAGTACGCGGGCGTGCTGGCGGGCGCCGAGAACCCCGAGGGCGCCGAGAAGCTCGTGGACTTCCTGACGAGCGCCGAGTTCCAGGCCGACGTGCCCGGCCAGATGTACATGTACCCCGCGGACCCGGGCGTGGAGCTGCCCGCCGACTGGCAGCAGTTCGCGCCCCTGGCCGACGAGCCGTTCGAGGTGGAACCCGCCGACGTCGCCGCGCACCGCGACGAGTGGATCGAGCAGTGGACGGCGACGGTCGTCGGCTGACGCGCCCCGTGCCCCGCGTCCCGCGCGCCACCGCCCGCCCGGCAGCCCGGGCGGCGCGGT
>JADHZE010000375.1 GCA_026934365.1 Isoptericola sp. QY 916 | reverse complement strand
CGTGCGCGTCGGCGCGGCCGCCGCGTCGCTCGGCGCGCTGCTCGCCCTCGTCGCCGGCGTGGGCCGGACGACGCTCGCCATGGCGCGCGAGGACGACCTGCCGCGGCCGCTCGCCGCCGTCCATCCCCGGTTCCGGGTACCGCACCGGGCCGAGGTGGCCGTCGCCGTCGTCGTGGTCGCCCTGGTGCTCACGGTGGACCTGCGCGGTGCGATCGGCTTCTCCTCGTTCGGCGTGCTGGCGTACTACGCGGTGGCGAACCTCGCCGCCTGGACGCAGACCGGCGCGCACCGCCGCTACCCGCGGGCGCTGCAGGCCGTGGGGCTGGTCGGATGCGTGCTGCTGGGCGCGACGCTGCCGCCGGCCGCGGTGCTCACGGGCGCCGGGGTGCTCGCCGTCGGGCTGCTCGTGCGGTGGGTGCGCGTGTCACGATGACCGGTGCGCCTCCGGCCGGATCATCGACGCGCCCGGCGACGCCCGCCCGCGGGTGCCCCGGATCCCGGTGCCCGACGGGCAGCTGGAGCTCAGAGCCAGCCCAGGCTGGCGGCGATGAGCAGCTGCGTCACCAGGAAGCCGGTGACGAGGTTGAGCCACAGGAAGCGTCGCCACCCGGCGTGCGCCTCCTCGCAGCGGTCGTCGGGCAGGTTCCGGAACGGCGCGACGCTCACGACGTACGGCACGACGAGCACGGCGGCGAGGGCCGCCGGCCAGCCCGCCAGGAGCAGCACGACTCCGGCGGCGAGGTAGGCCGCCATCGCCCCGCGCACCGTGCGCGCCGCGCCGAGCCACGTGGCCACCGAGCCGATCCCGGCGGCGCGGTCCGCCTCGACGTCCTGCACCGCGCCGAACGCCTGGGACGCCATCCCCCAGAGGAAGAACGCCCCCAGCACGGCGACGACGGTGCCGGTGACCGTGCCGCCCGCCAGCGCCAGGCCGAAGGCGGCGGGGCTGACGAAGTGGGTCGCGGACGTCGCCGAGTCCAGCACCGGCCGCTCCTTGAACCGCAGCCCCGGCGCGGAGTACGCGACCACGGCGAACACGCTCACGGCGAGCACCGCGGTGGAGGCGGCATCCCCGACGAGGACCAGGTACGCGAGGAACGGGACGTTGCTGAGGACGGCGGCGCGCACCGTGAGGCGGTGCCACCGCCGCGACAGCACCACGCCCTCGATGCCGCCCTTGCGCGGGTTGCGCAGGTCCGACTCGTAGTCCCAGACGTCGTTGAGCCCGTACATCAGCAGGTTGTACGGCACGAGGAAGTACAGCGTGCCGACCACCAGCTCCGCGACGCCGACGCGGCCGGCCCCGCCCGCCAGCAGGAACGCCGCGGCGAACGGGTACGCGGTGTTGATCCAGCTCACCGGGCGCGACGAGCCCACGACCTGTCGCAGCGCGGCCGCCGGCCCCACCGCCTGTCCCCCGGTCACGGGCGCCGTCATGCGTCGGCCCCCGCGCGCTCGTCGTCCCCCGCCAGCGCCCACAGGGCGGGCAGCAGCAGCGCGGCGACGACCGGCCAGGCGAGGTCCTCCAGCGGCGTGAGCCACACGCGGACGCCCAGGAGCGCGGCATCGTCGTACCGGAACAGGTCGGCGGCGATCATCAGGCTGTCGAAGACGACGGTGAGCACCACGAGCACGACGGCGGCGAGCGCCGTCGCCGCCCACCACCGGGCGCCGAGGCGGCGGACGCGCGCCACGACCAGCGCGACGACGAGCGCGCCGGCGACGACGCCGACCGCGAGCCCGGCGTACGTCATCGCGCCTCCCGGACGGGGTCCGGTACCGCACGGAGCGCGCCGCGG
>JADHZE010000374.1 GCA_026934365.1 Isoptericola sp. QY 916 | reverse complement strand
CGTTGACGATGACGGGCAGGTGCGCCCACGTCGAGGCGGGCGCGCTGGCGGGCGACGTCGAGCGGCTGCTGCCCGCCGCCCGGGCGTTGGGGCTCGGGCCGGAGGCCGCCCGGGACGCCGCGCTGGGGTGGGCTCTCACCGGGGGAGAGGACCATGGCCTGCTCGCCGCGTTCCCGCCCGGCGTCGCGCTGCCGGCGGGGTTCCGGCGGGTGGGGAGCGTGCGACCGGGGCCCGCCACCGTCACTGTCGACGGCACGGAGCCTGCCGCGCGCGGCGGCTGGGACCACTTCGGCGGCTGAGCCACGGGCGACGACGCTCAGCCGCGGCGGTAGCGCACCTCGGTGACGGGGGTGTCGCCGATGTCGTCCATGCGCTCGACGCCGTCCGCCTGGAAGCCGTGGCGGCGGTAGAAGTGCCGGGCGCGCTCGTTCTGCGCGAGCACCCACAGCGACATCGGCGTGCCGTCGGGGACGTCGGACAGGACGGTGCGCATGAGGTCGCGGGCCACGCCGCGGCCCCAGGACTCGGGGTCGAGGTAGATCGCGTAGAGCTCGAGGTCGCCGTCCTCGGCGTCCTCGTCGCGCGACGGCCCGTAGCTCGCGAAGCCCAGCAGGCGCCCGTCGCCCTCGGCGACGAGGGTCGTGCGGGTGCCCTCGTCGAGGATCTGCTGCCACTGGGCGGCGCGCTCGGCCGCGTCGAGGGAGTCGAGGTACTCGGCCGGCAGCACGCTGGCGTAGGCGCCCTTCCACGAGGTGAGGTGCACCTGGGCGATCCGCCCGGCGTCGGTCACGGTGGCGGGCCGGATCTCCACGTCGCTGTCGGTCTGCACGATCATCTGCTCAGAGTGCCACGCCGCCGCCGCCTCGGCCAAGGCCGTTTGGTGAATCCTTCACGAATTCTTTGCCGGTGTCCGCGGGCGACGAGCGCGCCGGGACGCCGGGGTGTGCGAGGGGACGACGAGACGCCCGTCGGGAAGATCCCGACGGGCGACTCGTGGAAGCGTCGATGCACCGGGCGTGCCCGGTGCGCAGGCTCAGGCCTGGCGCGTGACCTTGCCCGCCTTGAGGCAGGAGGTGCAGACGTTCACACGCTTGGGGGTGCCCGCGACCACGGCACGGACGCGCTGGATGTTCGGGTTCCAGCGGCGCTTCGTGCGGATGTGGGAGTGCGAGATGCTGTGCCCGAAGCCCGGGCCCTTGCCGCAGACGTCGCAGTTGGCAGCCACGGTCTCTCCTGAATCGTCGTGACACGACCCGCGCCAGGGCAGCAGGACGTGAAGCTTGGTGGTTGGGGGAGCCCGGAACAAGCCGGGCAACCACACGAGGATAGCCGATGTCGGGAGTGCCCCTCAACGTGGGGTCCCTCACCGCTACCGTGGGGGGCGTGCAGCAGCCCGAGCTCCTCGACGCCGCCGTCGTCCGTGCCTGGGTGAGCACCGCCGCCCGCGCCCTGGCGGAGGCCCGCGCCGAGATCGACCGCGTGAACGTCTTCCCGGTGGCCGACGGCGACACCGGCACCAACATGTACCTCACGATCCGCGACGCCGCGGCGGCCGTCCGCGTGGCGCCGGCCGACGCGGGTGGTGCGCGGCTCCTGCGGCTGGCCGCCCGGGCCGCGCTGCTCGGGGCCCGGGGGAACTCCGGGGTGATCCTCCGCGAGTGGCTCCGCGGCCTCACGGTCGCGGCCACGCGGGGCGACAGCCTCGCGATCGCGCTCGACACCGCGGCCCGGACCGCGCGCCGCGCCGTCGCGCACCCGGCACCGGGCACGATCCTCCCGGCGGCGGAGTCCGCCGCGGCGGCGGCCCG
>JADHZE010000373.1 GCA_026934365.1 Isoptericola sp. QY 916 | reverse complement strand
GGGCGGTCGCGCGGCCGGCCCCGCGCCCCGCGGCCCGGCCGGCGTCGCGCATGTCCGACCTCGTGCGGCGCATCCGGCGCTGACGCCGTTCTCGACCCGCCCGACCGCCGTCACGGAGAACGGAGCAGGATGGCACTCGTCTACTTCGACGCCAGCGCGCTGGTGAAGCTGTGCGTGCCCGAGCCCGGCTCGGCGCTGGCGAGCGCGCTGTGGAACCGCGCCGACATCGTCGTCTCGTCGCGCATCGCCGACGCCGAGGTGCGGGCGGCGCTCGCCGCCGGCGAGCGGGCCGGCGTCCTCGACCCGCTCGCGCGACGGCGCGGGACGGCGATCTGGGACGAGCTGAGCGTCGGGCTGCACACTCTCGAGGTGACGGCCGAGGTCTCGAAGCGCGCGGCCGAGCTCGTCGCGTCGTGCCCCGTGCCGCTGCGTGGTGCCGACGCCCTGCACGTGGCGAGCGCCCTCGCCGTCGCGCACGACGACACCGTCGTCGCCGCGTGGGACGAGCACGTCGCGGGCGCCGCCCGCTCCCGGCGCCTCCGCGTCCTCCCGTAGGCTCGGCGGGTGATCTCCGCCGCCTTCGGATCCTTCCAGTACATCGTGCTCGTCGTGCTCGCCGTCGTGGTGTTCGTCGTGCAGCTCGTCGCGTTCCTCGACGCCGCCCGCCGGCCGGCCAACGCCTACGTGTCCGAGGGGAAGCTGAAGAAGAACATCTGGCTGATCATCCTCGGCATCGCGGCCCTCATCGGGCTGTTCGGGCTGCCGCCGATGCTCATGACGGCCGGGTCCTTCTTCAACGTCATCGCCGTGACGCCCGCGATCATCTACTGGGTCGACGTGCGCCCGCGGATCCTGCCCTACGGCACGGGCGGGGGGCGTCGTCCCCAGGGCCCGACGGGCGGCTGGTGACGTGGTCGAGGTGACGACGCCTGGCTCGAGCGCGCCCGTGGCGCGGGGCGCGGCCCCGCTGGCCGAGGTCGTGCGGGGGGACCTCGTGGAGTCGGTGCACCTGGGGCACCTGGTGGTGCTGGGCCCGGACGGCGCGGTCCGGCTCGCCCTGGGCGACCCGACGACGACGATCTGGCCGCGCTCGTCGGTCAAGCCGCTGCAGGCCGTGGCCATGCTGCGCACCGGCCTCGACCTGCCGGACCGCCTCCTGGCGCTCGCGGCCGCCAGCCACAGCGGTGCCCCGGAGCACCTGGCCGGGGTCCGCGAGATCCTCGCCGGCGCCGGGCTCGACGAGTCCGCGCTGCGCAACACGCCCGACCTGCCGCTGGGCCGCGCCGAGGCGCTCGCCTGGCAGGAGGCAGGGCACGGCCCGGAGCGGATCGCGCAGAACTGCTCGGGCAAGCACGCCGCGATGCTCGCGACCTGCGTCGCGGCCGGCTGGGACGCCGCGACTTACCTCGACGTCGACCACCCGCTGCAGCACGCGGTGCGCGACGCCGTCGTCGGGCTGACGGGGGACGCGGACCCGCACGTCACCGTGGACGGCTGCGGCGCGCCGCTGTTCTCCACGACCGTGCTCGGGCTGGCCCGCTCGTTCGGCCGGCTCGCGTCGGCGGCCGCCGACGGCGCCTCCGCCGGCGGCGGGCGGAACGCGCGCGCGATGGCGCGGCACCCGGAGATGGTGGCCGGCCGCGGGCGCGAGGACACCCTCGTCATGACCGCCGTGCCCGGCGCGATCGCCAAGATCGGCGCGGACGGCGTGTGCGCGGCGGGCCTGCCCGACGGGTCGGCGGTGGCGTTCAAGATCCTCGACGGCGTCGTCGAGCAGATCCGCGGCAACGACTTCTACCGCCCCGCGCACGAGGCGGTCTACGACGCCATCATCGACCTGT
>JADHZE010000372.1 GCA_026934365.1 Isoptericola sp. QY 916 | reverse complement strand
GTCACCGGCCCGGCGGCGCGGTCGCCGCGGCGGGTCGGCCGCAGCGGGGTGCGCACGCGGGCGGACTCCCCGGGCGGCAGGTCGACGTCGTGCCGGGCCGAGCGGGCCACCAGCGGCTCGCCGGCCGCCGCGCCGTCGGTGCGCAGGGTCGCGTCCGGCACGAGCGACGGCGGCCAGGCGTCGCGGACGACGGCGCGCAGCCGCCGTCGCGCGGTGTTGGTGACCACCAGCTCCGAGCGGGCCGTCGTGCCGAGCCGCACGGAGCGGGGGGTGCGGCGCTGGAGCGCGACGGCGCGCGGGGACGCGGCGAGGGCGACGTCGACGGCGCACACGGCCGCCACGACCAGCGCCCACACCACGACCGTCCCCGGCACGGGGAACAGGACCACCGGGATCACCCCGAGCGCCGCCAGCACGACGGCGCGCCACGTCAGCGCCATGTCCGGGTCCCGCTCAGCGGGGGACGGGGACGGTCGCGAGCACGGTCGTGAGGACGCTCTCGGCGGTGACGCCCTCGAGCTCCGCCTCGGGCCGCAGCTGGACGCGGTGCCGCAGCGTGGGGTGCGCGAGCGCCTTCACGTCGTCGGGCGTCACGTACGAGCGCCCCGACAGCCAGGCCCAGGCGCGCGATGTCGCGAGCAGCGCGGTGGCGCCGCGCGGGGACACGCCGAGCGAGAGCGAGGGGGAGCGGCGGGTGGCGCGGCACAGGTCGACGGCGTAGCCGAGCACCTCGGGTGCCACCTGGACCTGTCGCACCTCGGCCCGCGCGGCGGCGAGCTGCTCGCGGCCGGCGACCGCCCGGACGCCCGCGGCGCCCAGGTCGCGCGGGTCGAAGCCGGCGGCGTGCCGGGCCAGCACCTCGATCTCCTGCTCGCGCTCGGGGACGGGAAGCACCACCTTGAGCAGGAAGCGGTCGAGCTGCGCCTCGGGCAGCGGGTACGTGCCCTCGTGCTCCACCGGGTTCTGCGTGGCGATGACGACGAACGGGTCCGGCAGGGGCCGCGGCGTGCCGTCGACGGACACCTGACGCTCCTCCATCGCCTCCAGCAGGGACGCCTGCGTCTTCGGGGGCGTGCGGTTGATCTCGTCCGCGAGCAGCAGGTTCGTGAAGACCGGCCCCTCACGGAACGAGAACTCGGCCGTGCGCGCGTCGTACACCAGCGACCCTGTGACGTCGCCGGGCATGAGGTCGGGCGTGAACTGCACGCGCTTCGTCGACAGGTCGAGCGACGCGCCGAGCGCCCGCACCAGCAGGGTCTTCGCGACGCCGGGCACGCCCTCGAGCAGCACGTGGCCGGAGCAGAGCAGCGCGATGAGCAGGCTCGTCACCGCGGAGTCCTGGCCCACGACCGCCTTGCCCACCTCGCTGCGCACGCCGGCGAGCGCGGCGCGCAGCTCGCGGGACGGGGTACCCGCGGCCTCCGGCGCCGGGGGAGCGGCCTGCGGCGCGGGGGGTGCCGGCGTCGCCGGGGCGCCCGGGGTGGTGGTCGACGCTGTGGTCGACGCGGTGGGCTCGGCAGGGGCCGCGAGCGGCGTGCCCTGCGGGTTCTCGTCGGGGGTCGTCACGATCGGTGGACCTCGCTCTCCAGGGTGTCGAGCCGACGCGCGAGCTCGGTGAGCGCGTCGTCGTCGTGGGGTGGTGGGCCGTACAGCAGGTCGGCCACGTCGTGCGCGGGCCGGCCGGTGGCGCGGGCGACGGCCTCGGTGAGCGCCGTGGCGTCGGCGGACCGGGGCACGCCCAGGCGGCGCGCGACGGTCTCGGCGGTGGCGGCGCGCAGGCCCGCGGCGGCGTGCCCGCGGGACCGGGTCCGCCGGTAGAGGCGGCCGCGGCCGCGGGTGGTCTCGGCGGAGCG
>JADHZE010000371.1 GCA_026934365.1 Isoptericola sp. QY 916 | reverse complement strand
GACATCCCGAGCGCGGCACGCGTCACCTGCCGCAGCCGCAGCGGTGCGCCGCCGTCGAAGCGCGACCCGCGGTGCGCGGCGTCCACCGGCCGCACGACGATCCGCTCGTCGCCCAGCGCCGCCCCGCCCAGCAGGGTGTCGAGGGCACGCAGGAGCGGTTCGTCGCTGCGCCAGCTGGTGCCGAGCGTGGCGACGGCGGTCGCGTCCTGCTGCGCGTCGAGGTAGGCGACGACGTCGGCGCCGCGGAAGGCGTAGATCGCCTGCTTGGGGTCGCCGATGAGCACCAGGGTGCGGTGCCCGTGGAACGCGGTGCGGAGGATCTCCCACTGCACGGGGTCGGTGTCCTGGAACTCGTCGACCATCACCACGCGGAAGCGGGAGCGCACGCGCTCGGCGGCGACCGGGCCGTGCACCGGGTCGGCGAGCGCGTCGCGCAGCATGACCAGGAGGTCGTCGTAGTCCAGGAGGTGCTGCGCCCGCTTGCGGCGCAGCGTCTCGTCGCGGGTCTCCTGGGCCACGGCCCGGCGCAGCGCGCCCGGGGAGGAGGGTGCGCCCCCGCCCGGTTCTGCGGGCTCGACGACGGCCTGGTGGTCGCTCACGGCGGCGCGGCCCAGGTCGGCGGCCATCGACGGGGTGAGCGCGGGGTGCGCCTCGTCCGAGAAGCGGCGCACGTACAGGTCGTCGGACACCTCGCGCACGAGGTCGGCGACGTCGGCCACGAACGTCGCCGCGGGGTCCACGTCGGCCGCGATGCCGAGCGACGTGAGCATCTGCTGGCAGAAGCCGTGCGTCGTCGTGATCGTCGCGGCGTCGAGCTGCGACAGCGCGGCCGCGAGGCGGGCGCGGCGGCGGTCCAGCTCGGCCGCGTCGACGTCGGCGAGCAGCGCCACGACCGGGTCGTCGCTGGTCGCCGGGTCCGGGCCGCGCAGCGCGCGCTCGGCGCTCACGAGCCGCTCGCGGACGCGGTCGCGCAGCTCCGACGTCGCGGCCCGGCCGAACGTCACGAGCATGAGCTCGCGCAGCTCGGCGCGGCCCTCGGCGACGAACCGCGTCGCGAGCGCCGCGATCGTGAACGTCTTGCCCGTGCCGGCGCTCGCCTCGAGCACCGTGGTGCCGTCCGGCAGCGGCCCGCACACGTCGAAGACCGGGCGCTCGGGGACTCCCGCCAGACCCCCGGTCGCGTCGGTGCCGAAGCCCGTCCCCGCCGTCATGAGGTGCCCTTCTGCTCGTGCGCCAGCAACGGGTCCCACACCCGCCGGGCGAGCGCGCCCAGCCGCGAGGGCTCGTCGGGGAACCGGCGCCGGTCGTCCTCGTCCGGCACGCCGGCGATCGCGTCGAACGACGCCCCGTCCCCCCAGACCATCAGGTGGTAGGCGTCGGACTTCTCGAAGCCGCCGTTCCAGGTGAAGCGGGCCTCGCTGGTCGCCTGGCCGGGGTCGCCCGTGCCGCCGCCGCGGGAGACGGCGTACGCGTGCGACGCGTCCGGCGGCAGGGGGAGCGGAGCGCGGGTCGCCTCGGCACGCAGCGCGACCAGGTCGTCGAGCAGCCGGGCGGCGTCGGCCGGGTCGGGCGACTGGATCAGGCTCCACGCCGCCTTCGCGCCGCGGCCCGGTGCGCGCCCGACCGTCCCCGCGTGCCACCGCTGCCCCTCGGGCAGCCCGCCGTCGCCGCCCGACGCCGCGAGCGCGAGGGTCTGCACCCAGGCGCGCAGGCGGTGCTTCGGGCCGAGCTTCGAGTACTCCGCGCGCACGACGCGGCCGCCGTGCACGCCGGGGACGGTGCCGGTGACGAGGACGCCCGAGGGTAGCGCGGCGGACACGTCGACGGCGCGCGACGCCTGGTCGGCGCGGACCTGCCGCGCCAT
>JADHZE010000370.1 GCA_026934365.1 Isoptericola sp. QY 916 | reverse complement strand
GCGGCCGCGACGTCGTCGTCGGACGGGGGCTCCGCCCACGCGACCCCGCCGGCGACGACGGGCGTGCAGGCGAGCAGCACGACGACGGTCCACGACGTGGCCCTGGCGGCACGGCGGGTGCGAGGCATGGTCTGCTCCTCCGTGGGCTGACGCGCCGGCGGGCGCGCTCCGGGCAACCTCGCCCAGACTCACCCCGGCCGACCAGGAGCGCCACCGGAGAGTGCGCCCAGGACACGCCAGGCAAGCCGACACGCCGTCCATATCCTGGTCCCGAATGGCGAGACACGGGTGTCGCGCGCTACGCCGCCGGGCTACGGTCGTCCGCATGACCCGTCGAATGTGCCGCTGACCACCGCGCACGTTCGCCTGCCTGCGGCCGCTCGTCGACCCAGCCATCCGCTCCGCGTGCGCAGCCGACCGCCGCGGCCCGCCCCAGACGCGCAGGCCTCCTGGTTCCCGCCGCGGCCCGATCACCGCCGACCGAGCCCGAACCGCGCCCGACACCGCCCAGGAGCACGTCATGACCTCCAGCTGGACCTTCGAGACCCGCCAGATCCACGCCGGCCAGACCCCGGACCCCGTCACCGGGGCCCGCGCGCTGCCGATCTACCAGACCACCTCGTTCGAGTTCCCCAGCGCCGACGTCGCCGCCGACCGCTTCGCGCTCGCCGACCTCGGCCCCATCTACACCCGCATCGGCAACCCCACGCAGGAGGCCGTCGAGGCACGCATCGCCGACCTCGAGGGCGGCGTCGGCGCGCTGCTCGTCGCGTCCGGGCAGGCCGCCGAGACGCTCGCGATCCTCAACGTCGCGCAGGCCGGCGACCACGTCGTCGCCAGCCCCAGCCTGTACGGCGGCACCTACAACCTGCTGCGCCACACGCTGCCGAGGCTCGGCATCGAGACGACGTTCGTCGACGACCCGCACGACCCCGAGTCCTGGCGCGCGGCGGCCCGGCCGACCACCAAGGCCTTCTTCGCCGAGACCATCCCCAACCCGCGCGCGGACGTGCTGGACATCGCCGCCGTCTCGACCGTCGCCCACGAGGTGGGCGTGCCGCTCATCGTGGACAACACGATCGCCACCCCGTACCTGGTGCGCCCGATCGAGCACGGCGCGGACGTCGTCGTGCACTCGGCCACGAAGTACCTCGGCGGGCACGGCGCGGCCATCGGCGGCGTCATCGTCGACGGAGGCACCTTCGACTACGCCGCGCAGCCCGAGCGCTTCCCCGGCTTCAACCAGCCGGACGAGAGCTACCACGGCCTCGTCTACGCCCGCGACCTCGGCGTGGGCTCCGCGCTCGGCGCCAACCTCGCGTTCGTGCTCAAGGCGCGCGTCCAGCTGCTGCGCGACCTCGGCCCCGCCGTCGCCCCGTTCAACGCCTTCCTGCTCGCGCAGGGCCTCGAGACCCTGTCGCTGCGCGTGGAGCGGCACGTCGCCAACGCGCAGACCGTGGCCGAGTGGCTCGAGGGGCGCGCCGACGTGCGCCTCGTGCACTACGCCGGCCTCCCCTCGTCGCCGTGGCACGAGAACGCCCGGAAGTACGCGCCGAAGGGCGCCGGCGCGGTGATCGCGTTCGAGCTCGACGTCGCCGACCCGGAGCTCGCGAACGCCGCGGGCCGCGCGTTCGTCTCGGCGCTGCAGCTGCACTCGCACGTCGCGAACATCGGCGACGTGCGGTCGCTGGTCATCCACCCGGCGTCGACCACCCACGCGCAGCTCACCCCGGAGGCGCAGGCGCAGTCCGGCGTGACGCCGGCCCTGGTGCGGCTCGCGGTCGGCCTCGAGGGGATCCAGGACATCCTCGCCGACCTCGAGCTCGGCTTCGCCGCGGCGGCGGACGTGGTCGCGGGCGGCACGACGTCGGACGACGAGGCCGCCGCGTGACCGCGGTGCCCGGCCCTTCCGCGCGGTGCGGCGG
>JADHZE010000037.1 GCA_026934365.1 Isoptericola sp. QY 916 | reverse complement strand
CGACGCCGCCGGCGGCCGCCCGGCGGCCCAGGGGCGGCGCGGCACCGCGGTCGTCGCGGGGGTGAGGCATGTCGTTCTCCTTCGTCGTCGAAGCGAGACGTGCGTGGCGGTCGACCGCCGTCGGTCGCCCGCACGCAGGCTGGCACGTCCGAATGTTTACGTCAACATTTGGTCGATGCGCCGTTTCGTTTCTGTTCGCTTCGGCCACATGACCGTCGCGCACCGCCGCCGCGGCCCACCAGCGCGTCGGCGAGCGGAGGTTCGCGGCCCGCAGCCGGGGCGAGACCGGACTTTCCTCAGCGACGCCGGGCGTCGTGATCTCGCGCGGATGTCGAGCGGGGCGTCCGTCAGGGCAGGCGCACGGTGGTGCGCGCGCCGTCGGGCCAGACGACGACGGCGGTCGCCCCGTCGACCGTCACGGCGGCGCCGTGGGTCGACGGGTCGCCGGAGCCGTCGCTGCGGCGCAGGGCGACGAGGCAGGCGGCCCAGGCGCCGGGTGCCGCGGGCAGGTCGACCCAGGGCACGCGCGCGCCCTCGCCGAGCGGGCTGACGTCGTCGCGCGCGGTGGTGCCGCCCGTCCCGTCGCCGAGCAGCGGGGCGACGACGGAGCTCAGGCCGTCGCCGGCGACGGTCGGCCAGCCCGAGACGCGCAGCCGTGCTGCCGTGGCGGCACAGTCCGCACCGGCGGCGAGCGCGTCCGCCCGGACGCAGCGGACCTCCCACGGCCCGCGGACGACGGACACGACCGTCAGGACGCCCGCGTCGACGGCGTCCCCGGTCGCGCCGGACCCGTGGCCCTGCCGGTCCTCTGCGGGGAGCACCCAGTGCGCCGCGACGCGCGACGCCGCCACCGCCGCCTCCGCCTCGCCGGCGGCGGGCTCGACGACGCCCACCTCGAGGGTGGTCATCCCGGTGCGGTGCGTGGCCCGCCCGGTCGCATCGACGAGGCTGACGGACTGGTCGACGGGCGAGAGCCAGCTGTCGTCGTCGAGCCACGGGCAGGTGGCGGTGGAGTAGCCGAGCCGCGCGTACAGGGGCGAGTCGCCGGTGCGGTCGCCCTCGCGGGCGTGGTCGGTGCCGTGGTTGACCACCCGGACGACGCCGTCGGCCCGAGTGCCGCTGACCACCCAGCCGGGCGCGCGGACGACGCGCAGCTCGTCGCCGCGCTCGACCGGCAGCGGCTCCTCCGGCGCGGTCCAGGCCGGGTGGTCGGCGGGCAGCGCGAGGCCGAGCAGCCCCTTGCTCGCCCAGTAGGGCGAGCCGGGGCCCGAGTACGACTGCGCCAGGCGCGGCCAGGCGTGGTGCCAGCCGAGCCTGAGGAGGCCGTCGTCGTCCGGGGCGCCCCGCTCGACGAAGTGCCCCACCACGGCGGACGCCGCGCGCCGCAGCAGGCCCGGGGGCAGCGACGGCACCTCCGCCATCGCGCCCACCCAGAACGGCGCGGCCGCCGCGAACCGATAGGTGAGGGAGCGGCCCTGCACCAGCGGCGACCCGTCGCCGCCGACCAGCGCCACCGCGTCCTGCAGGAAGCGGTCGAGCAGCGCGACGTCGCGCTCGCGGCGCGGGGCCGCGAGGTCCGCCGCGCCCGCCATCCGCGCCCACAGGGTCGGGTACAGGTGCAGCGCCCAGCCGGCGTAGTGGTCGAAGGCGCGCTCGGCGCCGTCGGACATCCAGCCGTCCGCGCGCTCGAAGGAGTCGTGCGTCGCGAGGTCCGCGGCCATCTCGTCCAGGGAGTGCGGCCCGCCGACCGAGCGCAGGAACGTCTGCACGACCAGCCGGAACCAGACCCAGTTGATGCGCGGGTAGGTGTCGTCTCCGACCGCCTCCGCGAGGTAGTCGACCACGCGCTCCTGCACGGCCGGGTCGAGCCGGTCCCAGATCCACGGCCGCGTCAGGTCCAGGACCAGCGCGATCGACGCCGCCTCCACCTTGGCCTGCCCGTGCTCGGACAGCCGCACCCAGCGCTCGGGGTGGCGGGGGTCGGTCCCGGCCGCGAGGCCCGCGGCGTACCGCTCGGCGTACCCGTGCGGGTCGGCGCCGCGCTCCCCCGCCAGCCGGAACCCGGCGAGCAGGAAGGTGCGGGCGTAGCCCTCGAGACCGTCCACGGCGCGGCCGTAGCCGCCCGCCGGCCCCGGGAGCGTCACGAGCGAGCCGTCCGGCGAGGCGAACGGCCGCACCGAGTCGAGCATCGTGTCCGCGAGCGCCGCCCAGCGGCCTCGGTCCCAGCGGGAGCGGCCGCTCACGGCGTGGTGGCCGGGCGGTCGTGCGCCGCGGACCTCTCGGGTCGCGCCTGCGAGATCCATCGCACCCTTCCTCCTCGAGGGATCCGACCGCCGTGGCGATCACGCCCGATCATCCGCGATCGACCAGGGACAGAGTCAAGCGTTCCGGTTCTCGCCACGTCAAGCACGTCGCTGTACTGTCATGATCGTTTGAATTCGTTGTCGGTCACTGATCCGAGACGAGGTCGTCGTGGACACCCCGCAGGACCGCTTCGCCGGGCCGCTCGCCGCGACCCTCCCCCTGCCACCACCCGGAGCCGAGCGCGCGGCGGCCCTGGACGCCCTGCTGCTCCCGCCCGACGCGGCGCTCCCCGTCCCGCCCGCCACCGAGCGCGGGCGGTGGGACCCCGCCCGCGGCGCGCTCGACGCGGCCACCGCGACCGCCGTCGTCGACCGCGCCGAGGCCGACCTCGGCACGCCGTGGCCCCTCCCGCTCGCGAGCACCGCGGCCCGCCTGCACCGCGACGGCGACCGCGACACGCACGAGCAGCTCGTGCACGGCCGCGAGCGGCGCCTGTCCCGCGCGGCCGTCGCCGCGGCGGTCTCGCTCGGCGCGCCGGGAGCCGACCGGTGGCTCGACGAGGTGGCGGACGGCGTCTGGCAGCTGTGCGAGCAGAGCTCCTGGTGCTGGCCGGCCCACGACGACTCCCGGCTCCGCCACGGGTCGGTGCTGCCCACGGTCACCGACCCGTACCTCGACCTCGGGGCCGGCGAGGTGGTCGGTCAGCTCGCGTGGGTGGACCACCTGCTCGGGGCGGGGCTCGACGCGCGCTACCCGGGCCTGCGTGCGCGGGTGCGCCACGAGGCGCGCGCCCGCGTCGTCGAGCCGTTCCTGCGCCGCCGCGACTGGCACTGGCTGGGGCGGGACGGCGACGTGCACAACTGGAACCCGTGGATCCACGGGAACGTGCTGGTCGCCGCCCTGCGCCTGCTCGACGGCGAGCACGAGGCCGCCGAGCGCGCCCGCGTCGTGGAGCTGGTGCTGCAGGGCCTGGACCGCTACGTCGGGTGCCTGCCCGACGACGGCGCGATCGACGAGGGCTACGCCTACTGGTGGAACGGCGCCTGCCGCGCGCTCGAGGCCCTGGACGTGCTGGCGCACGCCACCGGCGGCGCGGTCGACGCCCTGGACGCCGGGCGGTCGCCCGCCGCGCTGCGCGGGACCGTCGCGTTCCCGCACCGGATGCACCTGGGCGGGGCGTGGTACCTCAACCTGGCCGACGGCCAGGCCAGGCCGCACCTGACGCCGCCCTGGCGCGCCCTGCACCGCGCGGCGCTCCGCACGGGCGACCCCGACGCGGCGGCCCACGCGCTCGCGCACCGGGTGGCCGGGGCGGGCGCCGAGGAGCAGCAGGGGCTCGGGCGGCTGCTGCGCCCTCACCGACCGCGACTGGCAGGCGACGTCCGACGCGCTCCCGCCGCTCCCCGCCGAGACCTGGCTCGGCTCCACCGAGGTGCTCGTGGCCCGCGAACGCACGGGCGATGCGGCCGGGCTCGCGCTCGCCGTCAAGGGCGGGCACAACGCGGAGGCGCACAACCACAACGACGTCGGGTCCGTCGTCGTCGCGTCCGACGGCGTGCCCGTGGTGGTCGACGCGGGGCGTCCGACGTACACCGCGCAGACGTTCGGCCCCGACCGCTACCGGATCTGGACCATGCAGTCGTCGTGGCACTCGGTGCCCGAGGTCGCCGGGACCGCGCAGGCGGTGGGCGCCGGGGCGCGGGCGCGCGACGTCCGCCCCGCCCTCCGGGGCGACGACGCGGGGGCGCCGTCCGGCGTGACGCTGGACCTCGCCGCCGCGTACCCCGTGGCGGGGCTGCGGTCCTGGCGGCGCTCGGCACGCCTCGAGCGCGGCCCCGACGCCCGCGTCGTGGTGTCGGACGCCTGGGACCTCGACGACCGGCGCGACGACGGGCGCGACGACCCCGCGGCGACGACGGTCCGCTTCCTCCTCGCCGGCGACGTCTCGCTGACGCCGGGGAGCGCCGTCGTCGTCCCGCTCGACGGCGCCCCTCCCCTGCGCCTCACGTGGCCGCCGGACGTCCCCGCCGCGCTCGTGGACCGCCCCCTCGACGACCCTGTGCTGAGCGAGGTGTGGGGCGACCGCCTCACACGCCTGGACCTCACCGTCACCGCCCGCGCCGACCTGCAGGTCGCCATCGCGCGGGACGTCGACGCGGAGGGGGCAGGACGACCGGGCGGCGGGCCGTCGCCCGCCGCAGCGAGGAGGAAGAGTGACCCCTGATCCGGAGCTGCGCGCCCCGCTCCCGGCCGAGCGCCGGGCCGCCCTGCTCGCCGCCCTCGACCGCGACGGCGTCGTGCGGGTCGCCGACGTGTCGCGGGCCCTCGGCGTGACGGCCGTGACCGTGCGACGCGACATCACGCAGCTCGAGCGTGAGGGCCGGCTCGTGCGCGTGCACGGGGGCGCCGTGCCCGCCGCCGCGCCGGCGGGCGGCGGCGCGCCCGCCCCGTCGCCGACCTCGCAGGCCGTCGGGGTGCTCGTCCCCTCCCTGGACTACTACTGGCCCGGAGTGGTGCGCGGGATGGAGGCCGTGGCACGGGAGCACGGGCTGCGCGTCGTGCTCCGCGGCTCCTCCTACGACGCACCGGACGAGCGGCCCGCCCTGCAGCGGCTGGCCGAGGCCGACGGGGTCAGCGGGCTGATCCTCGCCCCGCGCACCGACGGCACCCGGGGGGCCGACGTCGCCCAGTGGCTCCGGGACTCCGGCCTGCCCCACGTGCTCGTCGAGCGCGAGGCCGCGCTCGCTCCCCACCGCGAGGCGCTCGAGTCCGTGGTCTCGGACCACGCCCTCGGCGCGCTCATGGCCGTGCACCACCTCGCCGACCTCGGCCACCGCCGCGTGGGACTCGTGCTGTCCCGCGAGTCGCCGACGTCTCGCAAGATCGCCGCGGGCTGGCGCGCCGCCTGCGCCGAGCTCGGGCTGTCGACCGAGGAGCACTTCGAGCGGCTCGCGCCCGACCGCCGCAACCCCGAGTTCCCGGGGGTCGTGACGGAGGTCGTCGACACCGCGGTCGCCTCCGGCACGACGGCGCTGCTGGTGCACTCCGACCCCGAGGCGTCCGCCGTCGTGCAGGAGGCGATGGACCGCGGCCTCGGCGTGCCGGGCGACCTCTCGGTGCTGTCGTACGACGACGAGGTCGCCGGGCTCTTCAGCCCGGCCCTCACCGCCGTGCGGCCGCCGCGCGCCGCCGTCGGTCACGCCGCCGTCGACCTGCTGCTCAAGCGCCTCGCCGACCCCGAGCGGCCCGTGCACCGCGTGGCGATCAGCCCGCGCCTGGTGGTGCGGGAGTCGACGGGGCCGGTGCGCCCGGGGTAGCCCGCGGCCGCGCACGAGGCGTGCTGCATCGAAAGTTCATCGCGATTCACAGAGGCGGCATGGGGTGCGGCAGGACGACGTACGTCGCGCTCGGCGGGCCGCGACGCCCCGACGAGGCGATCCTGGACCCGGAGGTGACGGCGGATGACAGCACACCGGGCGACGGCCGGCGAAGAGGCCGGCACGCCGCCGACGGGCGAGCGCGCCGTGTACTTCGTCTCCGACGGCACCGGCATCACGGCCGAGACGCTGGGCGGCGCGCTCCTCGTGAACTTCCCGGGCGTCACGTTCCGCCGCCACACCGTGCCGTTCGTCGACACCGACCGCGCCGCGCGCGCCCTCGTCGCCGAGATCGACCGGTCCGCTGCGGACGGCCTGGGCCCGATCGTCTTCACCACGGTGCGGGCGCCGGCCGTGCGCGAGGAGCTCGAACGGTCGCGCGGCGTCCTCATCGACCTCCTCGGCGGGCACCTCGTCGAGCTCGAGCGGGCGCTGGGCACGACGTCGAGCGAGCACCTCGTCCCGTCCCACGGCGTCGGCGACCTGGAGCGCTACTTCGCCCGCATGCGCGCGGTCGAGTACGCCATCGAGCACGACGACGGGCAGAGCCGCCGCGCGCTCGACCTCGCCGACGTCGTGATCATCGCGCCGTCGCGCTGCGGCAAGACCCCCACCACGATGTACCTCGCGCTGCAGCACGGCCTCCTCGTCGCGAACTACCCCCTGACCGAGGACGACTTCCCGACCGACGACCTGCCGCCGGTGGTGGCGCCCTACGCCGCGCGGTGCTTCGGCCTCACCACGACGCCCCTGCGCCTGAGCCAGGTACGGCACGAGCGGCGCCCGAACTCGCGGTACGCGAGCCTCGCCCAGTGCCGGCTCGAGCTGCGCCAGGCCGAGGACCTCTACCGGCGGACGCGCGTCCCGTTCCTCAACTCCTCCACCAAGAGCGTCGAGGAGATGTCCGCCGTCATCCTCCAGACCATGAAGCTGCGCGGCTGACACCCCACGATCCGTACCCACGATCCGCACCCACGAAGGGACCGACGATGGCCCACATCCTCTGGTTCGACGAGATCGGCATGGACGACCTGGCCCGGGTCGGCGGCAAGAACGCCTCCCTCGGGGAGATGGTGTCCCGGCTCGCGGCGGCCGACGTCCGCGTGCCGCGCGGGTTCGCCACCACCGCCGAGGCCTACCGCCGGTTCCTCGAGCACGACGACCTCGCCGGCCGCATCCGCGCCACCGTCGAGGGCCTGGACACGGACGACGTCGCCGCCCTCGCGCGGGTGGGGTCGACCGTGCGCGGCTGGGTCGAGGAGCAGCCGTTCCCGGCCGACGTCGAGGCGGACGTCCGCGCGGCGTTCGCGACTCTCGTGGCCGAGGACCCCGAGCCGGAGCAGGTGACGTGGGCCGTGCGTTCCAGCGCCACCGCCGAGGACCTGCCCGACGCGTCGTTCGCGGGGCAGCAGGAGACCTTCCTCAACATCGGGGGCATCGACAACGTGCTGCACGCCGTGCGCTCCGTCTTCGCGTCCCTGTACAACGACCGCGCGATCGCCTACCGGGCGCACCACGGGTTCGACCAGCACGACGTCGCGCTCTCGGCCGGGGTGCAGCGGATGGTGCGCTCCGACGTCGGCGCCTCCGGCGTCATGTTCACGGTCGACACGGAGTCCGGGTTCGACCAGGCCGTCTTCGTCACCAGCTCCTACGGGCTCGGGGAGGCCGTGGTCCAGGGCGCGGTCAACCCGGACGAGTTCTACGTCTACAAGCCCGCGCTGCGCGCCGGTCGGCCCGCCGTCCTCAAGCGCTCCGTCGGTGAGAAGGCGGTCGCCATGCGCTACGCCGCCGGCCGGCACGTCGGCGGCAGCACGGTGTTCGCCGACGTCGACCCCGCGGAGCGCGCCCGCTTCTCGCTCACCGACGCCGAGGTCACGGAGCTCGGCCGCATCGCGCTCGTCATCGAGGAGCACTACGGGCGCCCCATGGACATCGAGTGGGGCAAGGACGGGGTGGACGGCAGGCTCTACGTCCTGCAGGCGCGGCCCGAGACCGTGGTCTCGCGCAACTCGGGCAACGTCGTGCACCGCTTCACGCTCCGCGAGCGGGGCACGGTGCTGCTGGAGGGGCGCGCCATCGGGCAGAAGGTCGGCGCCGGCCGCGCGCGGGTGCTGTCCTCCGTCGACCAGATGCACGACTTCGCGCCCGGGGACGTGCTCGTCGCGGACATGACCGACCCGGACTGGGAACCCATCATGAAGCGCGCCGCGGCGATCGTGACGAACCGCGGCGGGCGCACCTGCCACGCGGCGATCATCGCGCGCGAGCTGGGCATCCCGGCCGTCGTCGGGACGGGCACCGCGACCGCCGACCTGCCCGACGGGCGCGAGGTGACCGTCTCCTGCGCCGAGGGCGACGAGGGTCGCGTCTACGAGGGCCTGCTGGCGTTCGACGACGCGGCGACCGAGCTCGACCGGATGCCCGAGCCACCCGTGAAGATCATGATGAACGTCGGCACCCCCGACCAGGCGTTCTCCTTCGCCCGGCTGCCGAACCACGGCGTCGGGCTGGCCCGACTCGAGTTCATCATCAACCGGCAGATCGGCATCCACCCCCGCGCCCTGCTCGACGCCGACGGGCTGCCGGCCGAGCTGCGGGACGAGGTCGCGGGCCGCGTCGCCGCCTACCCCTCCCCGCGCGAGTACTTCGTGCAGCGCGTCGCCGAGGGGGTGTCCACGATCGCCGCCGCCTTCGCGCCCGAGCCCGTCATCGTACGGCTCAGCGACTTCAAGTCGAACGAGTACGCGAACCTCCTCGGCGGCACGCTGTACGAGCCCGACGAGGAGAACCCGATGATCGGCTACCGGGGCGCGTCCCGGTACCTCTCCCCGGACTTCCGCGAGTGCTTCGACATGGAGTGCGAGGCGCTGCGCCGCGTGCGCGACGACATGGGGCTCACCCACGTGCGGGTCATGATCCCGTTCGTGCGCACCGTGGCCGAGGCCGAGGGGGTCGTCGAGCTCCTCGCCGAGAACGGGCTGCGGCGCGGCGAGAACGACCTCCAGGTCGTCATGATGTGCGAGGTCCCGTCCAACGCCCTGCTCGCCGACGAGTTCCTCGAGCACGTCGACGGCTTCTCGATCGGGTCCAACGACCTGACCCAGCTCACGCTCGGCCTCGACCGCGACTCCGCGCTCGTCGCCCACGCGTTCGACGAGCGCGACGCCGCCGTCCGGGAGCTCCTCGGGCTCGCCATCGACGCCTGCCGCCGCCATGGCAAGTACATCGGCATCTGCGGCCAGGGCCCGTCCGACCACGCCGACTTCGCCCAGTGGCTCGTCGAGCGCGGCATCGAGTCCGTGTCCCTCAACCCCGACACCGTCGTCGACACCTGGCTCGCGCTCGCGGCCGCCGCCGAGGGGAGCACCCATGCCTGACGCCCCGGCCCCCGCCGCGCTCATACCCTCGACCCCGACCCGAGCCGACCACCGTCCGGTTCCTCCGCAACGAGATCACGTCCCGGTAGGCCTCGGCCGGCGACTACACCTCTCACGACGGCGCCCGGGGGGTGGGCCCGCCCGCGTCCCCGGCGCCGACCGACGGCTCGCGCGCGGACGTCGACGAGAGCCACCGCGTCGTCGAGGTGCCGTAGGGTCCCGCGCATGACCGACCAGCGCGGCACCGCCGCCACCGACGAACGGCCTCGGATCGCGGGGCCGGTGCGCACGATCGACTACCACACGGCGGGCGAGCCGTTCCGCATCGTGCCCGAGCCGCCCGTGCCGATCCCCGGCGCGACCGTCGCCGAGCGTCGCCGGCGCGCGATCGACGACCCGGACGTCGACGGCCTCCGCCGCCTGCTGTGCTTCGAGCCGCGCGGCCACGCCGACATGTACGGCGGCTTCGTCACCCCGCCGGACGACGAGGGCGCGCACCTCGGCGTCCTGTTCTGGCACAAGGACGGGTTCTCCACCGCGTGCGGCCACGGCACCATCGCGCTCGGCGCGTGGGCGGTGCGCTCCGGCCTGGTGCCCGCCGATCCGTCCGGGGTCACCGACGTGGTGATCGACGTGCCGTCCGGGCGGGTGACCGCCCGCGTGCGCACCGGCGAGGACGGCCGGGTGCGCGAGGTCGACTTCGTGAACGTGCCGAGCGCGCTGGTCGCCGCCGGCGTGCCGGTGGTGACGAGCCGCGGCGAGATCCATGCCGACCTCGCCTGGGGCGGTGCCCTGTACGCGTGCGTCGAGGCCGCGAGCGCGGGCCTCACGGTGGCGCCGGAGAACCTGGGCGAGCTCATCGCCCTCGGCCGCGAGGTCAAGGCCGCCCTCGCCGGCAACCCCCGCCTCGAGCACCCGACCGACCCCCGGCTGAGCGGCCTGTACGGGACGATCGTCGTCGACGACCTCGGCACGTCGCCCGACGGGGGCCCGCACCAGCGGAACGTGACGATCTTCGCCGACGGTCAGGTCGACCGCTCCCCCTGCGGGTCCGGCACGGCCGCGCGGGTCGCCGTCCTCGCCGCCACGGGGCGGCTGGGCGACGACCAGGTGCTCGTCCACGACTCGATCGTCGGCACCCGGTTCCGCGCCCGCGTCCTGGAGCACGTGACCGACCACGGCCCCGACGCCGTCGTCCCGGTCGTCACCGGCACCGCCCACCACGTCGCCACGTCGGTCTTCGAGGTCGACCCGGACGACACGTTGACCCCCGGGTTCGTGCTGCGCTGATCGGGCGGGACGCGCCGCCGTCCCCCTCAGGGACGACGAAGGCCTCGCCCTCCCGAGAGGGCGAGACCTTCGTCGACGAGCCGTCCGACGCTCGGGTCAGACGTTGAACCCCAGCATCCGCAGCTGCTCACGGCCCTCGTCGGTGATCTTCTCCGGACCCCACGGCGGCATCCAGACCCAGTTGATGCGGAAGCCGTCGACGAGCCCCTCCAGCGCGGTGCCGGCCTGGTCCTCGATGACGTCCGTGAGCGGGCAGGCCGCTGACGTGAGCGTCATGTCGATCGTGGACATGTTGTTCTGGTCCACCTGGATGCCGTAGACGAGGCCCAGGTCGACGACGTTGATGCCCAGCTCGGGGTCGATGACGTCGCGCAGGGCCTCCTCGACGTCCGCCGCCGTGGTGGGCGTGGGGGCCGCGGCCGGCTCGGCGACGGGCGGGGCGGCCGCCTCGGTCGTGTTCTCGGTCATCGTGTCCTCTCAGGTTCAGGTCGGCTTCAGCCCAGCGCGCCGCTGCGCGCCAGCGAGTCCTTGAGCGCCGCCCAGCCGAGCAGCGCGCACTTGATGCGGGCGGGGTACTGCGAGACGCCGGTGAACGCGCTCGCGTCGCCCAGGGCGTCCAGCGCGTCCTCGTCGTCCAGACCCTTGCCCCGCGAGGCCATGAGGTCGTGGAAGACGGCGTCCAGGCGGGCGACGTCGGACAGGTCGTGCCCGGTGACGAGCTCCGTCATCACGGAGGCGGACGCCTGCGAGATGGAGCAGCCCTGGCCCTCCCAGGACACGCCGGACACGGTGGAGCCGTCGACGTCCACGCGCAGCGTGATCTCGTCGCCGCAGGTCGGGTTCACCTGGTGCGACTCCCCCGACCGGTGGTCGGCGGGCGGGTCGACGAGGCCCCGTCCGTGCGGGCGCTTCGCATGGTCCAGGATCACCTGCTGGTACATCTGCTCGAGCGAGCTCACTGCTGTCCTCTCCGCCTACGTCAGTCCACACCGAAGAACGCGCGCACGCCCGACAATGCTTCCCGGAACGCCGCGATCTCTTCGGCCGTGGTGTACACGGAGGCCGACGCGCGCGCCGTCGCGGCCACGCCGAACCGGCGGTGCAGCGGCTGCGCGCAGTGGTGCCCCACCCGGACGGCGATGCCCTTGTCGTCGAGCACCTGCCCGACGTCGTGCGCGTGCACGCCGTCGACGACGAACGAGACGACCGCGAGACGGTCGCGCGCGTCGGCCGGCCCGACGATCCGCACGCCGGGGATCTCGCCGATACGCACCAGCTCGGCCGCGAGCTCCCGCTCGTGCTCGGCCACGCGGTCCATGCCGAGCTCGTCCAGCCACTGCGCGGCCACGCCCATGCCGACGGCCTGCGCGACCATCTGCGTGCCCGCCTCGAACCGCTGCGGCGGCGGGGCGTAGGTGGTCTCGGCCATGGTCACGACCTCGACCATCGACCCGCCCGTGGTCACGGGCGGCATGGCCTCGAGCAGCTCGCGCTGCCCGTACAGCGCGCCGACGCCCGTGGGGCCGAGCATCTTGTGCGCGCTGAAGGCGGCGAGGTCGACGTCCAGGGCGTGCAGGTCCACCGGCAGGTGCGGCACCGACTGGCACGCGTCGAGCACCGTGACGGCCCCGACCCTCTTCGCGGCGGCGACCAGCTCCGCCACCGGGGCGATCGCGCCCGTCACGTTCGACACGTGGCCGAACGCCACCACGCGCGTGCGCTCGGTGATCACGCTCGCGACGTCCGACAGGTCGATCCGCCCGTCGTCGTCGACGCCGAACCAGCGCAGGACGGCGCCGGTACGGGCGCACAGCTCCTGCCACGGCACGAGGTTGGCGTGGTGCTCCGCCTCGGTGACGACGATCTCGTCGCCCGGGGACAGGCGGAACCGCTCGGCGGCGGCACCGCCGCGCCCGGCCGTCGCGTTGGAGAACGCGTACGCCACGAGGTTGAGGGCCGCGGTCGCGCCCGGCGTCCAGACGATCTCGCCCTCGTCGGCCCCGACGAACCTCGCCACGGCGGCCCGGGCGTCCTCGAACGCCTCGGTCGCCTCCTCGGCGAGCTGGTGCGCGCCGCGGTGCACGGCCGCGTTGCGCTGCTCGTAGAAGTCGACCTCGGCCTCGAGCACGACGTTCGGCTTCTGCGACGTCGCGGCCGAGTCCAGGTAGACCAGCGGCCGGCCACCCCGCACCGTGCGCCCGAGCAGCGGGAAGTCCGCCCGCACGGCCGCGAGCTCCGCCGCGGTGAGCGACGGGCGCACGGTGTCGGTGGTGGTCATGCTGTCCTCCTGGTGACGGCTCCTGGTCGAATGCTCGACGGGGAGGTCAGGCCATCGTCGCGCCGGTGCCGACGTACTTGTCGTAGCCGTTCTCCTCGAGCTGCTCCGCGAGCTCGGGGCCGCCCTCCTCGGCGATCTTGCCGTCGACGAAGACGTGCACGAAGTCCGGCTTGATGTAGCGCAGGATGCGCGTGTAGTGCGTGATGAGCAGCACGCCGACGTCGGTGTTCGACTTGGCGCGGTTCACGCCCTCGGACACGACGCGCAGGGCGTCGACGTCGAGGCCGGAGTCGGTCTCGTCGAGGATCGCGAAGTGCGGCTTGAAGAGCTCCATCTGGAGGATCTCGTGGCGCTTCTTCTCACCGCCGGAGAAGCCCTCGTTGACGGAACGCTCGGCGAAGGTCGAGTCGATGCGGAGGTTCTCCATCGCACCCTTGACCTCCTTGCCCCACGTGCGCAGGGCGGGCGCCTCGCCGTCGATGGCGGTCTTGGCGGTGCGCAGGAAGTTCGCCACGGACACGCCGGGCACCTCGACCGGGTACTGCATGGCGAGGAAGAGGCCGGCGCGGGCGCGCTCGTCGACGGTCATCGCGAGGAGGTCCTCGCCGTCGAGCGTGACGGTGCCGGAGGTCACCGTGTACTTCGGGTGGCCGGCGAGGGCCGAGGCGAGGGTCGACTTGCCGGAGCCGTTCGGCCCCATGATGGCGTGCGTCTCGCCCGAGTTGATGGTCAGGTCGACGCCGCGCAGGATCGGCTTGGCGCCTTCCTTGGTCTCGACGCTGACGTGCAGGTCGCGGATCTCCAGGGTGGGCATGCTTCGTGTCTCCAGGTCTGTGTTGCGAAAGTCTGAGGCAGGTCAGGACGCGACGGCGAGCCGCTCGTCGACGTCCACGAGGATGCGGTCGCCGTCCACGGTCACCGGGTACACCGGCACGGGCTGCGTCGCGGGGAGCTGGACCGGCTTGCCGGTGCGCAGGTCGAACTGCGAGCCGTGCAGCCAGCACTCGACCAGGCAGCCCTCGACCTCCCCGTCGGACAGGGAGACCTGTCCGTGCGAGCAGATGTCCGAGAGGGCGTGCCAGCCGCCGTCGGCGTCGCGGACGACCGCGACCGGGACCGGGGCCCCGTCCGCGCCGTCGAGCTCCACGAGCATGGCCTCCTCGGGGGCGAGGTCGTCGGCCATGCAGGCCAGCTGAGAGGTCATCGCCGCGTCACTCCGCGACGCCGGTGATGGCGCTCATCGACTTCTCCAGCTCCGCCTCGATCGACGCGAGCAGGCGCTCCTCGACCGACGGGACGCCGATCTCGTCGATCAGCTCGGCGAAGAAGCCGCGCACGACGAGGCGACGGGCGTCGACCTCGGGGATGCCGCGGGCCATGAGGTAGAAGAGCTGCTCGTCGTCGAACCGGCCGGTCGCCGACGCGTGCCCCGCGCCCTCGATCTCGCCCGTCTCGATCTCCAGGTTCGGCACCGAGTCGGCGCGGGCGCCGTCGGTGAGGACCAGGTTGCGGTTGAGCTCGTAGGTGTCGGTGCCCTCGGCCTCGGCCTGGATGAGCACGTCCCCGACCCACACCACGTGCGCGCCGGCGCCCTGCAGGGCGCCCTTGTACGTGACGCGCGACTTGCAGCGCGGCACGGCGTGGTCCACGAAGAGGCGGTGCTCCTGGTGCTGGTCGGCGTCGGCGAAGTACAGGCCGACCATCTCGACCTCGCCGCCCTCGCCCGTGAACGTCGCGTCCGGCGTGAGGCGCACGACGTCGCCGCCGAAGGTCACGACGACGTGCTTGAGCTTGGCGTCGCGGCCGATGCGGGCGCGGTGGCTGGAGGCGTGCACGGCGCCGTCGGCCCAGTCCTGCACGCTGACGACGGTGAGGTGCGCGCCCTCGTCGACGACGATCTCGACCGTCTGGTTGAGGGTCGCGTCGCCGCGGTGGTCGATGACGACGACGCCCTCGGCGTGGTGCTCGGCGTGCACCAGCAGGTGCTGCGCCGTGAGGTCCTTCGTCGCGCCCTCGACGCGCACGGAGGTGACGTCGGTGGCGACGGCCTCGGCGGGGAGCGTGACGACGGTGGCCTCGGCGGCCGCGTTCCACGCGGTCACCGCGGTGCGGTCGCCCGGCTTGCCGGTCGTGCCCAGGCGCGGGTCGTCCTTGCCGACGATCTCGACCTTGGCCTCGGGGGCCTCGACGACGGTCGTCAGCACGCCGCCGGCGCCGTGCTCCTCGCCGAACAGCGGCTGGAGCCGCGCCACCGGCGAGAAGCGCCACTCCTCCTCGCGCCCGGTGGGCACGGGGATGTCGGCGAGGTCGAACGACGTCTTGCGCTCGGCGCGCGAGCCCGCCGGCACGACGCCGTGGGAGTGGGCGCCGTCGGCCACGGCGCGGGAGTGATCGGTAGTGATGGCCATCAGCCGACGGACCCTTCCATCTGCAGCTCGATGAGGCGGTTGAGCTCGAGCGCGTACTCCATGGGCAGCTCGCGCGCGATGGGCTCGACGAACCCGCGCACGATCATGGCCATCGCCTCGGTCTCCTCCATGCCTCGGGACATGAGGTAGAACAGCTGGTCCTCGCTCACCCGCGAGACCGTCGCCTCGTGCCCCATGGACACGTCGTCCTCGCGGACGTCGACGTACGGGTAGGTGTCGGACCGGGAGATCTGGTCGACGAGCAGCGCGTCGCACAGCACGGTGGACGCGGAGTGCTTGGCGCCCTCGAGCACCTGCACCAGGCCGCGGTACGACGTGCGGCCGCCGCCGCGGGCGACGGACTTCGACACGATCGACGACGACGTGCGCGGCGCGGCGTGCACCATCTTGCAGCCGGCGTCCTGGTGCTGGCCCTCGCCCGCGAAGGCGATGGACAGCGTCTCGCCGCGGGCGTGCTCGCCCAGCAGGTAGATCGCCGGGTACTTCATGGTCACCTTGGAGCCGATGTTGCCGTCGACCCACTCCATGGTGGCGCCCTCGGCGGCCGTGGCGCGCTTCGTCACCAGGTTGTACACGTTGTTCGACCAGTTCTGGATGGTCGTGTAGCGCACGCGGGCGTTCTTCTTCACGACGATCTCGACGACCGCGGAGTGCAGCGAGTCGCTCGAGTAGATCGGCGCGGTGCAGCCCTCGACGTAGTGCACGTAGGAGCCCTCGTCCGCGATGATCAGCGTCCGCTCGAACTGGCCCATGTTCTCCGTGTTGATGCGGAAGTAGGCCTGCAGCGGGATCTCCACGTGCACGCCCGGCGGCACGTAGACGAACGAGCCGCCGGACCACACGGCGGAGTTCAGCGCGGCGAACTTGTTGTCGCCCGCCGGGATGACCGTGCCGAAGTACTCCTGGAACAGCTCCGGGTAGTCGCGCAGACCGGTGTCGGTGTCGACGAAGATGACGCCCTGGGCCTCGAGGTCCTCGCGGATCTGGTGGTACACGACCTCGGACTCGTACTGCGCGGCGACGCCGGCCACGAGGCGCTGCTTCTCCGCCTCGGGGATGCCGAGCCGGTCGTAGGTGGCGCGGATGTCCTCGGGCAGGTCCTCCCAGCTGGCGGCCTGCTTCTCCGTGGAGCGCACGAAGTACTTGATCCGGTCGAAGTCGATCCCGGTGAGGTCGGCGCCCCAGTTCGGCATCGGCTTCTTGTCGAAGAGTCGCAGCGCCTTCAGGCGCGCCTTGCGCATCCACTCGGGCTCGTTCTTGAGCTCGGAGATGTTCTTGACGACGTCCTCGTTCAGACCGCGCTGCGCAGCCTCGCCCGCGGCGTCGCTGTCGCGCCAGCCGTACTCGTACGCACCGATCGAGTCGATGATCTCGTCATCGGACCGCTTCTCGGTGCCCTGCGCCGAAGCCGCCTGGGCGGCGTCCTGGGTGGGAGCGCTCATCGTGTTCCTTCCTGCGTGCCGCGGGTGCGGTGGGCCGGGGTGGGGAGGTTCTGGGGGGACGTCGGGGTGGAGACGATCGGGACGTTCGTGACGCACGCGTGCGCGCCTCCCGCGATCGTGGCGAGGCGCTGGACGTGCGTGCCGAGCAGCTCGGAGAACGCGCGGGCCTCGGCCTCGCACAGCTCGGAGAACTCCTCGGCAACGTGCTGCACCGGGCAGTGGCCCTGGCACAGCTGGACGGTGGGCAGCAGCGGGCCGCTCACCGGGCGGACCGAGGCGGCATAGCCGTCGGCCGACAGCAGGTCGGCGAGCTGGGCCGCGCGCTCCTGCGGGTCGCTGGCGGTCAGGCGCGGCGCGTACCGCGCGACCACGGCGTCGTACCGGTCGGCGGCGAACCGCGCCACGGCGTCCGTTCCGCCGGTCTCGCGCAGGTAGCGCATCACCTGGGCCGCGAGCTCGGAGTAGCCGCCCGCGAGGTCGGACTGCCCGCGGGCACTCACGACGTAGCGGCGGGCGGGGCGGCCCCGGCGGCCCGACGACGGACCGGCCTCGTGCACCGCGATGGTGCCGTCCTCCTCGAGGCAGGCGAGGTGCCGGCGGACGGCGGCGGAGGTGAGGCCGAGCCGGTCGGCGAGCTCCCCCGCCGTCACGGGGCCCTCGCCGGCGACGAGCTCCAGGACGCGGCGACGGGTGGTGCCGTCGGCCTCGGGCGCGCCGTCGAGCAGGCGGGGGTCGACGCGTGCGGGCGTGCGGTCGGTCGTGCTGGTCGGCATGCGCTCACCCCCGTGCGGCTCGTGGACCACCGGGGGCAAACCTCACCCCGGCGACGACGTCGATATAGGGAACATCCTTGTTGCGTAATCCAGGATGTCAAGCAAGGCAAGCCTCACCGGGGCCCGTCGAGAGCCCCGGTGTCGCGAACGTCACTCGTCGGTGACGATGCGGCCCTCGATGACCTCGCCCGGGCGGCCGCCCGCGCCCCCGCCGGACGCCTGCTGCCCGAGCTGGCGCAGCTTGATCCCGAGGGCGATCATCACGATCCCGATGATCACCGCGAACACGCCGATCACGATGGACAGGCCCACGATCGCGTCGGCCGGGTTGACGAAGCACACCACCGCGAGCGCCACCAGCAGCAGGCCCGCGAGCAGGTTCCACACCCACGACGCCCCGCCGCGCCGACGCATGGCCGGGACGACGAACAGCTGCAGGAGGCCGAAGATCAGGGCCCAGATGGCCACGAGGATGAGGACGACGCCGAGGAACACCTTCGGCAGGAGCAGCAGCAGGGCGCCGAACACCAGCGCGACCATCCCGACGCCCGTGTTCACCGAACCCGCCGAGGTGCCGCGCCGGCGGATCCCGTCGACGATGCTCACCAGACCGTCGACCAGCACGAACACCCCGAACACCTGGACGAGCAGCGTCGGCGTCTTGTCGGGCAGGAAGATCGCCAGGAGCCCGAACAGCAGGGCGAGCACGCCACGCACGACCGGCCAGTACCAGAGCCGCCGCGCCAGGGCTGCGACGTCCTGCGGCGGCGTGAACGCGTAGAAGGTCATGTCCGTCGTGCTCCTCGGGTCGTACGAGCGTGCGCCGCCCGGCCGGGCGACGTCCGTAGAATCTTCCGGTGCCCACCTCGATCGCGCCATCGGGCGCGGACGGCGCCACGCCGTCCGCGCACTCTGCCGAGGACCCGCGCGCCGGCTCCGTCGATCCCGCTGCCGGGGCCGCCGTCCGCGTGCGGGGCCTGGTCAAACGCTACGACGGGCGCGACGTCGTCGCAGGTCTGGACCTCGTCGCCGACGCCGGGGCGGTGACGGCCGTGCTCGGGCCGAACGGCGCGGGCAAGACCACCACCGTCGAGTGCTGCGAGGGCCTGCGCTCCCCCGACGGCGGCACGGTGCGCGTCCTCGGCCTCGACCCGGTGGCCGACGCCCGCGCGCTGCGCCCCCGCGTCGGCGTCATGCTGCAGGACGGCGGGCTGCCCACCGGCGCCCGCGCCGGCGAGGTCCTGCGCCACGTCGCCTCCATGTACGCGGCGCCGCGGGACCTGGGCGAGCTCGGCGAGCGCCTGGGCCTCGGGTCGTTCGCCCGCACCACGGTGCGGCGGCTGTCCGGCGGGCAGCGGCAGCGGCTGTCCCTCGCGGCGGCGGTCGTCGGGCGGCCCGAGGTGGTGTTCCTCGACGAGCCGAGCGCGGGCATGGACCCGCAGAGCCGCCACGCCGTGTGGGACCTCGTGCGCGAGCTGCGCGACGAGGGCACCGCCGTCGTCCTCACGACGCACCTCATGGACGAGGCCGAGGACCTCGCCGACCGCGTGCACGTCGTCGACCACGGCCGCCTCATCGCCAGCGGCTCCGTGCCCGAGCTCCTCTCCCCCGACGCCCAGGACGACCGCACGCTGCGCTTCGACGCCGCCGCGGGCCTCGACCCCGCCGCCGTCGCGGCAGCCCTCGACGCCGCCGGCGAGGGGCCTTGGGTGGTCACCGAGCCGCAGCCCGGTTCGTACGTCGTCGCCGGCCCCGCCGGCCCGCGTACCCTGGCCGTCCTCACGGCCTGGCTCGCCGACCACGACGTCCTCGCGAGCCGCCTCACCGTGGGCCGGCGCACGCTGGAGGACGTCTTCCTCGACCTGACGGGACGGCACCTGCGATGACCACCACCACCCCGCACCCGACCAGCGGCACGAGCCGGCCCGGCGCCGCCGCCCCCGCGTGGCGCCGCGTGCTGTCCCAGACCGGGTTCGAGACGCGGGCCGTGCTGCGCAACGGCGAGCAGCTCCTCGTCACGATCGTGCTGCCGGTCATGGTGCTCCTCGGCCTGACGCGCACCAGCGTCGTCGAGATCGACACCGGCGGCCTGGACCGGATCGACTTCGTGACGCCGGGCGTGCTCGCGCTCGCCTGCGTCTCGACGGCGTTCACCTCGCAGGCCATCGCCACGGCGTTCGACCGCCGCAACGGCGTGCTGCGACTCCTGGCGACGACGCCGCTCGGGCGCGGCGGGCTGCTCGCCGGCAAGCTGCTCGGCGTCCTGGCCGTCGAGGTCGTGCAGGTCGTCGTCATCGGGGCGGTCGCGCTCGCGCTGGGCTGGCACCCCGCCGCGGGCGGGATCCTCGCGGCCGTCGGCGTCGGGCTCCTCGGCACGGCCTGCTTCACCGCGCTGGCGCTCCTGCTCGCTGGCACGCTGCGCGCCGAGGGCGTGCTCGCGCTCGCGAACCTCGTCCTCGTGCTGCTCGTCGTGGGCGGCGGCCTGCTGGTACCGCCGGCCCAGCTGCCCGGTCCGCTCGAGCAGCTCGCGACGTTCCTGCCGTCGGGCGCCCTCGGCGAGGCGATGCGGGGCGCGCTGCTCGGCACCGGCGTACCCACGCTCGCGCTGGTGGTGCTCGCCGCCTGGACCGCGCTGCTGGGGTGGGCCGCGGCCCGCTTCTTCCGCTGGCAGTGACCAGGAGCTGACAGGACCGGGCCAACGTCACACCGTGGGGCGGCCGTCGCCGCCCGAACGGCCCGGACCGAGGGATAGCGTGGACCCGTGACCTCGCCGAGCCCCGCCGCGCCCGCCCCCGAGGCGGGTGCCGGCGCCACGCCCGACCGGACCGACCGCCCCGACCGCCTCGCCCGGTTCCGGCCCTGGACCCGCGGCGTGCTCCTGGCGAACGTCATCGGGCAGATCCTCGTCATCGGCACGGGCGGTGCGGTGCGCCTCACCGACTCCGGGCTCGGCTGCTCCACCTGGCCGATGTGCGAGCCCGGGCACTTCACGCCGGTGTTCCACGAGGCGTCCTCGATCCACTCGTTCGTCGAGTTCGGCAACCGCACCATGACGGGCGTGCTGAGCGTCATCGGCGTCATGGTGCTGGTCCTGGTGTGGACCGACCGGCGCCGGACCGAGTCGTACCGGGCCCTGGGCATCGTGCCCCTGGCGGGCGTGCTCACCCAGGCGGTCATCGGGGGCATCGTGGTGCTGCTGCACCTGCACCCCGGCTGGGTCTCCCTCCACTTCGGCGTCTCGGTCGCCCTCGTGTGGTTCAGCGCGTACCTGCTGCACCGGCACGGCGAGGGCGACGGGCCCCCGCAGCGCGTCGCGGGCCGCGGCGTCGCGACCACCGGCGCCCTGCTCGGCCTGCTGCTGATCCCGGTGGTGACGCTGGGCGTGCTCGTCACGGGCTCCGGCCCGCACTCGGGCGACACGGAGGTCGGCTACCGGCTGGCGCTCGACCCGCTGACCATGACGCGGGCGCACTCCGAGTCCGTGTGGCTGTTCCTCACCACCCTCGTCGTGCTCCTGGTGCTGCTGCACCGGGCGCCGGCCGGCCCGCGGGTCGCGGGCGCGCGCAAGGGCGCGTGGGTGCTGCTCGCGGTCACCCTGTCGCAGGGCCTCGTCGGCTACGTGCAGTACTTCACCGGCCTGCCCGAGATCCTCGTCGGCGTGCACCTCGTGGGCGCCGGCTGCCTCGCCTGGGCCACCGCGAACGCCGTCCTGAAGCTGCGCACCCGCGCCTGACGCGGGCGTCCCCGCGCTACGGTGCAGGCGTGCGCATCGAGGTCGACGGCCGCCCCGCGACGGCCGAGCAGGTCGCGTCCACGGACGGTCACTTCACCGCCATGCAGGTGCGTGGCGGCGGCGTGCAGGGCCTGGGCCACCACCTGGCCCGGCTCGACGCCGCGCACCGCGAGATCTTCGGTCTCCCGCTGGACGGCGACCGCGTCCGCAGGCTCCTCCGGCACGGCCTCGCCGGTCAGGACGACGCCTCGGTCCGCGTCGTGCTGCGCGATCCGGAGCACGTCGCCGTGCAGGTGGGCGCCCCTCGCCTCGCCCCGACCCGTCCGCAGCGCCTGCGCTCCGTGCCGTACCTGCGCCCGTTCGCGCACCTCAAGCACCTGGGCGGCTTCGCGCAGGCGCAGTGGGCGCGGCAGGTCGGGCGCGAGGGGTACGACGACGCGCTGCTCGTCGGCCCGGACGGCGCCGTCGCGGAGTCGACGATCGCGAACGTCGGCGTGCTCGGGCCCGACGGCGGCGTGCTGTGGCCCGATGCCCCGCACCTGCGCGGCACCGGCCTCGCGCTGGTCGAGGAGACGACGCCGACCCGCACCGGTCCGGTGCACCTCGGCGACCTGCGCCGCGCCTCCGGGGCGTTCCTCGTCAACTCGATCGGCATCGTCGGCGTCGCGTCCGTCGACGGGACGGCCCTCCCGGACGCGACCGGGCGGGTGGAGGAGATCCGGCGCCGGGTCGCCGCCCTCCCGTGGGAGGCGCCGTAGCCGCTGGTCGGCGGGCGCATGACTGCCGAGGCGAGCGCGTGACAGCGCCGTGACAGCACGCTGGGAGCAGCACCGCGCACGGTGGTGCCATGACCACCACCGCGATCGAGGCCGAGGGCCTCGTCAAGACCTTCGGCGACAACCGCGCCGTGGACGGGGTCGACCTCGAGGTCGCCACCGGCACGGTCTACGGGGTCCTCGGCCCGAACGGCGCCGGGAAGACCACCACGATCCGCATGCTCGCGACGCTCCTGCGGCCGGACGCCGGCCGGGCGTCCGTCTTCGGCCACGACGTGTCGCGCGAGCCGTTCGTCGTGCGCCAGCTCATCGGCGTCACGGGGCAGTACGCGTCCGTCGACGAGACGCTCAGCGCCACCGAGAACCTCCTGCTGTTCTGCCGGCTCAACGGGCTCAAGGGGTCCGCCGCGACGCGCCGCACCCGTGACCTGCTCGAGGAGTTCAGCCTCACCGACGCCGCCGCGCGCCCGCTGAAGAACTTCTCCGGCGGCATGCGGCGCCGCCTCGACCTGGCCGCGAGCCTCATCGCCCAGCCCCCGCTCCTCTTCCTGGACGAGCCGACCACCGGCCTCGACCCGCGCACCCGCGCCCAGATGTGGGAGACCATCCGCCGCCTCGTCGCGACGGGCTCGACCGTGCTGCTCACCACGCAGTACCTCGACGAGGCCGACCAGCTCGCCGACCGCATCGCCGTGATCGACCGCGGCCGCGTGGTCGCCGAGGGCACCGGGGACGAGCTCAAGTCGTCGGTCGGCCAGCAGTCGCTGCAGCTCGCCCTCGTGCGGCCCGACGACGCCCCGGCCGCCCAGGCGGCCGTGCTGGACGTTCTCGGCGTGGCCGCGACGGTCTCCCCCGAGGCGCGCCGCCTCACCGTGCCCGTCGCCGACCCCGCCCGCGTCACCGACCTGCTGGTCCGCCTGCGCGGCGGCGGCGTCGACCTCGACGGGCTGTCGATGGACAAGCCGACCCTCGACGAGGTGTTCCTGACGCTGACCGGCCACGACGCCACCGACCAGTCCACGACCGACCGAGCCGCCGGCTCCCCCGAGCCCGAGGAGATCTCCGCATGACCACCCTCACCACCGCCTCCGCGCCCGTGGCGCCCGGGGGACGCATCGTCCCCGGCGCCGAGCGCACCCTGCGCAACCGCGTGACCGCCGGGCAGGCCGTCTCCGACTCCCTGGCCATGGCGCGCCGCGGGCTCATCAAGATCCGCCGGACGCCGGAGCAGCTCATCGACGTCACGGTGCAGCCGATCATCTTCACGCTGATGTTCACGTACATCTTCGGTGGGGCGATCTCCGGCAGCATCACGGCCTACCTGCCGGTCATCATCCCCGGCATCCTCGTGCAGACCGTCATCACGGCCTCCGCCGTCACCGGCACCCAGCTGCGCGAGGACATGGACAAGGGCGTGTTCGACCGGTTCAAGTCGTTGCCCATCGCCCGCATCGCCCCGCTCGCCGGGGCCCTGGTCGCGGACCTCGTCCGCTACCTCATCGCCACGACGCTCACGATCGTCATGGGCCTGGTCATGGGCTGGCGACCGGGCGGCGGCGTCGGCGGCGTGCTGCTCGCCGGCCTGCTGGTCATCGTGTGCGCCTGGTCCCTGAGCTGGATCTTCGCGTTCTTCGGCGTCATCGGCAGGTCCGCGTCGTCGGTGCAGGGCATCTCGTTCCTGGTGCTCTTCCCGCTGACGTTCCTGTCCAACGCGTTCGTCCCGGTGGACACGATGCCGGGCTGGCTGCAGGGCTTCGTCAACGTCAACCCGGTGTCGCACCTCGTGACCGCGGTCCGCGACCTCGCCAGCACCGGCAGCGTGACCGGTCAGGTCGGCATCGCGCTGCTGAGCTGCGCCGTCGTCGTGGCGATCTTCGCCCCGCTCGCCGTGCGGAGCTACATGAAGAAGGCCTGACCGGGCACGTCCGGCCCGAGCTCCTGGTCCGACTCCGCCGCGAGACGGACCAGGAGCTCGTCCGCGCGCGCCACCAGGTCGTCCCGGTCGAGGGCATCGGCCCGCCGCTCCCCCGCGCGTACGACGTCCGCGCCGTGCTCAGCCAGGGCGGCGGCCACCTCCGCGCGCAGCGCGTCGAGCCGCAGGGCGGGCAGGTCCTGGCGCGCCCCCAGCCGGCCCGCGATCGTCAGCAGCTCGACGCCCTCCGTCACCCGCCCGAGGTCCAGGTCGCCCGACCCCACGGGGACGAGGCAGGCCCAGTACGCGACGCCGACCGACGAGGTCGCCAGCACGGGACGGTCGACGAAGCCGCGGCCGCCGCCGCGCACCCTCCGCCCCACGTCGACGATCCGGCGAGCGAGCCCGGTCTCGTCGGCCCCCGCCTGCACCCGCCGGACCAGGGTGGCCGACGCGAGCAGGAGGAACCACGGCGCGGCGTCCCCCTCCGGCTGTCCCGCCCCGAACGTCGCCAGCGACCGCGCGAGGTGCGCGAGCGCCGCCGGGTGGTCGCCCCGCGCCCACGCCAGCTCGCCACGGCCGAGCTCGACGACGCCGCGCGCCTGGGCCTCCCGCCCGTCGTGCGCGCCCTCGGCGGTGGGGACCATCGACGCGACGACGGTCTCGGCCGCGTCGAGGTCCCCGAGGGAGAGGGCGGCGCCCAGCTCGATCCAGCGGACCTGCCACTGCATCTCCTCCGCCCCGATCGCGAGGACGCCCTCCTTCGCGGCGGCGACCCAGCGGACCGCCTCCGCCTGCTCGCCCCGCTCCGCGAGGAACGACGCGAGAACCATCGCCGTCATGGCCGACGCCGCGGCGTCGTCGATCTCGCGCGCGACGTCGTGCGCGGCCCGCGCGAGCTCGACGGCGCGCGCGATCTCGCCGTCGTTCTCCCGCTGCTGCGCCTCGAACATGTGCCCCAGCAGTGCCGTGTACCCGTCGTCCGACCCCTGGAGCCGGGTGAGGACGGCCTGCGCGTCCTCAGGGGTCCGGGCCAGGACGAGGTCCGCGAGCTCTCGGGTGCGCGACCCCACGGACCCGCTCGTGCGCAGCAGCCGGCGCAGGCGCGCCAGCGGGCGCGCCGCCCGACCGGGGACGCCGAAGACCGAGGACGCCGCGATCGCCTCGAGCGCGATCGCGGTGGCGTCCGCGTGCTCGTCCGGCACCACCCACCCCTCGAGGGAACGCAGCACCCCCGGCACCAGCCCGATGACGCGCTCCTCCGCGCCGCGCACGGCCCAGGTGCCGAGCAACCCGACGAAGCCGTGCACGACGGCGTCGGGCCGGCCCAGGTCCATCGCGCGCCGCACCGCGAACAGCAGGTTCTCCTGCTCCCGGCCGAGCTCCGCGACGGCCTCGCGCTGCCGCGGGCTCAGCAGCCGCGAGGCGCACCGCCGGGACACGGTCAGCGACCACGCGAGCACGGCCGCGTCGGCGGCCGTCTCCTCCCCCGCCGCGGCGAGCCGCAGCAGCCCGAACTCCCGCACGGTCTCGACCATCCGGTACCGGGTGCCTCCGTCGGCCTCCTCGACGCGCACGAGGGACTGCAGCTCCAGCGTCGTGACGTCGTCGTCCACCTGCCACCCGGGCACGTCGGGCAGCAGGGCGCGCGCCGCCTCCGCCGAGAACCCGTCGGGCAGCGTGGCGGCACGCCGCCACAGCGCCTGCTGACCGGGCGTGAGCAGGTTCCAGCTCCAGTCGAGCACGGCCTCGAGCGTGCGGTGCCGGTCGGGCACCGAGCGGTCGCGCACGCGCAGCAGGGCGAACCGCTCGTCGAGCCGCTCCTCGACCTCGGCGACGCTGAGGGTCCGCACGCGCGCGGCCGCCAGCTCGATGGCCAGCGGGAGCCCGTCCAGGCGGTCGCACAGGCGCGCGACGGCCTCGCGGTCCAGCAGGGCGTCGGGACGCACCGCGCGGGCCCGCTCGACGAACAGGCGCACCGCGGGGCCGCCGTCCTCCTCGTCCGGGTCGGCGCCGAGCGGCGCGGGCGCGTACGTCGACTCCTCGTCCAGCAGCAGCGGCGTCCGGCTGGTGGTCAGCACCCGCAGCCGCGGCGAGACGTCCAGCAGCACGCCGGCCCAGCGGGCAGCTCCCTCGATCACGTGCTCGCAGTTGTCCAGGACGACGAGCGCGTCCGCGTCGCGCAGCCGGGCGGCGACCTGGCTCGCCAGGTCGCCGGCCTGGAGCCGGTCGGCCAGGCGCAGGGTGCTCGAGCCGGGCGCCACGCCCAGCGCGTCGGCGAGCGCCAGGACGACGTCGTCGTCGGCCCGCACGCCGACCAGCTCGACGACGACCACGAGCCCGGTGCC
>JADHZE010000369.1 GCA_026934365.1 Isoptericola sp. QY 916 | reverse complement strand
GCTCGACGTCGTCTCCGTCATCGAGGCGACCCTCGACGACCCGCGCCAGATCCTCTACGCCCAGCAGTCCAAGCCGATGGGCGTGGTCGGCATGATCTACGAGGCGCGGCCGAACGTCACGGTCGACGCCGCGGGCCTGGCGCTGAAGTCCGGCAACGCCGTGATCCTGCGCGGCGGCAGCGCGGCGGCGTCGTCCAACGCGGTGATCGTCGACGTGCTGCGTCGTGCGCTGGAGGCCCAGGGCCTGCCCGCCGATCTCGTGCAGACCATCGACGCCTACGGGCGCCCGGGCGGCGTCGCGCTCATGCAGGCCCGCGGGCTCGTGGACGTGCTCGTCCCGCGCGGCGGGGCCGACCTCATCCGCACGGTCGTCGAGTCGTCGACCGTGCCGGTCATCGAGACCGGGGTCGGCAACGTGCACGTGTACGTGGACGCCACGGCCGACGTCGCGAACGCCGTCGAGATCGTCATGAACGCCAAGACGCAGCGGGTCGGGGTGTGCAACGCGGCGGAGACGCTGCTGGTGCACGCGGACGCCGCGGAGGCGTTCCTCCCCGCGGCGCTCGCGGCGCTCGGCGGGGCGGGCGTGGTGCTGCACGGCGACGCGCGCACGGTCGCCCTGGCGCCCGAGTCGGTCGAGGTGCTCCCCGCGACCGACGCCGACTGGGCCACCGAGTACCTCGCCCTGGAGCTCGCCGTGCGCGTCGTCGACTCGCTCGACGACGCGATCGAGCACATCCGCACCTGGTCGTCGGGGCACACGGAGGCGATCCTCACCCGGGACCTGGCCGCCTCCGAGCGCTTCGTCGCCGAGGTCGACTCGGCCGCCGTGATGGTGAACGCCTCGACGCGCTTCACCGACGGCGGCGAGCTGGGCCTCGGCGCCGAGATCGGCATCTCCACGCAGAAGCTGCACGCGCGCGGGCCCATGGGCCTGGCCGAGCTCACGACCACCAAGTGGGTCGTGCACGGCGACGGGCACGTCCGGCCCGCGTGAGAGACTGACCCCCGACCGCAACCCGCCGCACACCACGCACAGGAGGAACCCGTGCTGCACACCGCCGTCCAGGTGGCCCAGGAGGCCGCCGAGCACGCCGAGACCATCTCCCCGATCGCGATGGGTCTGCTCGCGTTCGGCGGCCTGGTCGCCGCGCTCGTGGTGACGTACGCCTTCCGCAACGTGTCCAACCGCCACCACTGACGGCCCCGTCCGGTCAGCGTGAACGAGCCGTCGTCGCAGCCGCGCCGTCCGCGCCTGGGCGTGATGGGCGGCACCTTCGACCCCATCCACCACGGGCACCTGGTCGCCGCCAGCGAGGCGGCGGCGCTGCTCGACCTCGACGAGGTCGTCTTCGTGCCCACGGGCAAGCCGACCTTCAAGCAGCACCAGCGGGTGTCCCCGGCCGAGCACCGCTACCTCATGACGGTGATCGCGACGGCGTCGAACCCCCGGTTCACGGTGAGCCGGGTCGACATCGACCGTCCGGGCCTCACCTACACCGTCGACACGCTGCGGGACCTGCACGCGCAACGCCCCGACGCCGACCTGTTCTTCATCAGCGGCGCCGACGCGATCGAGCAGATCCTGACCTGGAAGGATGCCGCGCTCCTGTGGGAGATGGCACACTTCGTGGCTGTCACGCGGCCGGGGCACCAGCTCATGGTGGACGGCCTGCCCCACGACGGGGTCACGACGCTGGAGGTCCCGGCGCTGGCGATCTCGTCGAGCGACTGCCGTCGCAGGGCGCAGGCCGGCCAACCGGTGTGGTACCTGGTGCCGGACGGCGTGGTCCAGTACATCGCCAAGCACGGTCTGTATCGAGGTCTCGATGAGTGACAACAACCCGTCCCGCCCGCTGACCCGCCGCGAGATCCGCGAGCGGGAGCAGGCGGCCGCCGCCGCGCAGGCGAGCGCCGTTCCGCCGGCGCCGTCCGGGCCCGAGCACG
>JADHZE010000368.1 GCA_026934365.1 Isoptericola sp. QY 916 | reverse complement strand
ATCATGGCGACGCCGACGTTCTTCGCGGGCGCGGAGGCGCTAGCCCCGGCCACGGGGCCTACGCTCGCCGGCGTCCCCGGCGGACATCGACCGGGCGGCCGGGACGGCCCGCGGCCCAGGCCGACTGGGAGGGGCGACCCGCCGAGGAGCGGGCCGTCGTGCTGGACGAGGCGGGCCTGCCGGCCGGGGTGCTCGGGGTCGGCGCCTCGGGCACCGGCGCCCGGTTCGGCGGCCACGACGCCGACGCGGAGGCCTTCACCGAGACGCAGTGGGTGACGGTGCGGTCCCGGGTGCAGGGCTCTCCGTTCTGACCGGATCCGCCGGTCGGGGCGCCGCTCGGGCCGTGTCGTCACCCGAACGTCACCTCCGCGACCCCGGGGACCCACTAGGGTTGACCCCGACACACCCCCGCTCACGGGCGGACGAGAACGAGGAGCCATTCTCATGGGCATGCTCAAGCCCTGGCACATCATCGTGCTGGTGGTCGTGATCCTGCTGCTGTTCGGGGCGCGCAGGCTCCCTGACCTGGCGCGCAGCGTCGGCCAGTCGCTGAAGATCTTCAAGAAGGAGGTCAAGGACCTCACGGACGACGGCAAGCTCAACGACTCGAACGAGCCGCCGGCCGACACCACGTCGCCGTCCACCGGCACCGCGTCCTCCTCGACGACGTCGTCGACCGCGACGAGCACGGGCGACGGCGAGCAGATCCCGGGTCTCATCGACCCGAAGCAGCCGCGGGCGTAGTCGGTGCCCGGAGACACCCGGGACCCTGAGGGGCGCATGCCCCTGCGCGAGCACCTGCTGGAGCTGCGCAAGCGGCTCTTCCTCGCCGCGTGCGGCCTCGTCGTGGGTGCGGCCGCCGGATGGGTCCTGTACGAACCGCTGCTCGCCGCGCTCCAGGCGCCCCTGAAGGTCGCCGCGCTCGAGCAGGGCAAGACGATCGCGCTCAACTTCACGGGCATGGCGTCGGCGCTCGACATGAAGATCAAGGTCTCGCTCTTCCTCGGCGTCATCGTGACGTGCCCGTGGTGGCTCTACCAGCTGTGGGCCTTCGTGACCCCGGGGCTGACGAGGCGGGAGAAGGGGTACGCCTACGGGTTCCTCGGCGCCGCGGTGCCCCTCTTCCTCGGCGGCGCCGCGCTCGCCTGGTGGGTGCTCCCGCACGCCGTGGACATCCTCGCGGGTTTCGTCCCCGACGGGGCGGTGAACTTCACCGACGCGCAGGGGTACCTCAGCTTCGTCATGCGCCTCGTGCTGGCGTTCGGCATCGCGTTCGTGTCGCCCGTGTTCCTCGTCGGCCTGAACATGGCCGGCGTGCTGCGGCACGAGGTCCTCGCCAAGGGCTGGCGGTGGGCGGTGCTCGTCGCGTTCGTGTTCGCGGCCGTGATGACGCCGACGCCCGACGCGCTGACGATGATCTTCGTGGCCCTGCCGATCTGCGTGCTGTACTTCGGCGCCCTCGGGCTGTGCGTGCTGCACGACCGGCGCGTCGACAAGCGCAGGGTCGCCCCCACTGTCTGAGCGGGACCGGTCGCGGCGAGGTCCGGCCGGGGCGAGCCGTCCGCTGCGCCTCGGCGTGGTCGTGAACCCCACCGCGGGCAAGGGGCGGGCCGCGTACGCCGGCGAGGGCGTGCTCGCCGGGCTTCGCCGGGCCGGGCACGACGTCGTCGACCTGTCCGGCCCGCACGCGGACGCCGCGCTCGCGCGGGCGCGCGCCGCCGTGGACGCGCCCGGCAGGCCCGTCGACGCGCTCGTCGTCGTGGGCGGCGACGGGATGGTGCACCTCGGGGCGCAGGCCGTCGCAGGGACCGAGGTCCCGCTCGGGATCGTGCCCGTAGGCACCGGCAACGACTTCGCGGCCACGCTCGGGCTGCCCGTGCGCGACCCCGCGGCGGCGGGCGCCGCACTCTGTCGGGCGCTGGACGCCGGCCCCGCCGGACGTCGCCCCGTCGACGCGGCGCTCGTCACCGG
>JADHZE010000367.1 GCA_026934365.1 Isoptericola sp. QY 916 | reverse complement strand
CTCAAACAACCGACGCACACCGCAGAACCAGAACCACTCTCAGTTCCGACCCCGCCGGGGCAACCCCTCAAACTTACTCGGTTCGCTCTTCCCCGTCAACTCCCGGCCGTTGGCCTGAGGTGCTGGGTTCGAACGTCCCGGTCCCGAACGAGGGCGCACTGGTCGACCTCGTGAAGAAGGATTCGGGTGTCCGCCCCGGGCCGGCCACCGGTACCCAGCCGCTCGGCTGTCTCCTCGGTGTCCGTTCTCCCTGTCGGGCGAACGACCAGAACATTACACACAGTCTGGCGCAGGTGCCAAATCGTCCCCTGACCTGCGGTGATACCCCGCGGCCCCCGCTCCGGCGCCGCCCGACGAACGTCGAGGGCCCCGGAGGAGCTCGCGCTCCCCCGGGGCCCTCGACGTCACGCGTCCGACGGCACGGCCGCCGTCACTCCGCGACGGCCACCGCGAGGGTCCGCTTGCCCCGACGCAGGACGGCGTACCGGCCGTGCAGCAGGTCCTCGGTCCGCAGCGCGGCGTCCTCGGACTCGACCTTCGCGTTGTTCACGTACGCGCCGCCCTCAGAGATCGCGCGTCGGGCGGCGGCCTTCGATGCGACCAGGCCCGAGCCCACGAACGCGTCGACGACCAGGTCGCCCGCCTTCGCCGTCGTGCGCGGGAGCTCCGCGACGGCGGCACCGAGGGTCCCCTCGTCCAGGCCCCGCAGCTCGCCCCGGCCGAACAGGGCCTGGCTCGCCGAGATGACGGCGTCCGTCGCCGCCTGGCCGTGCACGAGGGTGGTGAGGTCGCCGGCCAGCGCCCGCTGCGCCTCGCGGGCGAACGGCCGCTCGGCCACCTCCTGCTCGAGCGCCTCGATCTCCTCCCTGGTGCGGAAGGTGAAGACCTTGAGGTACTTCACGACGTCCGCGTCCGCCGTGTTCACCCAGAACTGGTAGAAGGCGTACGGGCTCGTGAGCTCCGGGTCGAGCCAGACGGCGCCGCCCTCGGACTTGCCCATCTTGGTGCCGTCGGCCTTCGTGATGAGGGGCGACGTCAGGGCGTGCACGGCCGCGCCGTCCGTCTTGCGGATGAGCTCGACGCCGGACAGCAGGTTGCCCCACTGGTCGTTGCCGCCGAGCTGCAGCGTGCACCCGTGGCGCTCGTACAGCTCCCGGAAGTCCATGCCCTGCAGCACCTGGTAGCTGAACTCCGTGTAGCTGATGCCCTCGTCCGAGCGCAGGCGCCGGGCGACGATGTCCTTGCCGAGCATCGTGCCCACGCGGAAGTGCTTGCCGACGTCACGCAGGAAGTCGATCGCGGACATCGCCCCGGTCCAGTCGAGGTTGTTGACCATGCGCGCTGCCGCCGGTCCCTCGAAGTCCAGGAACGGCTCGATCTGACCCCGGATGCGCTCGACCCAGCCCGCGACGACATCGCGCGACTGCATCGACCGCTCCGTGGTCGGGCGCGGGTCGCCGATGAGCCCCGTCGCGCCACCGACCAGCGCGAGGGGACGGTGCCCCGCAAGCTGGAGCCGGCGCATGTTCAGCAGCTGGACCATGTGCCCGACATGCAGGCTCTGCGCCGTCGGGTCGAAGCCCGCGTAATAGGTGACGGGTCCCTCGGCCAGCGCAGAACGCAGCGCGGCCTCGTCGGTGGACTGCGCCACCAGGCCTCGCCAGTGCAGCTCGTCGAGAACGTCGGTCACCGTGTGCTCCTCGGGGAAAGGGATCACGGCCCGGGCGGGCCGCCCTCCTAGTGTGCCCGACGCCTACCGCCGTCGGCGCCGTGATTCCGCCGCCCGGTACGCCGACACGGTGGGCTCGCCCGCCAGCCATGCCCGCCAGGGGAACAGGTCGGCGCGTCCGCCCTCGCCGCTCACGCCGACGCGAGGACCCGTGGCGACCTCGCGACCGGCACCGTCCGCGCGATCCCGGGGCTGCGGCACCCGCAGCACCAGATCGCCGCCCGGATCCGTGACGTCCGCGCCGTCGTCGTCCCG
>JADHZE010000366.1 GCA_026934365.1 Isoptericola sp. QY 916 | reverse complement strand
CCCAGGCGATGCCGCAAGATTGCGGCATCGCCCGGGCTTCTCTATCTCGGCGAGGAGCTTCTCTATCTCGCGGGGAGGGTCACATCTTGTGGCCGGCGGAGCGCAGCTGCTGCGCGGCCTCGACGATGCGGGCGGCCATGCCGGCCTCGGCCTGCTTGCCCCAGGCGCGCGGGTCGTAGGCCTTCTTGTTGCCGACCTCGCCGTCCACCTTGAGGACGCCGTCGTAGTTGCGGAAGAAGTGGTCCGCGACAGGGCGCGAGAACGCGTACTGCGTGTCGGTGTCGATGTTCATCTTGATGACACCGTTGTCGACCGCCTCGGAGATCTCCTCGGCCGTGGAGCCCGAACCGCCGTGGAACACGAGGTCGAACGGGTTCTCCTTGCCGATCTCCGAGCCGACGGCCTTCTGGATGTCCGCGAGGATCGACGGGCGGAGCTTGACGGCACCCGGCTTGTACACGCCGTGCACGTTGCCGAAGGTGAGGGCCGTGAGGTAGCGACCCTTCTCGCCGGCGCCGAGGGCGCGCACGGTGGCGAGGCCGTCCTCGGCCGTCGTGTAGAGCTTCTCGTTGATCTCGGCCTCGTGGCCGTCCTCCTCGCCACCCACGACGCCGACCTCGATCTCGAGGATGGTGCGCGCGGCCTGCGAGAGCTCGAGCAGCTCGGCGGCGATGACGAGGTTCTCGTCCAGGGGGATGTCCGAGCCGTCGAACATGTGCGACTGGAAGGTCGGGTTCTTGCCGGCCTTCACCTGCTCCGCCTCGAGGGCGAGCAGCGGGCGCACCCAGGAGTCGAGGTTCTTCTTGACGCAGTGGTCGGTGTGGATCGCGATGTTCACCGAGTAGTTCTTCGCGACCTCGGTGGCGTAGGCCGCGAGGGCCAGCGAGCCGACGACGCGGTCCTTCACGGTGGAGCCCGACGCGTACTCGGCGCCGCCCACGGAGACCTGGATGATGCCGTCCGACTCGGCCTCGGCGAAGCCCTGGAGAGCGGCGGTCACGGTCTGCGACGAGGTGATGTTGACGGCGGGGTAGGCGAACTTGCCGGCCTTCGCCCGGTCGATCATCTCGGCGTAGACCTCGGGGGTTGCGATAGGCATCTGCGGTACTCCAATGACGGGGCGTACGAGGATGCAGCGGGATGCTTCGTCGCGACGGGCGCCGTGCGACCCGCATGCAACCGGATTTTCTCACGTCCGGGTCATGGGAGTCACATGCCGTCGGCTCCGTGAGACGGCGCGAGCCAGCGCGACGCCCAGGCGTGCATCGCGACGGCGCCCGCGGCCCCCGCGTTGAGGGACCGCGTGGAGCCGTGCTGGGTGATGTGCAGGACGTGGGCGCACACCGCCTGCGCCTCCGGCGTCAGGCCCGTGGACTCCTGGCCGAACAGCAGCACGCAGCGCGCGGGCAGGTCGGAGGCCTCCAGCGGCACCGAGCCGGGCACGTTGTCGATCCCGATCACCGGCAGGCCGGCCCCGCCGTCCCCCGAGGCCGCCCACGCGGCGAGCGCCGCCGCGTCCGGGTGGTGGTGGGTGTGCAGGTAACGGTCGGTGACCATCGCGCCGCGCCGGTTCCACCGCCGCCGCCCGACGACGTGCACCCCGGCCGCGTTGAACGCGTTGGCCGTGCGCACCACGGACCCGATGTTGAGGTCGTGCGCCCAGTTCTCGATGGCGACGTGCAGCTCCCGGCCCGCAGGGCGACGCGCGTCGAGGTCGGCGACGACGGCCTCGACGGTCCAGTACCGGTACCGGTCGACGACGTTGCGGCGGTCGCCGTGCGCCAGCAGCTCGGGGTCGTAGCGCGGGTCCGGCGCACCACCGTCCGCGAGGCGGGGCCACGCGTCCGGGCCGCCCGGCCACGGGCCGACGCCGACCTCGCGCTCGGTCCCGGTCACCGCCCGGCCAGCCACTCGTCGTAGGTGATCGTGCCCGACGCGGCGTCGGGCATGAGGTTGCGCCCGGCGCGGAAGAACTCCCCGAGCGGACCGGGCAGCGGCACGGCGACCGGCAGCCGGCGGG
>JADHZE010000365.1 GCA_026934365.1 Isoptericola sp. QY 916 | reverse complement strand
GGCCGCCGAGGCCCACGGCACGACGCGGGGACCCGACGGCGCCCCGGCCCTGCCGCAGCGGCGCTCGCGCCGCGGCACCGCCACGGGGACCCAGCGCGCGGTGCCCGTCGCGCCCCCGTCCGCCCCGACCGCGGCCGTCCCGGCACAGACGGCGGAGGAGGCCGGCGCGTGGATCGGCGCGTTCTTCTCCGCCGACCGCGACGCCACCGCCGACGGCGCCCCGACCACCGACCATCCCAGCCAGCAGCCGTCCGCCGTGCCGGACGTGACCTCGGAGGACTCATGACGACCCCGACCACCGATGCGACGCCCGCGCCCGCGCACCCGGACAGCTGGATGCTCGACCTCGTCGCGGGGGTGCGCGGCGTGCGCCACGTCGTCGTGCTCAGCTCGGACGGCCTGGTGAAGGTCCGCACGGACGTGACGCCCCCGGACACGGCCGACAAGGTCGCGGCGGCGTGCGCCGGCCTCGTCGCGCTCGGCATGAGCATGGGGCGGGAGTTCGGCGCCGGCGACGCGCTGCGCCAGGTGCTCGTCGAGTTCGACGGCGGTTTCCTCTTCGTGCGCGGAGCGGGCGACGGCTCGCGGCTGGCGGTCGTCACCGACGCGGCGGTCGACCCGGGGCTCGTGGCCCAGCAGATGCAGGCCCAGGTGCTGATGATCGGCGAGCGGACGCTCGGCACGGACGTCCTGCGCCCCGCCGCCGTCCCCGCCCCCGTGCCCGCCGACGGGGAGGCGCGATGACGGACGGCTACCGCGACCACCCGGTGCGCTCGTACGTCCTCACGGGCGGGCGCGCGCACCCGAGCCGCAACACGCTGCGACCGGAGACGCTGCTGTGCGCGGTGGACGACGGCCGCGAGCTGCCCGTCGGCGCGGGCCGGCACGAGCGGGCCCTGCTCGAGACCTGCCGCGGCACGCTGGCCCTCGCCGAGCTCGCCGCGTACCTGCGCCTGCCCACCAGCCTGGTCGCGGTCCTCGCCTCCGACCTGCTCGACGCCGGCTACCTGGCGGTCCGGTCGCCGGCGACCCACGACCTGCCGGGCGTCGACCTGCTGGAGGAGGTCCTCGATGGTCTCCGCCGGTTCTGAGGCGCCACCCGTCGACCCGGCCTCCCTGCACCTCGCGTCCACCGTCGAGCGGTCGGTCAAGGTGCTCGTGGTGGGCGCGTACGGCGTCGGCAAGACGACGCTCATCGGCGCGGTGAGCGAGATCCCCGTGCTGAGCACGGAGGAGACGATCACGGCGGCCAGCCTGGGCGTCGACCCGCGGCTGGGGGAGAAGACCACGACGACGGTCGCGATGGACTTCGGGCGCGTCACCGTGGGCGGCACCACGGCCCTCTACCTGTTCGGCACGCCCGGGCAGAAGCGCTTCTGGGACCTGTGGGCGGGGCTGGCGGACGGCGCGGTGGGCGCCCTCGTGGTCGTGGACACGCGGCGACTGGAGGACAGCTTCGAGGTGCTGGACCAGCTCGAGGAGCACACGGCGCTGCCGGTGACCATCGTGGTCAACGAGTTCCCGGACGCGCCGCGGCACACCACCGACGCGGTGCGCGCCGCGCTCGACCTGCCGGCGGACACCCCCGTCGTCGCGGGGGACCTGCGCGAGCGACGCCAGGCCGTGGAGGCGCTCCAGGCGCTCGTCGCGCACGCGGTGCGCCTCGCGCGCGCAGGCGACGCCGCATGAGCCTCACCGGGGCGGTGCGCGTGGTGCGGCTCGAGGACGTGGCCGACCGGCCGCTGCTCGCCGACCTGGCGGGCGCGCCCGACCCGGCGGCTCGGTACGAGGCGCTGCGTTCGCGCTGGGGCGCCCTCGCGCCCGTCGACCTGGAGCCGGGCGTGCCGGCGTGGCTCGCGCTCGGCCACGCCGAGGTCGCCGCCGTCCTGCGCAACGAGGCGATGTTCTCCCGCGACGCGCGCCACTGGCGGTACGAGGCGGAGGGCCTGGTCGGTCCATGCGCCCGCCGTGCGTGCCCGCTCCGCGGACCGGCGTGGACGCCCCGGTCAGGCCCCCGGGAGGTGCT
>JADHZE010000364.1 GCA_026934365.1 Isoptericola sp. QY 916 | reverse complement strand
TGGGCGATGCGCACGAGTCCCGGGGCCCCCACGTGCCCTGCGGCGGGGGTCCGGCGCGCGGCGGGGACGAGCAGCAGCACCGAGCCCGCGTCGCCGACGAGCCCGGGCAGGGCGTCCACCTCCGAGCGCGTGGGCGGTTCGGCCACGACCAGGGCGAGGGCCTCGACGCCTGTCTGCGCGCCGTCGCGCACCTCGCGGGCGGTGCGACGCACCGCGGGGTCCCAGTGCGGCCCGGCGGCACGGGCGAACGGGCGCACGGCGCGCGGGGCCTCGTCGCCGGGGACACCGGCGACGGCGAGCGGCGTGTTCTCGCCGTCCGTGAGGGTCACGGGGCCGGCGGGCAGCCCGGCGGGCGGGACCCAGGGGCCGCCGGCGAGGGCGAGCTCGAGGAGGTCCAGTTCGTCGGGGGACAGGACGTGGGTCGCGGCGGGCAGGTCGGAGGGCAGGTCCGAGGGCACCGTGCCGGGCGTGGGCTCCGTCATGATCGCGTCGTCGTGTCCTTCTGGTCGGGGTCCGGTTCGGGTACGGGGTCGGGGTCGGGGTCGGGTGCGGGGACGGTGCCGAGCACGGCCGGCCGTTGCGGGAGCCGCTTGATGCGCTCCCGGACCACGATCCACAGCAGGTTGCCGACGACGAGCGCGCCGACGGCGGCGGCGACCACCACGCCGAGGGAGGCGCCCAGCAGCTTGAGGCCGGAGGCCAGCAGGAGGATCGCCAGGGCGCGGCGGATGATGCCGCCGGGGGCGCGGCTCGAGACGTGGGCGCCGAACCACGCACCGGGGATGGCGCCCACGAGCAGGGACGTCGTCAGGCCCAGCTCGAAGTCCCCGTAGAGGATGTGCCCCAGCGACGCGGCCGCGACCAGCGGGACCGCCTGCACCAGGTCGGTCCCGACGAGCTGGGAGGCCTTGAGGGCCGGGTAGAGCAGGAGCAGCACCACGATGATGATCGAGCCGGCGCCGACGGAGGTGAGGCCGACCATGAGCCCGGCCACGGCGCCGAGGATCAGCGTGGGCACCTTGCGGACGACGACGTCGGGGCTGCTGGGCGCGGCGGGCCCCTCGCCGAGGGCGGTGCGGCGCTGCAGCATGCCGAGCACCGCGCGCACGACCAGCCCGGCCGACGCGATGAGCAGGGCGACGCCGAGGATCTGCTTGAGCACCTCGTCGAACCCGTCGTCGAACGGGAGGTAGCGGATGAGGAGCGCGCCGGAGAACGCCGCCGGCACGGAGCCGATGCACAGCCACAGCACGAGCTGCAGGTTCACGGTGCGGCGGCGCAGGTGCACGATCGCGCCCGCGGGCTTCATGAACAGGCTGGCCACGACGTCGGAGGAGACCGCGGTGAGCGGGTCGACGCGGAACACGAAGATGAGCATCGGCGTCATCAGGGCGCCGCCGCCCATCCCCGTCAGGCCGACGACGAAGCCCACGACGAGTCCGCCGACGATCAGCGGGAGGTCGAGGCTCAAAAGCGCACCATTCCTATCGGAAAAACAGAATTCAACAATGTGAACTCTCAGGGAATCGTCCAATTCGGAATGGTAGCGTCGGCCGCGGCCCGCCCGGGGCCTCCGTCCAGAGCTGCAAGCCGAGGAGTCGTATGTCCGCGTCCGCCCCGTCCTTCCCGGACCCGGGCCTGCCCGACGGCGAGCTCGCCGTCGTGCTCGCGCAGGGGGCCGGCGAGGTGCTCCGCGGCCTGCGGGCGGAGGTCGACGCCGCCGGCGGGTCGTTCGTGGCGGGGGAGCTCAAGGACGCGGGTGACGCGGCCAGCCAGGCGTGGCTCGCCGCCGCGCTCGCGCACGCCCGCCCGGGCGACGCCGTCCTCTCCGAGGAGGCCGCCGACTCCGCCGCCCGCCTGACGGCGGACCGCGTGTGGATCGTCGACCCGCTCGACGGCACCCGCGAGTTCGCCGAGCGCGCCGGCGACGGCGCGGGCTGGCGCGACGACTTCGCGGTGCACGTGGCCCTCTGGGACCGCGGCGTCGCCCGCTCCGACAGGCTCGCCGCCGGGGCGGTCGGTCTGCCGGCCCGT
>JADHZE010000363.1 GCA_026934365.1 Isoptericola sp. QY 916 | reverse complement strand
GTCCGGGACCGGGTGCGGCGCGGCGACGTCTACCAGGTCAACGTGTGCCGGGTCCTGTCCGCGCCGTTGGCCGCGACGGACGCCGGCGCCGTCGTCGAGCCCGACGCCGCCGCGCTCGCCGCCCGGCTGGCGGCCGGCAACCCCGCCCCCTACGCGGCCGCGGTGCACGTGCCCGCCGCGACCGGGCTCGACCCCGTGTGGGTCGTGAGCGCGTCGCCGGAGCTCTACCTCTCGCTCGAGGCCGCCCCCGGCGGGACGGCGTCGCTCGCCTCGGGCCCGATCAAGGGCACGGCGCGCACGCCGTCCGGCCTCACCGCCAAGGACCGCGCCGAGAACGTGATGATCACCGACCTCGTGCGCAACGACCTGCAGCGCGTCTGCCGCCCCGGCACCGTCGACGTGACCGACCTGCTCTCCGTCGAGGAGCACCCCGGGCTCGTCCACCTCGTGTCCCGCGTGCGCGGAGAGCTGCTCGCCGCCGGCCCCGGGCTCTGGGCGCGGGCGCTCGAGGCCACGTTCCCGCCGGGGTCGGTCTCCGGGGCGCCCAAGTCGTCCGCGCTGCGGCTGATCGCCGAGCTCGAGCCGACGGCCCGCGGGCCCTACTGCGGGGCCGTCGGCTGGGTCGACGGCGACGCCGGGCGTGCCGAGCTCGCCGTCGGGATCCGCACCTTCTGGTGGGAGGACGAGGGCGACGGCGGCGTCCTGCGGTTCGGCACCGGCGCCGGGATCACGTGGGGGAGCGACCCCGGTCGGGAGTGGGACGAGACGGAGCTCAAGGCGGACCGGCTGGTGGGTCTCGCGTCGTCGGAGCGATGAGTCGCCGCACCGATGAGTCTCCGTGCCCGGCGCCGTCTCCCCGTGCATGACACAGGTGACGTGCGACCTCGGCATCTCCCTCGACGGCATCTCCGCGGGGGTGAACCAGTCCCTCGACCAGCCGTTCGGCGACGGCGTCGGCGACGGCGAACGGATCATGCACGCGTGGATGTTCGACAACCCCGACGACCACCGGTCGGAGCTCGACGCGATCACCGCGGCGGGCGCGTTCGTCATGGGCCGCAACATGTTCAGCCCCGGCCGCGGGGACTGGGACCTCTCGTGGCGAGGCTGGTGGGGAGAGGACCCGCCGTACCACGCGCCGGTCTTCGTCCTGACGCACCACGAGCGCGACCCGATCGAGATGCAGGGCGGCACGACGTTCCACTTCGTGACCGGCGGGCCGCAGGAGGCCCTCGCCCGGGCGCGCGAGGCGGCCGGCGACCGGACCGTGTCCGTGGCCGGCGGGGCGACGACCGTCAACCAGTTCCTCGCCGCGGACCTCATCGACGAGCTGCGGCTGCACGTCGCGCCCGTGGTGCTCGACGTCGAGGGGGTGCGCCTGTTCCAGGGCGTCGGGACGCACGACCTGCGCATCGTGTCCGCGCGCGTCACGCCGGAGGTGACGCACCTGGTGCTGCGCCGCTGAGCACCACCCCGGCGCCTGTCACTCCGGGACGTTGCCGCTGTCGTGCCCCAGCAGGTACGGCGTCGTGACACCCGCGTACATGAGGTGCGCCACGAGGCCCTCGGTGGCGTGCGGCAGGTTGTGGCAGTGGTCCATCCAGATCCCCGGGTTGTCCGCGAGGAACGCGACCTCGTAGACCTCGCCGTCGGCCACCTCGAGCGAGTCCGTCCACCACGGGCTGCCGCTCGCGGCCACGCCGTCGCGGGACAGCACCACGACGTGGTGGCCGTGCAGGTGCATCGGGTGCGGGGCGCCGCTGCGGTTGTCGATCCGCATGCGCACGACGTCGCCCTCCGCCACCTCGAACATCGGGACGTCCGGGTAGGTGTGCCCGTTCACCGTCCAGTGCATGCCCGGCTTGCCGTCGAGGAACCCGGGCGCCCGGCCGATGACGTAGTCGAACGAGCGGTCGGCCGCGCCCGGGTCCAGGCCGAGCGGCGCCGGCGTCCCGTAGGTGAGCAGGTCGAGGGTCGCCGTCGGGCGGGCCGTCGCCGAGGACGCCGCGCCGTCGGGCCCGACGACGACGGCGGAGGC
>JADHZE010000362.1 GCA_026934365.1 Isoptericola sp. QY 916 | reverse complement strand
CGTCGACGACGCGGACGGCGGCCGGCGCGCGGCCGGCCCGGGCGTCGTGCTGACCCCCGACCCCGACCGGGCGGTGGACCTCACGGTGTACTCCGACATCTGGCTGGACCCGCAGGCCGCGCACCGCGTGCTGCAGGCCACGCACCCGCGGGTGCGGCTCGCGACGGAGGGCCGGCCGTACCAGGGCCCGCCCGCGGGGATCGCGGACCGGCCCCTGTACCCGGGCGAGCCGCTCGACCCCGAGGTGCGCAAGGCGATCCACGAGCGCGCCGACGACGTCGACATCGAGGCCCTGCAGGCGCCGATGGTGCTCGACGCGTACGGCCTGACGACCGACCTCGGCCTCGACGGCTCCGTCACCGTCGAGGTGATCGGTGACGAGACGCTGCCCCTGCTGGTGCGCGAGCTGCCGTGGGCCGCCGCGGGCGCCGTCTGCTACCACGTGCGCTGGGACCCGCCGGACCTGTACGAGGCGAACCAGGAGTTCCCGCAGGCGGCGCACGTCGTCGCCCGCCGGCGTGCCGCCGACCTCGTCGGGAAGATGGCGGTGGCGATCCACGCCGCCGTGGGCGGCGAGATCGCGGACGAGGCCGATTTCCTGCTGGCCCCCGAGGACCTGTAGGGCCGGCGTCGAGCGCGACCCAGGTCACACCGGCGTGTCATCTCGTCAGCGTCGGACCATCGCTCGATGCCGGTAAAGTAAAGCCGACGCCCCGCCCCTCGACCGGACGGAGTGCTGTGCTCTCAGTGCTGCTCTTCACCTTCCTGCTGGCCCTCGCGGCGCCGGCTCTGGTGGCGTGGGTGGGCAGGAGAGCCTTCTGGGTGCTGGCCCTCGGGCCTGCGTCGGCCGCCGCGTACGCGCTGGCGATGACCCCCCGGGTGACGGCGGGAGACTTCCCGACCACCGAGGTGCCCTGGGTGCCCGGCCTGCACCTGTCGATCACGCTGCAGCTCGACACGCTCGCGTGGTTCATGCTGCTCGTGGTGGGCGGCGTGGGTGCCCTGGTGCTGCTCTACTGCTCCGCCTACTTCGCCCGCGACGCCCTCGGCCTCGGCCGGTTCGCCGCCGTGCTCACGGCCTTCGCCGCCGCCATGGTCGGCCTCGTCGTCGCCGACGACCTGCTGCTCCTGTTCGTGTTCTGGGAGCTCACCACCGTCTTCTCCTACCTGCTGATCGGCCACTACGCCGACCGCAAGGCGTCCCGCCGCGCGGCCATGCAGGCGATCGTGGTGACGACGGCGGGCGGTCTGGCCATGCTGGTGGGGCTCATCATCCTCGGCGTCGTGGGCGACACCTGGCGCGTCTCGGAGCTGGTCGCGGACCCGCCGTCGGGCACCGCGGTCACGTGGGCGGCGGTCTGTCTGCTCGCGGGCGCCGCGACGAAGTCCGCCCTCATCCCGTTCCATTTCTGGCTCCCCGCGGCGATGGCAGCCCCGACGCCGGTGTCCGCGTACCTGCACGCGGCGGCCATGGTCAAGGCGGGTGTCTACCTCGTGGCGCGCTTCGCCCCGGCGTTCGCCGACCTGCCCGTCTGGCGCTGGCTGGTGCTGGTCCTGGGCGGCGGCACCCTGCTGCTGGGCGGCTACCAGGCGCTGCGGCAGCACGACCTCAAGCTCGTGCTCGCGTTCGGCACGGTCTCCCAGCTCGGCCTGATCGTGCTGCTCCTGGGGCTCGGGAGCAAGGCGCTGGCGCTCGCCGGCCTCGCGATGCTCGGGGCGCACGCCATGTTCAAGGCGGCGTTGTTCCTCGTCGTCGGCGCGGTCGACGTCGCCACCGGCACCCGCGACCTGCGCAAGCTGTCCGGGCTGTGGCGCACGATGCCGTTCACCACCGTCGCGGGCGTGCTCGCGACCGCCTCCATGATCGGCTTCCCGCCGTTCGCCGGGTACGTCGCCAAGGAGGCCGCGCTCGAGGGGCTCTGGCACGACGTCACCCACGGCGCCGGGGCGGTCGAGTGGATCGCGCTCCTCGCGGTGGCCGTCGGCTCGGCGCTGACCGTGGCGTACGGCCTGCGGTTCGCGTGGGGCGCGTTCGGGACCAAGCGGCGCCCGGGCGCCGCCGCGGCC
>JADHZE010000361.1 GCA_026934365.1 Isoptericola sp. QY 916 | reverse complement strand
GCGCGAGGTCGAGGTCGGCGATGCCCGGACCTTCGTCGGAGAAGACGGCCCGGACCCCGGACCGTCGGCCGTCGGCGCCGAGCTCCACCGCGACCGCGCCGCCGCGCTGGACGCCGCCGACCCGCTGGCCCGGTTCCGGTCGGCGTTCGTCGGCTCGGACGAGGTGACGGCCTACCTGGACGGCAACTCGCTGGGCCGGCCCACGCGGGCGTCGGCGGAGCGCCTGGCCCGCTTCGCGACCGACGCCTGGGGCGCCCGGCTGATCCGCGGCTGGGACGAGGAGTGGTACGAGCTGCCGCTACGCCTCGGCGACCGGGTCGGCGAGGTCGCGCTGGGCGCGGCGCCGGGGCAGACGTTCGTCGGGGACTCCACGACCGTCATCCTCTACAAGCTGGTGCGGGCGGCCCTGTCCTCCCCGCGGGTGGCCGGGCGCGACGAGATCGTCCTCGACTCGGGCAACTTCCCGACCGACCGCTTCGTGCTCGAGGGCGTGGCGCGCGAGCACGGCGCCACGCTGCGCTGGATCTCGCCGGACCACGACGGCGGGGTCACGCCCGCGCAGGTGTCCGCGCTCCTGTCCGAACGGACGGCGCTCGTCGTGCTGAGCCACGTCGCGTACCGCTCCGGGTACGTGAGCGACGCCGCGGAGATCACGCGGCGCGCGCACGACGCCGGCGCCCTGGTGCTCTGGGACCTGTGCCACTCCGCGGGTGCGGTGCCCGTCGAGCTCGACGCGTGGGGTGCGGACCTCGCCGCCGGCTGCACCTACAAGTACCTCAACGGGGGACCCGGGTCGCCCGCGTTCGGCTACGTGCGGGCCGACCTCCAGGGCGAGCTCGTCCAGCCGATCCAGGGGTGGATGGGCAGCGACCGGCCGTTCGAGATGGGGCCCGCCTACGCGCCGCACGCCGGGGTGCGACGGTTCCTCTCCGGCACGCCGGCGATCGTCGGGATGCTCGCGATGCAGGACATGCTCGACCTGGTCGGCGAGGCAGGCCTCGGCGCCGTCCGCGCGAAGTCCGTGGCGCTCACGAGGTTCGCGCTCGAGCTGGTCGACGACCTCCTGGTACCGCTCGGCGTGCGCGTCGCCTCCCCGCGGGACGACGAGCGGCGGGGGAGCCATGTCACCGTCGACCACGACGCGTTCGCCGACACCCTGCCCCTGCTGTGGGAGCGCGGCGTGATCCCCGACTTCCGCCGCCCGAACGGCCTGCGCCTGGGCCTCTCGCCGCTGTCGACGTCGTTCGACGAGGTGCGCGTGGGCGTCGAGGCGGTGCGGGACGCGCTGGTCGAGGTCACGGGGCGCGACGCCGCGTGATCCTCGACGACCTCGACGCCCGCCCCGGGAGCGCGACGTCGCTGCTGCGGACGGTCGTCGGCCTGTACGCCCGCGGCCTCGGCGGCCGGATGGCGGCGGGCGACCTCGTCACGCTGCTCGGCGCGGCCGGCGTCGCGTCGGGGGCCGCGCGCTCGGCCGTGTCGCGGGCCAAGGGCAAGGGCCTGCTCGAGGCCGAGGAGGTCGACGGCCGGGCCGGGTACCGGCTCGCGGCGGGCGCGGCCGCGATGCTCGAGCGCGGCGACCGGCGGATCTTCGGCTACCGGCAGCAGGGCGACGACGACCCCTGGTGCCTGGTGTCGTTCTCCATCCCCGAGGAACGCCGCGACGCCCGTCACCAGCTGCGGCGGCACCTGGCCGGCATCGGCTGCGGCACGGTCGCGACCGGCCTGTGGATCTGCCCCGGCCACCTCACCGACGAGGTCGAGGGGGTCCTCGACGGGCTGGGGCTGCGCGACGCCGCGACCGTGTTCGTCGCGGGGACGCCGCGCGTCGCCGGGTCCCTCGCGGACGCCGCCGCCCGCTGGTGGGACCTCGACGGCCTCGCCGCGAGGCACCGTGGCTTCCTCGCGGCGCACCCGGACCCGGACGAGGGCGAGGAGACAGCCGTCCACGCGCCGGGCGAGGCGTTCGCCCGCTGGGTGCGCGCCGTCGACGACTGGCGCCCGCTGCCGTACGCCGACCCCGGGCTGCCGACCGCCGTCCTGCCCCCGGACTGGCCCGGGACGGCGGGC
>JADHZE010000360.1 GCA_026934365.1 Isoptericola sp. QY 916 | reverse complement strand
CCTGCTCGCCGCGGGCGCGCCGGCTCCGGACGACGCACGGCGTCGTGCCGCCGCCGTCGTCGCCACCGACCGGCACCTGGCGGGGACCAACCTGCTGGTGCTGCCCGCGGCGCCACCGTTCCGGTTCCGCTTCGGCGAGGCGTCGCGGGCGGCGCACGTCGCCGAGGCCGAGCGCGCGGGGCTACGGCCGGTGGTCGTGCGCCGCCCGGGCACCGCCGTCGACCTCGACACGATCGACGACTGGGGCGAGCTGCCCCGCGCCGTCCGTGACCGGCTGCGGCACGGGCTCGACCTGCCGCTCCCCTGACACCGCTCAGTCCTGCCAGGGACGGCAGTCGACCCCGCATGAGCACCGAGTCGAGCATCGAGCTGATCGAGCAGGCCACGCTGCCGGGCGCGGACTTCGAGGGTTACCTGCACGGGTCCACCGTGTCGGTGATGTTCGAGCGGTTCGACCGGGACGGCGTCGGCCCCCGCCTGCACCGCCACCCCTACACGGAGACGTTCGTCCTCCGCTCGGGGCGGGCTCTGTTCCGGGTGGGCGACGACGAGGTGGTCGCCGTGGGCGGCCAGATCCTCGTCGCCCCCGCCGGGACGCCGCACAAGTTCACGGTGATCGGCCCCGAGGTGTACGAGGCCCTGCACGTGCACGCCAACGACCGGTTCGTCACCGAGTGGCTGGAGTGACCGCGCAGGGCCCCGCCGGTCACCCCTGACGGTCAGACGGCGTCGAGACGCGCACGCACGTCGTCGTCGAGGTCGAGGTCCGCCGCACCCAGCAGCTCGTCGAGCTGCGCGACGCTGCTCGCCCCGACGACCGGGACCACGGGCACGTCGCCGCCGAGGAGCCAGGCGAGCACCACCTGGTGGGGCGTGGCGCCGATCTCGGCCGCGACCTCGCGCAGCACGCGCAGCCGCTCGTGCGTCGTCGGGTGGTCGAAGCCGTCCCACAGCGGCTTGTCGTCGCGCACCAGCGCGCCCTGCATGAGCGGCGAGTAGGCGACGACGGCGAGCGGGTGCTCGGTCGCGGCCGACGCGCCGGCGTAGTCGAGCAGCTCGTACGACGCCCAGTTGTGCCGGCCGACGTCGGGCCGCGGGTACGGGTAGGTGAGCTGCTGCTGCACGAGGCCGTACGGCGCGACGCCCTGGCGACGGGCCTCCTCGCGCGCCTCGACGACGCGGTGCAGCGCGACGTTGGAGATGCCGCCGATCCCGATCAGCCCCTCCGCCTGGAGCTTGCCGAACGCGCCGACGGTCTCGGCGAGCGGGGTGTCGTAGTCGTCGACGTGGCCGTAGTAGGCGTCGATGTGGTCGACACCGAGGTGGCGCAGGCTCTCGCGCGCCTCCCACGCGATGGTCTCCGCGCCGAGCCCCTGGTAGTTCGTCGGCGGCACGTGCTGCAGCGGCAGGTTCGGGTCCTTCTTGGCGGCGCCCACCTTGGTGGCGATGCGCAGCTCGTCGCGGTTGCCCCGGTCGGCGAGCCAGCGGCCGATGACGTCCTCGCTGTCGCGGCCGTGCCCGCCACCCCAGCCGTTGTAGTTGTTCGCGGTGTCGAGGAACGTGCCGCCGGCCTCGACGAAGCGGTCGAGGATCGCGAACGACGTCTCCTCGTCGGTGCGGGTGCCGAACCACATGGTGCCGAGGCACAGCGTGCTGACCTCGAAGGACGTGGTGCCGTCACCGATGGTGCGGTAGCGCATGGTGTCTCCCTGTCGCGTGGCGCCGGGGCGGTCCCCCGACTGACACCCACGACGCTAGATGCCGATCGGTCCGGGTGTACCGTCCAATTTCATGGCAACTACCCAGACCAATCCCGTGCTGGCGTGGGACACCGTCCTCGACCTCGGGGACGACGACGCCCCGCTGGTCGCGCGCGTCGAGCGCGCCGTGCGGGACGCCGTGCACGCGGGCCGGGTCCCCGGCGGGGCGGCGCTGCCGCCGTCGCGCGCCCTCGCGGAGACGCTGGGGGTGTCCCGGTGGGTCGTGACGGAGGTGTACGGCCAGCTCGTCGCGGAGGGGTTCTGCGAGGCCCGCGTCGGGTCGGGCACCCGGATCGCGGCCGGCGCGGCTTCGCAC
>JADHZE010000036.1 GCA_026934365.1 Isoptericola sp. QY 916 | reverse complement strand
CCAAGCCCGCCGAAGCACTCAACCGCCTACTCTTGGCAGCCTGACGACGCGTGTTGCGACGACCGCTTGAACCCGCCCGCCCCGGAGCTGTCAGGACCAGGTCACGGTATTCATGCTCCTCGTCCTGACAGCTCGCGCCTACGATCGTCTCGATCCCCATGACCGAGAACCTTCCTCCCGCGCCGGCGTCCGCCATCACGCCACCCGTCGACGAGCGTCGCGCCACGATCATCCTGGTCGCGATGGCGCTGTCGACGTTCCTGTTTGTCACCGTCGAGTCGCTGCCGTCCGGCCTGCTCACCCTCATGGCCCCCGACCTGGGTCGGTCCACGTCCGAGATCGGCCTGCTCGTCACAGGCTACGCGCTGGTGGTGCTGATCACCACGGTGCCGCTGGCGCACTGGGCGCGACGCGTGCCGCGCCGGTGGGTGCTGTCCGCGTGCGCGGGCGTGGCCGCCGTCGCGACGCTGTGGGCCGCGCTCGCGCCGAGCTACGAGCAGCTGATGGCGGCCCGCCTGGTGACGGCGACGGCGCAGGCGCTGTTCTGGGCCGCCGTCGTGCCCGCGACGACCGGGCTGTTCCGGCCCGTCGTGCGCGGCAAGGTGATGACGCGCCTCGCGCTGGGCAACTCTCTCGCCCCGGTGCTCGGCGTGCCGGCGGGCACATGGCTCGGCGAGCACACGTCGTGGCGGTGGACGTTCGCGGCCGTCGCGGTGCTCTCGCTCGTGGTGACGTTCGTGGTCCTGGCGCTGTTCCCGACGATGGCGCCGTCCGAGGGTGGGGCCAGCCGCGCGCCGCACCCGAGCCGACGCCGGTTCCTCTTCCAGATGGTCACGACCGGGCTGGTCCTCACCGGCGCGTTCGGCGTCATCACGTTCGTCACGCAGTACTTCATCGAGGTCACCGGGTTCGAGCAGTCGGACATGGCCCGGCTGCTGCTGCTGCAGGGCGCGGCCGGGGTGGTGGGCACGATCGTGGTGGGCCGGTTCATCGACGCCCGCCCGGTGGCGGTGCTGCTCGTCGCGCTCGCCGTGCTCACCGTCGCCCTCGTGAGCCTGTGGGCGTTCGGCGCGAACCCCGTCGCGGCCGTGGCGGCGCTGGCGCTGTTCGGGTTCTCGTTCTCGTGCGTGCCGCCCGCCCTGTCCCACCGCGTGATGCTCGTGGCTCCCGCGTCGACCAACATGGGGGTGGCGATCTCGTCGTCCATGTTCAACGTGGGTATCGCGGCCGGATCTGGCCTGGGCGCTGCCCTCGTCGCCGCCGTCGGCGTGCACGTCGTGCCGCTCGCGAGCGGCGTCGTCGTGCTCCTGGCGCTGCTCGTCGCCCTCGCCGAGGAGCGCTTCAGCCCGGCCCTGCCGGGCGCGCACTGACAGGATGGCGTGCGTGACCCTCCCGTCCGACGACGACCGCTGCCCCTGCGGCTCCGGCGACACCTACGGCGCGTGCTGCGGCCCGTTGCTGGCCGGCGACCGGCCCGCCCCCACCGCGGAGGCGCTGATGCGGTCGCGCTACACCGCGTTCGCCGTCGGCGACGCCGCGTACCTGCGCGCCACATGGCACCCGCGCACGCGGCCGCCGTCGCTGGAGCTCGACGACGACCAGGAGTGGCGGCGACTCGCGGTCCTCGCCACCCACGCCGGCGGCCCGTTCGACGACGGCGGCGAGGTCGAGTTCGTGGCGCAGTACGTGCAGGCGGCCACGGGTGAGCGGGGCCGCCTGCACGAGGTGAGCCGGTTCGTCCGCGAGGGCGGCCGCTGGTTCTACGTGGACGGCGACGTCGGCGCCTGAGCGGCGGCCGGCTCCAGCCCTGGGTCGGTCGCGGGGTCGGGCGACGTGCCGGACGCCGGCTCCGGCACCCGCCGGAGCTGGTCGCCGTTGAGCAGCAGGTTGAGCAGGATGGCGCTGATCGCACCGGCGCTGATGCCGGAGTCGAAGATCAGCTGGAACCACGTGGGGAACTCGGCGTAGATCTCCGGGCGCACGGTCGGGAGCATCGCGACGCCGAGGGACACGGCGACCACGAGGATGTTCTTGCTGGTGAACGTCACCTTGGTGAGCGAGCGGACGCCGGACGCCGCGACCATGCCGAACAGCGCGATCCCCGCGCCGCCGAGCACGGCGCTGGGCACGCCCTCCACCACCGCGCCGACCTTGGGCACCAGGCCCAGCACCACGAGGATGCCGCCGGCCATCGTCGCGACGTAGCGCGACGCGACCCCCGTCAGGCTGACGAGGCCCACGTTCTGCGCGAACGCGGTGTACGGGAATGTGTTGAACATCCCGCCGAGGACGGTCGAGAGCCCGTCCGCGCGCAGCCCGTCGCCGAGCCGCCGCTTCGTCACGGGCCGGCCGGTGATCTCGCCGACGGCGATCATGTCGCCCGTCGTCTCCGTCATGATCACGAGCCCCACGACCAGCATCGACACCACGGCGGCGAGCGGGAACGTCGGCAGGCCGAAGTGGAACGGGGTCACGACGGCGAACCAGCCCGCCTCCCCGACGCCCGACCAGTCGACCTTGCCCATCGGCAGCGCGGCGAGCGTGCCCAGCGCGAGCCCGAGCAGCACGGAGAGACGCGCGAGGGCGGGCGGGGCGAAGCGTTCGACGAGCACGATGAACAGCAGCGTCCCCGCCGCGAGCGCCAGGTCGGACGGCGCGGCGGTCTCGCCGTTGTTCGTGATCCACCCCGCGGCGACGTCCATGAGCGAGACGCCGATGATCAGGATGACCGTGCCGGTGACGAGCGGCGGGAAGAAGCGCAGCAGCGCCGAGAAGAACGGCGCGACGAGGATCATGAAGAGGCCGCAGGCGATGGTGGCGCCGAAGACGGCGGTGATGTCGTAGGTCGTGCCGATGGTGATCATCGGGCCGACGGCGGCGAACGTCACGCCCTGCATGAGCGGCAGCCGGACGCCGAACCGCCAGAACCCGAGGGACTGGATGATCGACGCGATCCCCGCGACGAACAGGTCGGCGCTGATGAGGAACGCCAGGTCCTGCGCGGAGTAGCCGAGGGCGCCGCCCACGATGAGCGGCACCGCCACCGCCCCGGCGTACATCGCGAGCACGTGCTGCAGCCCGAGCGGGAAGAGCCGCGCCAGCCTCGGCACCTGGTCCACCGGGTGCGCGGTCACGGGTGGTGCTGTGCTGCGTGAAGCTTCGGACATCGGTCGCCCCCTTCCGTCACCGGGCGCCTGGGCGGCGCTTCGGGACGACCGCAGGGAGCGACGGTTTCCGTGGGATCAAACAGCGTTTCCGGGAGGTGACATCTTCTCGGATGAACCTTTCACGTCATCCGGCCGTGAGGACGACGACGTCGTACGGCGCGAGCGGGAGGGTCGCGGAGGCGTCGTGGCGCGCGTCGGTGAGCACGTCGGAGAGGGCGGCGGCGGCGCGGACGCCGTCGGGCCCGGCTGCGAGCGCCGCGGCGAGCACGAGCGTCGCGGGGCGGTCCGTGTGGTTGAGAGCCACCAGGGTGCCGCCCCGCCACACGGTCTCGACGCCCGGGACCTGGCCGCCGAGAGCGACGCCCGCGTCGTCGAGCGCGGCGCGGAGCACGGCCTCGAGGCCGCCGCCCGGCCCGCTGAGGTCGGCGCCGACGTACCAGGCGTGGCCCGCGCCGTGCGCGTGCCGCGCGACGGCGACGCTGCCGGCCAGCGGGCCGTCGTCGTAGGTGGCGAGCACCTCGGCGCCGTCGGTGCGAGCTCGCTCTCCCAGGGTCGTCGCGGTGCCGTGGTGCCCGGTCAGCGGACCGGCCCAGGAGACCGCGCTGCCGCCGTCGGGCAGCGGCACCCACTCCTCGGCGGAGACCCCGAGCACGTGCCGCAGGGGCGCGGGCGAGCGGCCCGCGTGCAGGTGGGCGAGTCCGTCCGCGACACCACCGAACGGCCCCCACACCAGGTGCCCGCCGCCAGCCACGTAGGCGTCGAGCCGGTCGGCGGCGGGCCGCTCCAGCACGGTCAGCGCCGGGGCGAGCACCAGGTCGTACGCCTGCAGCGGGTCGCCGGGCGCGACGACGTCGGCGACGACGCCGAGCCGCCACAGCTCCCGGTGCCAGGCCTGCAGCGTGGCGAGCGGGTCGAGGCGCGCCGTCGGGAGCGCGACCTGGGTGGCGGCCCACCACGACGGCCAGTCCCACAGCAGCGCGACGCGCCGGTGGACGCGCTCGCCGACGAGGCCGCGCAGCGCGCGCAGCTCGGCACCCAGGGCGCGGACGCCCGCGTGCACGGCCGTGTCCGCTCCCGCGACGGGCAGCATCGCGGAGTGGAAGCGCTCGGGGCCGGAGCGCGCCTGGCGCCACTGGAAGAACAGCGCGCCGTCGCCGCCGTGCGCGAGCGCCTGGAGCACCTCGGTGCGCAGCCGCGCGGGCGACTTCGTGAGGTTGTGCTCCCGCCAGCTCACGGCGCTCGCCGCCTGCTCCATGCGCAGCCACGACCCGCCGCCCGCGAGCCCGCGCGCGAGGTGGTTGACGAGCGCCGCGTCGGCGGGCGCGTCGGGGGACGCCGGGTCGGGGTAGGCGTCGTCGGCGATCACGTCGAGGTCGGCGCGCCAGTCGTGCGGGTCGATGCCGCCGAAGAACCCCATCAGGTTGGTCGTCACGGGGCGTCCCTGGTCGTGGCGCCGGACGACCGCCTTCTGCTCGCGGTAGAGGTCGAGCAGCAGGTCGGAGCCGAAGCGCCGGAAGTCGAGCTCCTGCGACGGGTTGCGGTGATAGGGCGCGACGCGCGGCGGCAGGATCTCGGCCCAGTCGCCGTACTCCTGCGACCAGACGGTCGTGGCCCAGGCCGCGTTCAGCGCGTCGAGCGTGCCGTACCGCGCGCGGAGCCAGTCGCGGAACCGCTCCGCGCACCGGTCGCACCAGCAGAACTGCCCGTACTCGTTGCCCGCGTGCCACATCCGGACGGCGGGGTGGCCGGCGTAGCGGGCGGCCACCCGCTCGGCGATCGCCACGGCCGCCTCCCGGTACGCCGGCGAGGACGGGCAGAACTGGTTGCGCGAGCCGTAGCTCAGCACCGTGCCGTCCGCCGTCGTGGGCAGCGACCCCGGGTGCCGGTGGCCCAGCCACGGCGGCGGCGAGGCGACGGGCGTGGCGAGGTCGACGGCGATCCCGGCGTCGTGCAGCAGGTCCAGCACGTCGTCCAACCAGGCGAACCGGTACTCGCCCGGGCGCGGCTCGAGGTGCGACCAGCTGAAGACGCCGACCGTGACGAGGTTGACTCCCGCCTCCCGCATGAGCGCGACGTCCTCCCGCCAGACGGCGGGCTCCCACTGCTCGGGGTTGTAGTCCCCGCCGTACAGGATGCCCAGCTCGTCCGTGAGCCGTGCGAGACCAGCCGTCATGCCGCGATACCCCCGTGGACCGTCGAAGCGCTTCGATGCGCGCGCCAGCCTACTCACCCCCGAGTTGTCAGGACCAGCGCCACGAAAACCCCGCGCTCGCCCTGACCACTCCGGGAGGCGTCAGCCGACGCGGCCTGCCAGCCAGCCCGCCAGGCGGTCGGGGCGGTCGGTGATGATCGCGTCCACGCCGAGCGCGACGGCGGCGGCCCAGTGCGCGGGCTCGTTCAACGTCCAGACGGCGGTGGAGAGGCCGGCGTCGTGGAGCCGGGCGACGACGTCGGGGTCGTCGCGCAGCACGGTGCCCTGCGGGTTGCACATGACGACGTCGAGGTCGTGGCACCGCTCGACGAGGTCGTCGCGGGCGGCGGTGACGAGCAGGCCGCGGCGCAGCCCCGGGTCGGCGTCGCGCAGGGCGGCGACCGTCTCGGGCCAGAAGCTCTGCGCCACCGTGCGGTCGGCGAGGCCCGCCGCACGCAGCGGCTCGGTCACCCGGCGCACCTCCCGCGCGGACCACGCGCCCTTGACCTCCAGCAGCAGGTCCAGGCCCGGGCGGACGCGCAGCAGGTCGATCACCTCGGCGAACGTCGGCACCCGCTGCCCCGCGTACGCGGGCGAGAACCACGACCCGGCGTCGAGCAGCCGGACCTCCCGCAGCTCGAGGTCCGCCAGCTTGCCGCTGCCGTTGGTCGTCGCGTCCACGGTGTCGTCGTGGATGACGACGACCTCGCCGTCGGCGGTGAGCCGGACGTCGATCTCGAGCGAGTCCGCTCCCGCCCGCGCCGCGCTCTCGAACGCGGCGCGCGTGTTCTGCGGCGCGACCGCGCTGTTGCCACGGTGGGCGACGACGCGCGGCCGGAGCGACCCGTCGGCCTCGCTCAGCCCTGCCGCGCCCGTCACAGGTACGGCTCCACGTTCTCGGTGTACGCCGTCTCGATGCGCGGCGTGACGGCCTCGAACGCCGCCTTCGGGTCGGCGTCCTCGATGACGATCTGCTCCAGCGCCTCGTTGAGCAGCGCGTCGGCGCCCGGGACGAAGACGCGCACGTCGTCCTGCACGCGGGCCTTGTCGGCGAGCTGGTCGACGGCGGTGCGGAACTGCGGCGTCTGCTCGTAGGTCTTCTTCATCGCGTCGCTCTCGACGGCGGACGTGCGCACCGGCATGTAGCCCGTGGCCTGCGAGAACGTGGCCGTGTTCTCCGTGTTCGTGAGGAACTCGAGGAACATCGCGGCCGCGAGCTGCTGCTCCGGCGTCTTCGACGACGGGATGGCGAGCCCGGTGCCGCCGGTCGGCGTGCCGCCGCCCTTCGGGCCGTCGGGCAGGTAGGCCGTGCCGACCTCGAACGACGCGGCGTCGAGGGCGCCCTTGAGCGAGCCCGTGGAACCGATCGTCGAGGCGATCAGGCCGGACGAGAAGTCCGCCATCGCGTCGTCGGCGGAGAGCGTCGCGACGCCGGAGCCGTGGAACAGGTCCCGCACGAACTCGCCGCCGGCGACCGCCTCCGGGGTGTCGAGCGTGAGGTCGAAGCCGTCCGAGTACGCGCCGTCCTGCCCCCAGATCATGTTCTCGAACCACCACGCGCCCCACGACGGGCCGGTGGACAGGCCGAACGTCGAGCCGCCCTTCGGCACCTCCTTCTTCACTGTCGCGTCCCACTCGACCAGCTCGTCCCAGGTCTCGGGGCCGCGGTCGGGCAGGCCGGCCTTCGTCCACAGGTCCTTGTTGTAGTAGAAGAGCGGCGTGCTGCGGGCGTACGGCACCGCCCAGTGCTGGTCGTCGTACTCGTAGTCCGCGTACAGGGCGGGCTGGAAGTCGTCCGCGTCGGCGTCGAGGAACTCCATGACGTCGTCCACGGGCATGATCTGGTCGTTCAGGTGGTACCGGAACCACCACACGTCGGACGCGATGACGAGGTCGGGCAGCTCGTCGGTCTGCGACGCGGCCTGGAAGCGCTGGGCGACCTCGTCGTAGTCGGCGCCGGCGGTCACGAGGTCGACCTCGATGCCGGACTCCGCGGTGAACTCGTCGATGAGCTGCTGCTCGAGCTCCTGCGACTGGCCCGGGTGGTTGCTCCACCAGGTGATCTCCTTCGCGGGCTCGACCTGCGACCAGTCGACGGCCTCGGCGGACGCGTCGCCGGAGGCCGTGGCCCCGACGCTCGGGCCGGCGCAGGCGGTGAGGGTGAGGGCCGAGACCGCGGCGAGCGCCGCGACGGCGGTGCGGGTCCGGCGGGCAGGACGGTGGGACACACGTGCTCCTTGGTTCGGGGTGGTGTTCGGGAAGCGGGCCGGGCGGGACGGGGTCACCCCGTCACCGCGCCCGCGGTGAGGCCGGCGACGAGGCGTCGCTGGAGGATCAGGAAGACGAGCAGGATGGGCAGCGTCACGACGACGGTCGCGGCCAGCAGCACGCCCCAGTTCGACATGCCGTCGGTGTTCTGCAGCAGCGTGAGGCCGACGGGGAGGGTCATCCTGTCGGCGTGGTCGACGACGAGGAACGGCCACAGGTAGTCGTTCCACTCGGTCACGACGGACACCAGCGCGACGGCGGCGAGCGTCGGCGTGCTCATCGGCACGACGAACGTCCACAGCTTGCGCCAGTGCCCGGCGCCGTCCAGCTCGGCCGCCTCGAGGATGGACGCGGGCAGCGTGAGGAAGTGCTGCCGGAACAGGAAGGTGCCGAACGCGCTCGCCAGGCCGGGCACGAGGATCCCCTGGTAGGTGTTGAGCCAGCCGAGGCTCGCGACCAGCGTGTAGTTGGGGATGATCGTGATCTGCGGCGGGATCATCAGGGTCGCGATGACGAGCCCGAACACGAGCTTCTTGAACGGGAAGTCGAGGAAGACCAGCGCGTACGCGCAGGCCAGCCCGAGGGCGACCTTGAGGCCCGCGCCGACGACGGTCAGGCCGATGCTGTTCGCCAGCAGCCGCCCGAGCGGGATCGCGCCCGCGGCCTGCGCGTAGTTGTCGAGGCTCGGCGAGCCGGGCAGCCACTGCAGCGGCACCTGGTACAGCTCCTCGGGCGTCTTGAGGCTGGCGAGGAGCAGCCAGACCAGCGGCAGGTCGAGCACGACCGTCGCGAAGACCATCGTGAGATAGCCGCCGACCTGCGGCGACCGTCGTCGGGCCGAGCGCCCGGGGACCCGTCGGTCGATCATGACCGCGCTCATGCGTAGTGCACCTTCCGCTGGACGTACCGCATCTGCACCGCGGTGACGGCGAGGAGCACGAGGAACAGGACGGTCGCGACGGCGGACGCGTACCCCGCGCGGCCGCCCACGAAGCTCTCCTCGTAGATCGAGTACATGAGCGTCGTCGTGGATCCCAGGGGCCCGCCCTGGGTCATCGCCTTGATGATGTCGAAGGACTGCAGCGAGGCGAGCATCATCGTGACCAGCAGGAAGAACGTGGTCGGGGTGAGCAGCGGCAGCACGATCGAGCGCAGCGTGCGGGCTGACGACGCGCCGTCGAGCGCGGCGGCGTCGCGCAGGTCCTGCGGCACGGCCTGCAGCCCGGCCAGGTAGATGAGGGCGACGTACCCGAGGTTCTTCCACAGGTAGACGACGATCACCATGACCAGCGGCCACGGGCGCGCGGTGTACCAGGCGGGCGACTCGAGTCCGACCCAGCCGAGCAGCTCCTGCACCAGGCCGTAGCGCGGGTCGAACATGAACAGCCAGAGGATGCCGACGGCGAAGCCGCTCAGCACGTAGGGCGCGAACGCGACCGTGCGGGCGATGCCGCGGCCCCGCAGCCGACGGTTCAGCAGCAGCGCGAGGCCCAGGCCCAGCACCATCGCGCCGCCGACGGTCGCGACGGTGAAGACGAGCGTCGTCGTCACGACGCGGCCCGTGGTCGGCGCGGAGAACCACTCGACGTAGTTGCCGAGCCCGACGAAGCGGGCCGACGGGGAGCCGAGGTTCCACTGCAGCGTCGACAGGTACAGGCTCTGCAGCAGCGGCCGGTAGACGAAGACGACGATGAGCAGGACGTTCGGCCCCGCGAGCAGCAGCGCCCACAGCAGGGCGTTCCGGCGTCGACGGGCGCCGAGTCGGCTGCGCGTGCGGGTGGCGGGTGGTGGGCCCGCGGGCGGGGTGCCCGCCCGGGCCGACGGGGCGTCCGGGAGACCGGACGGCCGTGGGGTCACGACGGTGGTCACAGCCGTGACTCTAGGAACCGCTGCGCCCGATATGTCCGGGTGGGCGGGGCGCCCGGCGAAGCGTTCGGGCAACGTTCATCGGGGCGGTCCCCGCAGGTCACGGGTGCACCACGCCGGTCACGCGGACGTCGACCGGGCGTCAGGCGGGCGTCAGCCGGGCGTCGTCTCCGGGACACCCGCGCGGGGATAGACCCGGGTCTTCTCCGAGGTGCCCATCCCCCACCGCACGGCGCGGGTGGCGAGGGAGCCCGCCGGCCCGCCGAGCGTGCGGCGGAACCAGGTGTCGACGTCGAGAGCGTCCCGCGCCCACGCGGGCAGGGTCGAGACGGCGCCCGCCGCGAGCAGCGCGTAGGGCGGCCGAGCCGCTCGCGGCAGCGGCGGCTCGCGCAGCAGGAAGCGCACCGTGTCGAGCGCGGCCTCCGACGCCTCCAGCTCGGGCCGGTAGGCCTCGATCGTGTCGCGCAGCTCGGCGACCGTCCCGGGCACGACGACGGCGCCCAGCGCCCGCGCGACGCGCGCCACCTGCGCGACGTACTCGTCGGCCTCGCCGTCGGTGAGCGGCCGCTCCCCGAAGCGTTGGTGCGCGGTGAGGAACGAGTCGGCCTCCGCCGCGTGCACCCAGGTGAGCAGGTGCGGGTCGCCCGCGCGGTACGGCCGCCCGTCCGGCGCCTTGCCGCGCACCCGGTCGTGGACTGCCCGGACCCGGTCGACCATTGCCTGCGCGTCGTCCGCGGTGGCGAACGTCGTGGTCGCGAGGAACGTCGCCGTGCGCTCGAGCCGGCCCCACGGGTCGCCGCGGTAGCCCGAGTGCCCCGCCACGCCCGCCATCGCCAGGGGGTGCAGCGACTGCAGCAGCAGCGCCCGCAGCCCGCCCACGAACATCGACGCGTCGGCGTGCACCCGCCCCACCGGGCTGTCCGGCGCGAACCAGCGCGGGCCGGGCGTCAGGTGGATCCGGTCGCGGACCGCGACGCCGTCGGCGCCCGACACCTTCTCGAACAGCACCTCCCCCAGGCGCAGCCGCAGCCGCTCCACGGGGTTCGTCGCCGTCGTCATCCCGTCAGTATCCGCTCATACGTCCATCGGCGTGAGCACCGCGATGCGCCACCCGTCGTCCGTGCGCACGAGCTGGTAGACGAAACGTTCGGTGCCCTCGCCCGGCCCGTCGTGGTGCCAGGTCACGTCGGCCCACACGCTGTGGGCCGTGACCGCCACGACCCGCACGTCCGACGTCATGCCCGTGACGCCCTCGTACTGGCTCCACGACGACCCGAAGAACTGCTCCGTCTGCGCGCGGCTCGTCACCGGCAGCGACTGCCCGGGGAACAGGATCAGCGCCGGCACCGCGTACAGGTCGGCGACCGCCGCCTCGTCGCGGTCCAGCAGCGCCTGCCGGTAGCGGTCGAAGAACTCTGCGGCCACGGCGTCCGGTGCGTCCGTGCGGTCGGTGGTCATGGCGTCGCCTCCTCGCGAGTCGATTCCGTCGACAGGTCGACCGTACGCGCGACCGCGGGCACGAGCCTCTGCCCGCCGACCGTCGGGGAGTGACGGGCGGCGGGCAGAGACGGTCCTCAGGTCGCGGGCGTCACTTCACCGCGACCTCGACACCGCCGGAGAACATCGAGTCGTGCAGCTCGAGGGTCGCCGGGGTGGCGTTCCGGGGGATGTCGAAGACCACGACGCCGTCGACCTTGTTCCCAGGGTTGATCTCGTTGAGGAACGAGTTGGACTCGTCGAGGTAGATGCCGGCCTCCGAGTCCGCCGAGTGCGTGCGGCCCTTCGTGTCGACGAGGCTCTGGCTGCTCCCGTCGAAGTACTGCGCCTCGTCGCCGATGTTCTCCACCGTCATGTGGACGAGCACGAACTGCCCCTGCGCCTCCTCGCCCAGGAACTCGTCGCCGACCTCCTGCACGCCGTCCTCGAGCTTCGTCACCGTGAACTCGAACTTGCCGTCGCGGACCTTGTCACCGACGGCGGGCAGCGTGTCGGCCTTCTCGTCCTTGACGGGCTTCTCGTCCTTCTCGGTCTTCGCGCCCTCGGCCGGCCCGTCAGCGGACTCGTCCGTCGCCGCCTCTGCCTGCTGCGCCGTGGCCGTGTCGACGTCGGCGACGGCAGGGCTGTCGTCGCCGCCCCCACCGCTCGCGCTGGCGATGATGACGACGAGGACCACGGCCGTGCCGAGCCCGGTGAGCACCTTGTGGCGGGCGAACCAGTTCTTGCGCTTCTCTGGCGCCGGCGGCATCTGCGGCTGCGGCAACCAGCCCTGCGGCGCGCCGAAGGGCGCCTGCTGGCCGGGCTGCGGCGGCCCGTACGGCTGCTGCGGGTACGGCTGCTGCGAGTACGGCTGCTGCTGCGGGCCGGGCTGCTGCGGCACGGGCTGCTGGGACGGGTCGGGGTGAGGCGTGGACATGAGGACTCCTGAGGGGTGCGGTGCCACGAGGGCCGGGACGTCGATCGGAACGGGACGATCGTCCGGCGCAGGGGCACCCCGGCGGATCCCCTTCGCGGCTCGACCGGCCGAGCCGAAAGGTGGACAGGTTTCCCTCGCCGTCGAGCCGATCGGGGGACGGCGGCGGGCCGGCGACCGCCGTACGCTGCCCGCATGAATCCGCCGCCGAGCCCCGCCGACCCGTACGGCCGCCCGCCGTCGGGCGCGCCCGGCGGTCAGGGGCCCGGCGCGCCTCCCCCGCCGGTGCCGTCGTACGCCCAGCCCAACCCCCCGTATCGTCCCGCCCCCGCCGCGCCCGCGTCGCGCCTCTCGCCCGGCCGACGGTTCTGGAGCATCGCGGGCACGATCGGCGCGATGGTCGTGGCGTGGTCCTGCGCGATCGTCGGGATCGCGTTCGCCACCCCGGTGGACGACCTGGGCGACGCTGACGTCGCCTGGTCGCTGCTGTGGTTCGTCGTCGCGGTCGGCGTCGGGGCCGCGATGTGGTGGCGGACGTCGCACCCGGTGCTGGTCTGCCTCGCGACCGCGGCGGTCGGCGTCGTCGGCCCGCTCGGCGCCGTCGCGCCGCTCGTCGCGCTCCCGTGGGTGATCGCGCGGACGGACCTGCGGCGCAGCCTGCTGTGCGGCGGTGCGACGGCCCTCGCATTGGCCGTGACCTTCTGGCGCGACGCCACGACCGCACCGCAGGTGATCTTCTCGGTGGCGCTGGAGAACGGCTCCACCTCGTACATGTCGCCCGTGGGGTACATCGTGCTGGGCGTGCTCGGGCTCGCCGTCTCGGTCGGTGCCGGGCTGCTGCGACGCCTCGTCACCGCGAACGCGGACGCCGACGCCGCGCGCCAGGTGGCCCAGCGCGCCGACGTCGCGGCCCAGGAGGCGCTGCAGCAGGCGACCGCCGAGGCGCGGCGCGCCGACGACCTCCGGGCCGAGTCCGAGGCGTTGCGCACCGAGCTCACCCGGCAGGAGGAGCGCGACCTCATCGCCCGCGAGATGCACGACACCGTGGCGCACCAGCTCTCCCTCGTCTCCCTCGAGGCGGCGTCGCTCGAGGTGTCGTCCGACGACCCGGGGGTCGGGGACGCCGCGCGGTCCATGCGCTCGTCGGCGCACCGGGCGCTCGAGGAGATGCGCACCCTCATCAAGTCCCTGCGCGACGGCGCCGAGGAGTACTCCGGCGCCGCGCCCTCCCTCGGCGACCTGGCCGAGCTGCTCGACGGCGCCCGGGAGCGCGGCGTCGACGTCACCGCCACCGTGTTCGTCACCGACGCCGACGCCGCGCCCCCCGCCCTGACCCGCGCCGTCTACCGCGTGGTGCAGGAGTCGCTGACGAACGCCGCGAAGCACGCGCCCGGAGCGCGCGTGGACGTCAACGTACGCGCCCGCCCCGGCGCCGGGATGGACGTCGTCGTGCGCAACGGTGCCGGAGCCACGCGCGGTGGCGTCCCCGGCGCGGGCGTCGGCATCCCCGGGATGCGGGAACGGTGCGAGGCTCTCGGAGGCTCGTTCGACGCCGCGCCGACCGAGGACGGCGGGTTCCGCGTGCGGGCGCACCTGCCGTGGGTGGTCACCGCGGAGGACTGAGGCTGCTGACGCTCCCCGGTCACCCTGCGCCGGCGGTACCGCGGTGGCTAGGGTCGGCGTGTGGTCAGGGTGATGATCGTCGACGACGATGCGATGGTGCGCGGGTTCCTGCGGACGATCCTCACGAAGAGCGGGCTCGACGTCGTCGCGGAGGCCGCCGACGGCGACGAGGTGGTCACCGCCGTACAGGCCCACCACCCGGACGTCGTCCTCATGGACCTCCGGATGGAGCGCATGGACGGCATCCGCGCCACCGCCGCCGCCGTCGCGCTCCCCTCCGCGCCCGGCGTCATCGCCATGACGTCGTTCGACACCGAGTCGGCCATCCTCGACGCCGTCCACGCCGGCGCCGCCGGCTTCCTCGCGAAGGACTCCGGCCCGGACGAGCTCGTCGCCGCCGTCCGCTCCGTCGCCGCGGGCGAGGGCGCGCTGTCCCCGCGGGCCGCGCGGGTCGTCATGGAGCAGGTCGGCTCCAGGCCTGCCGCCCGCGGCCGGCGCGAGGCGCGCGAGCTGCTCGCGCAGCTCACCGAGCGGGAGATGGAGATCGCGGGCGCCGTCGCCGAGGGACTGTCGAACGCCCAGATCGCGGAGCGACTGTTCCTCGGCGAGGCGACGGTCAAGACTCACCTGGCCCGCGCCACCACCCGGCTCGGGGTGAACCGCGTGCAGCTGGCGCTGCTGGTGGACCGGGCCTGGTGAAACGGCGGCCAACTCCCAGGACGACCGAGCGGCGGTGATTTCCGCCCGGCGCGTCGGTCACCATCGGCACGGGGGCTCACAGCAGAGCATCGTCGGCACAACCGGACCGGAGACCAACGATGGGGATCACACTTTCGGACACAGTCCTTCTGTTCGGGGCCATGCCGTGCTGACGCGGGTCGCGGACGGTGTGTGGGCGCACCGGAGCGAGCTGCTCCAGAACAACGCGGTGGTCGTGCGCGGCCCGAGCGGCGTACTCCTCGTCGACCCTGGGCTGACACGCGTCGAGATGGAGTGCCTCGCGCACGACCTCCGCGACCTGCACCTTCCGGTCGTGGCGGGTTTCGCGACGCATCCCGACTGGGACCACGTGCTCTGGCACCCCGAGCTCGGCGACGCGCCCCGATACGGCACGGCCCGCTGCGCGGCAGAGCTGCGACGCGTGCTGTCGGACCCGGGCTGGGAGACGCGCGTCACCGAGGGGCTACCGCCCGAGATCGCGGACGACGTGCCGCTCGACGGGTACGGCCTCGTCACCGCCCTGCCGGACGGGACGACGCGGATCCCCTGGGACGGTCCTGACGTCCGGGTCGTCGCGCACCCGGCGCACTCCCCGGGCCACGCGGCCCTGCTGGTCGAGGAGCACCGGGTTCTTGCGGCCGGCGACATGCTCTCGGACGTCTTCGTCCCCATGCTCGACGACTTCGACGACGCGAACGACCCGATCGGCGACTACCTCAGCGGACTGGAGCTCCTGGAGCGGGTGGCCGGCGGCGTCGACGCCGTGATCCCGGGGCACGGGTCCGTCGGCGGGGCCGACCAGCTGCGCGCGCGGTTCGCGCAGGACCGCGCGTACCTGCACGCGCTGCGAGACGGCCGCGCTCCCGACGACCCGCGGATCGGCCCGAGGGCCAAGCCCGGCTGGGAGTGGGTGAGCGACATCCACGAGGGGCAGGCCCAGAGCGTCGCCCGCCGGCGCGAGGCCCGCGGGTCGCGCGACTAGCGCGCCCCGGCGAACGCGTCGGCGTCAGTCGCCGCGGCGTCGAGGTAGCGCACGATCCGGTTGACGGCGTCCCGGCCGGCGCGGTTGGCGCCGATGGTCGACGCGGACGGCCCGTAGCCGATGAGGTGCACGCGCGGCTCGCCGTCCACCTGGGTGCCGTCCATGCGGATGCCGCCGCCGGCGGTGCGCAGGTGCAGCGGTCGCAGGTGGTCGAGGGCGGCGCGGAAGCCGGTGTTCCAGAAGATGACGTCCACGGGAACGGTCTCGCCGTCGGGCGTGACGACGCCGTCGGGAACTATCCGGGTGAACATGGGCCGCCGGTGGAGCACGCCGCGCGCCTCGGCGGCGAGCAGCGACGGCGTCTTGATGAGGCCGGTGACGGACACGACGCTCAGCGGCGGCAGCCCTTCACGCACCCGGTCGGCGACCATCGCCACGGCGCGCGAGCCGTCCTCGGGCTCGAACGAGTCGCGCCACACGGGTTCCCGCCGCGTGAACCAGAAGGTCTGCGCCACGTGCGAGACCTCCTCCAGCAGCTGCACCGCGGAGATCCCGCCGCCGACGACGGCGACGCGCTGCCCCGCGAAGTCCTCGGCCCGCACGTAGTCGGCGGTGTGCAGCTGGCGGCCACGGAACGTCTCCTGCCCCGGGTAGGCGGGCCAGAACGGCTTCGACCACGTGCCCGTCGCGTTGACGATCGCCCGCGCGACGACGACGCCGGACCGGCCGCCGCCCTCCCACCGGACGAGCAGCCCGTCGTCGTCCGCCTCCTCGACGCGGCGTACGCGCACCGGCCGGACGACGGCGAGGCCCAGCTCGTGCTCGTAGTCGCCGAAGTACGCGGGCAGCACGTCGACGCTCGCCGCCTCCGGCTCCACGTCGGGCTGCTCGATGCCGGGCAGGTCGTGGATGCCGTTCACCGTGCTCATCCGCAGCGAGCGCCAGCGGTGCCGCCACGCTCCCCCCGGCCCGTCCTCGGCGTCCAGCACGAGGTAGGTGCGCTCGCCGGACGCCGCGCCCGCCGCGGGCGCGAACCCGCGCCGCCGCAGGTGGTACGCCGCCGACAGGCCCGCCTGTCCCGCGCCGATCACGACGACGTCCGCCATCTGCGGCACGGCCTCGGTCGTCGTCATGCCTCTGGCAACACTGCCCGCGACGGCGTGCTTCCGAGGGCTCGTGTGGTGTCGCGCACCCGCCGGGTCCGTGTCCCTGGAGGGGACTACCGTCACGACCCATGACCTACGCCAACGTCGGCACGCTCGGTGCCGCCCCCGGGAAGCGCGACGCGCTGGTCGCGCACCTCACGCAGCGCAGCACGGAGCTCGCGGACGCGGGCTGCCTCCTCTACGAGGTCGGCGTCAGCGACGACCAGCCGGACACGGTGTTCGTCGCCGAGCTGTGGACGTCGGCGGAGGCGCACCAGGCGTCCCTGCAGCTCCCCGCCGTGCAGGCGTCGATCGCCGAGGCCCGGCCCCTGCTGTCCGGCGAGTTCGGCGGCTTCCGCTTCACGGTCGTCGGCTCGCCGCTGCGAGACTGACGCGGTGACACGGGGAGAGGCGGAGACGGCCCGCCACATCGCCGTCGTGATCGGCGGCGGCATCGGCGGCCTGGCGTCGGGCGTGGCGCTGGCGCGCCACGGCTGGGACGTCACGGTCGTCGAGCGCGCGACCTCGCTGGACCCGGTGGGCGCGGGGATCGTCGTCGCGCCGAACGCGGTGCGGTCTCTGGACGCGCTCGGGATCGGCGACGCGACGCGCGACCTGGCGGCGCTGCAGGGCGAGTTCGGCCTGCGCCGCCCGGACGGGAGGTGGCTGGTCCGCGGCCGCGCGGAGGGCGCCGAGTCGGTCTTCGGCGACCGCACGCTGATGCTGCACCGCGCGCAGCTGGTGGGGCTGCTCGCGGACGCGCTGCCGACCGGGGCGCTACGCCTCGGCACGACGGCGACCGTCACGGACCCGGGCACGGCCTCGCGCCCCGCACGCGTGACGACCACTGACGGCGCGGGCACGACCACGGAGGCCGACGCCGACCTCGTCGTCGCGGCCGACGGCATCGGCTCCGCCACGCGCACCCGCTGGTGGCCGAGCGCCCCCGCGCCGGTGTCCGGCGGGTCGACGGCGTGGCGGTTCGTCACCCCGCGGGTCCCCGGCGTCGTGGGCTCCGAGATCTGGGGCCGCGGGATCGTCGCCGGGGTCATGCCGCTGGCCGACGGACGCGTCTACGTGTACGTCTCGGTGGCCGACGCCGTCGGCGCCCCGCGCGGCCTCGACGAGCTGCGCGCCCGCCTCGCCGACTGGCACGACCCGGTCCCCGCGCTGCTCGCCTCCGTCGACGACGCCACGGCGCTGCGGCACGAGCTCCGGCACCTGCCCGCGCCCCCGGCATCGCTCGTGACGGGCCGGGTCGCGCTCGTCGGCGACGCCGCGCACGCGATGCTCCCGAACCTCGGGCAGGGCGGGTGCCAGGCGCTCGAGGACGGGGTGGTGCTCGGCGCGCGGGTCCGCCCGGACGACGACGTCGCGGCCGCGCTGCTGCGCTGGTCCGCCGAGCGGCGGCCGCGCGTGGCCCAGGTCATGCGGCTGTCGGCGCGGGTCTCCGGGCCGACCCTGTGGACGTCGCCCGCCGCCACGACCCTCCGCGACGCCGGGATGCGCGCCGTCGGCCGCTGGACGGAGGCGCTGGGCGCCCGAGCCCTGCGGCCCGTGATGTCCTGGCAGCCGCCCGCAGACTGACTTCGTCCTACGCTGGCACAGCCCCCACCCCAGCTGCCCGAGGAGCTGAGTCCCGCGTCTTCCGACCCCCGCCCCACGAAGGACGTTCCCAGCGCTGCTGCGCCCGAGGGACAGCTCCACCGGAGCCTGTCCCTGCGACACCTCGTCGTCTACGGCCTGCTGTTCATCGGCCCGACGGCGCCCATGGGCACCTTCGGGGTGCTGGACGCGCGCAGCAACGGCGCGGTCGCCCTCGTGTTCGCCGTCGCGACCGTGGCGATGGCGTTCACCGCGTGGTCGTACGCCCGCATGTCCGTCGCCGTCCCGAAGGCGGGGTCGGTCTCGGCCTACGCGACGGCGGGGCTGGGGCGGCGGCCGGGCTTCATGGCCGGGTGGATGATCGGCCTGGACTACCTGTTCATCCCGAGCCTGGCCGCGCTGTTCTGCGGGATCGCCAGCCACGCCCTGTTCCCCGCGGTGCCGGTCTGGGCGTTCACCGGCGCTGCCGTGCTCCTCATCACGGGCCTGAACCTCGGCGGGGTCCGGCTCGCGGCCACGGTGGGGTTCGTCGCCCTGGTCGTGGAGATCGTGGTGCTCGCCGCCTTCTGCGTCGGCGCGGTCGTCGTCCTGGTGCAGGAGGGGCCGGCCAGGCCGTGGCTGTCCCCGCTGACCGGGCTCGACGGGTTCACGCTCGCCGGGACGCTCGGCGCGGTCTCGGTGGCGGCCCTCGCCTTCCTGGGGTTCGACGCGATCGCCACCTTCGCCGAGGAGAGCACCGGCTCCCCGCGGCAGATCGGCCGGGCCCTGATCTTCTGCCTCGTCCTCGCCGGGGCCCTCTTCGTGCTCCAGACCTACCTGGGCGCGCTCCTGACGACGGCGACGCCCCAGGAGCTGGCCGCGAACCCGGAGCAGCAGGGCACGATCTTCTACACGACGATCAGCGAGGAGATGGGGGCGTGGCTCGGCACCACCGTCACGACGGCGCGCGCCATCGGTCCCGTGCTCTCCGCGCTCGTCGCACAGGCCGCGGTGAGCCGCCTCATGTACGGGATGGCGCGCGACGGACAGCTGCCGGCCCGGCTCGGGTCCGTGAGCCGCCGGACCGGCGTGCCCCGGCTCGCGACCCTCGTCTCGGCGGTCGCCACGCTCCTCATCGCCGTGGCGGCGGCGGTCAGGCCCGACGGCCTCGACCTGCTGTCCTCGATGGTCACGGTCGGCGCCCTGACCGCGTTCGTCTTCCTGCACGTCGCCGTGGTCGGCTACTACGTGGTCGGCGGGCGCACCGACCGTCGGGTCCTCCACACGGTCGTCCCCGTCGTCGGCCTGGCGATCGTCGTCACCGTGCTCGTCCTGGCCAGCCATCTCGCCCTGGAGGTCGCGGCCGGGTGGCTCGTCCTGGGCCTGGTCATCATGCTCGTGCGGGGCAGGCGGCGTGACGCGTCCGCCGTCGGCGAACCCGGAAATTGAGTCGGGGTGGCTCAAGTTGAACCGGTCAGCAGCTACTCACCCGAGGAGGACAGCATGACCACCACCCTGACCCGCACCCCGTTCGCCGACGCGTGGCTCCGCGACCTGTGGACGCCGCGCCTCGCGACCGAGGGCCCCGTGCCCGCCGCCGACGTGTACCGCGACGGCGAGAACCTCGTCGCTCGCCTCGACCTGCCGGGCGTGAACCCGGCCGAGGACGTCACCGTCGAGGTCGAGGGCCGCAAGCTCGTCGTGCGCGGCGAGCGCAAGGACCAGCGCCCGGAGGAGTCCGAGGGCCGCCGCATCTCGGAGGTCCGCTTCGGTGCCTTCCGCCGCGTCGTCACCCTGCCGACGTCCGTGGACGGCGACGCCGTCACCGCGGCCTACGACGCGGGCGTCCTGACGGTCACCGTCGCCGGCGTCTTCGCCGGCACGACGCCGCAGCGCATCGAGGTCACCAGCGCCTGATCCCAGGCTGATCTCAGGCACCGCCCGACGGCGCCCGGTCGCACCCGCGGCCGGGCGCCGTCGTCGCGTCCCGACGCAGCGCCTGAGGCGTGCTGTTTCCTTGAACCATGGAAGCCATCGCCGCAGCCGTCGCTGTCCTCGGGACGCTCCTTGGAGCGCTCGTTCAGCGGCGATTCCAACGCCAGAGCGCCATCGAGACGAATGAACTCGCCCGACTCGAGAGCCTCCGTCAGGAACGCCTGGCCGCCAGCGCGGAGTATGCGGAAGCACTGGCCAAGTACAGGCGCGCCCAGATCGATCGCTGGTACGCACGTGACCAGGCCGGATCGACACCTCCCGAGAACGAACATGAGGTACATCGGCAGCGAGACCTCACTCAGGGGGCTCTGTTCCGCCTTCAGCTCGTATCAGACTCAGAAGAGTTGGCGAGTCTCGCCGACTCGGTCTTTCTCGCCATGAACGCCTTTAAGGCGGCAAGCTCTCGCGATGAGGTGGAAATGGTGCGCGATTCCACGCACGCCATGATCCGTGAATTCGTGCGTGCCGCAGGACGCCAGCTTGAACCAGGCAGCACGCGGCGAGCGCACGAAGGTCAATCGAGATCGTCGAGCACCTGATGGAGCGCGGCTGCGAAGGGCTCCAGGTCGTTCTCCACGGTCGCCCGGACGATAGTCCTGTCGACCGTCGTATAGCCGTGCACGATGCGGTTCCGGGTAGCCCAGATCGCCGGCCACGCCTCGCCGAAGGCGAGCACCCGCCCGCTCTCGCTCAGGCGCGAGGCCGCATCGATCGCGGCGACGAGCCGGAGGCACACCGCGTCCACCAGCACCTGCGTCCCCCCAGGAGCCTTCGGCGACGTGCTGCCCGAGAATCGCAAGGTGCTCGAGCGACTCCCGTGCCAGCTGGGCGTCGGTGCGCTTCACAGCGCGATGGCGTGCACGGACTCGCGAACAGCCGGCCGCAGCGCCATCTCGCTCACGACGTCGACCGGCCGACCGAGTAGGGCCTCGAGCTCGACCTCGAGCGCGCCGAGAGCGAAGAGGCCGACGCCGTCGTCGAGATCGACGAGGAGGTCGACGTCGGAGTCACCTCGGTGGGTCCCGGCGGCGACGGAGCCGAAGACGCGCACCCGTCGAGCGCCATGCCGCGCGGCGGCGGCGACGATGTCGTCCCGGTGGACACGAAGCACGTCGTCGAGCACAGATCCCGCAGGGCTCGCGCCATCCACGCCCAGCGCCGAACCGGGAGCGCCCGACCTGTCCAGCAACCGCTTGACCTCCGGCTGGCTGCGCCCGAGCGCCCGAGCGATCCTGCGCTGGCTCCAACCGAGGTCCCGTGCCTGGCGCGCACCTCGCTCGAGAGTCGCACGCGCCTCGACGCGAAGCGCCTCCGCCTGGTCGGCCAACGCACCGAGGTAGTCGGCGAAGGCGCGCTCGACCGCCGACTCACCCTCTTCCTCACTTGACATACGGCCCCCTCCGATAGGTGATGCTATCGGATGCCTCGTCACACCTCCATCCCCCGTCTCGTCGTCACCGTGAGCAACCGACGAGAAGACGGACGAAGACGGACCGAGGAGACGAGATGTCGCACAGGACGCAGGTCGTGGTGGTGGGCGGCGGGTACGCCGGGGTGATGGCGGCGAACCGTCTGACGGCGCGGGACGACGTGGCCGTGACGCTGATGAACGCCCGCCCCGTGTTCGTGGAGCGGATCCGGCTGCACCAGCGGACCGCCGGGTCGCACGACGCGGTCGCGGACTACGGGGAGCTGCTGGCCGACGCCGTGCGGCTCCGGGTCGCGACCGTCGAGCGGATCGACGCCGACGGGCGGCGGCTCGTGCTCGCCGACGGCGACACCCTCGCGTACGACTACCTGGTGTACGCGGTGGGCAGCACGAGCGCCGCTCCCCAGGTGCCGGGGGCGGCGGAGCACGCGTACCCGCTGGCGAGCCTGGAGGAGGCGGACCGGCTGGCCCCGGCACTGGCCGCGGCCGGCCCCGGCGCGCGGGTGACGGTGGTGGGCGCGGGCCCCTCGGGCATCGAGGTGGCGTCCGAGCTGGCCGAGCAGGGCCGGGCGGTGACGCTGGTCTGCGGCGACCTGCTCGGCCCGTACCTGCACCCGAACGGCCGGCGGGCCGTCGCGGCCGCGCTCGCGCGGCTCGGGGTGGAGGTCGTCGCCGGACCCGGCGCCACCGTGACGGCGGTGACGGCGGACGCGGTGCAGCTCGCCGACGGCCGCGACCTGCCGAGCGACGTCACCATCTGGACCGCGGGCTTCGCCGTCCCGGACCTGGCCGCCCGCAGCGGCCTGACCACCGACGCGGAGGGGCGCCTGCGCACCGACGAGACGCTCACCAGCCTGGACGACGACCGCATCGTCGCCGCGGGCGACGCGGGCACGCCGTCCGGCCTGGCGTACCGGATGAGCTGTCAGGCGGCCGGTCAGCTCGGCGGTGCCGCCGCGGACACCGTGCTCGCCCGGCTCGCGGGGACCGAGCCCGCGCCGGCCGCGGTCGGCTTCCTGGGCCAGTGCCTCAGTCTTGGCCGCGGGGTGGGCCTGTTCCAGTTCGCGAACCGCGGCGACGTCCCGGTGCGGGCGTTCCTCGGCGGCCGGCTGGGCGCACGCGCCGGGGCCTGGCTCAAGGAGCTCGTGTGCCGCAGCACCGTGCTCCAGCTGACGTGGGAGGCGCGGCGGCCCGGCATCCTCCGGTACCCCTCGTTCGTCGGCGACCCGCGCCGCGCGGCGGCGGTGCGAGACCGGCGGCAGGAGACGGTGGCGCCCGACGTCGTGCCGACGGCCTCGGTGTAGCCCTGTCCCGCGCACGACGGCGGCCGAGCCCCGGTGGTGGACCACCGGGGCTCGGCCGTGCGTGGCGCGGTCGGGCGGCGTCGTCAGCCGACGCGCCGCCGGTACGCGGCGACGGCGAGGGCGTAGCCGACCACCAGGATGCCGACGAGCCAGGCGAGGGCGACCCAGATGTCGCTGCCGACGGGCTGCTCCGCGAACAGGGCGCGGATCGTGTCGACGACGGACGTCACCGGCTGGTTCTCCGCGAACCAGGCGACCGGGCCGGGCATCGTGTCCGTGGGCACGAACGCCGAGCTGATGAACGGCAGGAAGATCAGCGGGTAGCTGAAGGCGCTCGCGCCGTCGACGGTCTTCGCGGACAGCCCGGCGAGCACGGCGAGCCAGGTCAGGGCCAGCGTGAACATCGCCAGGATCCCGGCCACGGCCAGCCACGCCCCGAACGAGGCCCCCGTGCGGAAGCCCATGAGGAGCGCGACGCCGACGACGATCGCGACCGAGACGAGGTTCGCCACGACCGACGTCAGGACGTGCGCCCACAGGACGCTCGAGCGGGCGATCGGCATGGACTGGAACCGGTCGACGATCCCGCCCTGCAGGTCGAGGAACAGCCGGTACGAGGTGTACGCGACGCCCGACGCGATGGTGATGAGCAGGATGCCGGGCAGCATGTAGTTGATGTACGACTCGTCCGTGCCGAGGTCGATGGCCCCGCCGAAGACGTAGACGAACAGGAGCATCAGCGCGATCGGCGTGACCGCGGTGGTGATGATGGTGTCGGGACTGCGCAGGATGTGCCGCAGGGAGCGCCCGGTGAGGGTGCTGGTGTCGGCGAGGGTGTGGGTGGTCATCAGGATTCCTTCTCGGTACCGGTCGCGCCGACGAGCGAGAGGAAGACGTCCTCGAGGGACGGCTGCTTCTCGACGTACTCGACCTTGGCGGGCGGGAGGAGCTGCTTGAGCTCGGCGAGGGTGCCGTTCTGGATGATCGTCCCCTGGTGCAGGATGGCGATCCGGTCGGCGAGCTGCTCGGCCTCGTCGAGGTACTGCGTGGTGAGCAGCACGGTGGTGCCGTTGCTGGCGAGCTCCTTGACGGTCTCCCAGACGTCGATCCGCGCCTGCGGGTCGAGACCCGTGGTGGGCTCGTCGAGGAAGACGATCGGCGGGTCGCCGATGAGGCTCATGGCGATGTCGAGCCGACGCCGCATGCCGCCGGAGTACGTCCCCGCGCGGCGGCCGCCGGCCTCGGTGAGCGAGAACCGGCCGAGCAGGTCGTCGGCGATCGCGCCGGCGTCCGGCAGGTGCCGCAGCCTGGCGACGAGCACGAGGTTCTCGCGGCCCGTGAGGACCTCGTCGACGGCCGCGAACTGGCCGGTGAGGCTGATGGACCGGCGCACGTCGCCGGGCTTGGCCGCGACGTCGTAGCCGTGCACGACGGCGGTGCCCGCGTCGGCCTTGAGCAGCGTCGACAGGATCCGCACGAGCGTGGTCTTACCGGCGCCGTTCGAGCCGAGCAGGGCGAAGATGCTCCCGGGGGCGACGTCGAGGTCGACGCCGCGCAGCACGTGCAGCTCGCCGAACGACTTCTCGATGCCCTGCACGTGGATCGCGGGCTCGGTGGTCTGAGGTGTGGTCATGCCCGTTGCTCCGTTCTTCGGTCGGTTCACGGCCGGCGGACGACGACGTCGCCGAAGCCGGTGCTGGCGTGGATCTCTGCGGTGGTCTCGTCCTCGACCGGCCCCTCGGTGGGGGTCAGCTGGTTGCGGACGGTCCCGCTCTCCGACGAGAGGTCGAGGTAGGCGGCGGTGCCCTCGGGCACCCCGACCTCGATGGACCCGAAGGAGGTCGTCAGGGTGACGGCGCCGGACTCCAGGTTGTTGACCCGGATGCCGGCGTGCGCCGACTTGGCCGTGAGGGTGCCGCGCACGCGACTCACGGCGATGTCGCCGTGCGCCCCGTGCACCTCGAGGGTCCCGGTCACGGAGCCGACGGTCGTGGTGCCGTTGGTCGCGCGGATCGTGCCGTCGCCGAGGACCTCGTCCACGAAGACGGACCCCGCGCTCACCTTGACGTCGAGGGAGCCGGTGACGCGGCCCGCGGTCGCGGAGCCGGCGGAGACCTTGAGGTCGAGCCGCTCGACGTCGTCGACGCGGGCGTTCCCGGCCGACAGCGTCATGTCGACGGCGGCGAGCGAGCCCTCGGCGTAGAGCGAGCCGACCTTGCCGCTCAGCGACGAGCCCTCGGGGAGCTCGACGGTGATGTCGGCGGTGCCGGACGCGAACGGGAGCACGTACTGCTTCCACGAGCCGGGGTACGTGATCGACACGGCGTCGCCGTCGCGGTCGACGCGCACCGACTCGGCGGCGCGGGCGCTGCCCGACTTGGCGTTGGTCGGCAGGACGGTGACGACGACGTCGTCACGCTCCCCGGCGACCACGTGCACGTTGGCGAACGGCACGTCGACGAGGACGGGGACGGGCTGGGGGGCAGGGAAAGTGGGCATGACGGAGCTCCAACAGTGGTGTCGGTGTGGTGTCAGGGGGAGGACGGGGGCGGTGCGGTGCGCGGACGTGCGAAGGGATCAGCGCACCCAGCCGGTGACGCGGCCGGAGCCGCGCTGCTGCGGACGGGCCTGGGCGGCCGGGCGTCCGGTGGACTGCTCGAGCGCGGCGGCGACCGCACGGACGAGCCACGTGTTGACGGAGACGCCGTCGCGAGCGGCGGCGGTCTCGGCCTGCGTCTTGAGGTGGTCGGGCAGGCGCAGGGTGGTGCGGGTGGTGGCGCCGCCCTCGAGGTCGACGCTCACCGAGAAGCCCGGGCCGGTCGCCTCCAGGGTCGGGGCGGACGCCGGGGCCTGCGCCGGCTCGGACGGCCCGGTCGGTGCGGTGACGACGAACTCGGGGGAACCGCCGCGGAGCCGGATGTCGACCGAGCCGGGGGCCAGATCGGCGGAGATCTCCCCCGCCGCGTCGGACAGCGCCTCGAGCAGCACCAGCCGGGCGGCGGCGTCGAGCGGGGCGGTCAGGCGGGAGGCCAGTTCCCGCGCCTCGTCCCCGCCGGCGGCGGCTGCGGTGCCGAGCTGCTGCTGCAGCTCGTCGACGTATCTCGTGAGGTCCATGGCTCCACTATGACACCACAGTGGTGTCACCACAAGCCCTTTGGCGTCATTTCTGGTGTCAATCTGGCGCCGGGTGGTGTCGCTGCGCGCCAGGGCCCGCGTCGTCGCAGGTCAGACGTGGTGCTCGCGCAGGATGCGCACCGCCCTCGGCCCGACGCCGTGCAGGGCCAGGAGCTCGGCGTCGGTCCGTGCGGCGACGTCGGCGAGGGTCGTGACACCAGCGCCGGCGAGCGCCCGCGTGGCCGGGCGTCCGATGGCGGCGGGCAGGTC
>JADHZE010000359.1 GCA_026934365.1 Isoptericola sp. QY 916 | reverse complement strand
GCGGCGAGCGACTGCCCGGCGTCGGGCGCGAGGCCGCGCACGGCCCGGACCTTGCGCGGGCCCCCGGCCAGCGCGAGCACCCGGGCGCCCGAGGCGAGGGCCGACTGCACGAACAGCGAGCCGAGCCCGCCGGCCGCGGCGGTGATCACCACGACGTCGTCCGGCCCGGGCCGCGCGACCTCCAGCGCCATGAGCGCCATCCGGCCGGTGCCGATCATCGCGACGGCGTCGGCGAGGTCGAGACGGTCGGGGAGGCGGTGGAGGGTGTCGACGGGCGCGACGGCGAGACGGGCGTACCCGCCGCCGTCGGGCGTGGCGCCCAGGTGGGCGGCGACGCGGGCCCCGAGCCAGCCGTCCCCGACGCCCGGGCCGACGGCGACCACCGTGCCGGCGACCTCGCGTCCGGGGATCGCGGGGAGGCGCGGCGCGGGCAGGGGGCCGGTGGCCTCGCCCCGGCGGAGGGTGGTGTCCAGCAGGTGCACGCCGTGCACGCGGGCGGCGACGAGCACCTGGCCTGGACCGGGCACGGGGTCGGGGACCTGCTCGAGGACGAGGGTCTCGGGCGGGCCGTAGGTGTGGTGGCGGATGGCGTCCATGCCGTCATGCTGTGACCTGAACTATGGTTGAGGTCAAGGGTCGAGAGGCCGCTGCGCGGGAAGGGACACGGATCGTGCCGGAGCACGCGACCGAGAGGGTCCCGTGGGACCACGTCGAGCTGACCGTCGGGGAGGTGGCCGCGCGCAGCGGCGTCGCCGTCTCCGCGCTGCACTTCTACGAGCGGCGCGGGCTGATCGCCAGCCGTCGCACGTCGGGCAACCAGCGGCGCTACCGGCGTGACGTCCTGCGGCGGGTCTCGTTCATCCGGGTCTCCCAGCGGGTCGGCATCCCGTTGGCGCGCATCGCCGAGGCGCTGGAGACCCTGCCCGCCGACCGCGCGCCGAACGTCCGCGACTGGGAGCGCCTGTCCAGGGCCTGGCGCACCGACCTCGACGCGCGGATCGCGCAGCTCGAGCGACTGCGCGACGACCTCACCGACTGCATCGGGTGCGGCTGCCTGTCCCTGAGCCGGTGCGTGCTCGCCAACCCGCACGACGCCCTCGGGGACGACGGCCCCGGCCCGCGCCGGCTGCTCGTCGACGACCCGGAGTGAGCGGACCGGAGCGACGCCAGGGTCCGAGGGCGGTGCCCTTCCGGTGGTGCCGCGACCGCGGACGGCCGGGACGGGGGCGCTGGTGCCGCCGTACCCTCGGGCCATGACTCACGTCCTCGTCCTCAACGGTCCCAACCTCGGTCGGCTCGGCGTGCGCGAGCCCGAGATCTACGGCCACGCGTCCATGGCCGACCTCGAGCGGGAGGCCGCCGTCTGGGGGAGCGAGCTGGGCGTCACCGTCGACGTGCGCCAGACCGACGACGAGTCCGAGCTCGTGGGCTGGCTGCACGAGGCCGTGGACGCCAGCGCGCACGTGGTGCTCAACCCTGCGGCGTTCACCCACTACAGCTACGCGCTGCGCGACGCCGCGGCCCAGGTGACGACCTCCGGGCTCCTGCTCGTCGAGGTGCACCTGTCGAACCCCGCCTCGCGCGAGTCGTTCCGGCACTACTCGGTGGTGGCCGGCATCGCGACGGGGACGGTCGCGGGCTTCGGCTTCGACTCCTACCGGCTCGCGCTGAGCGCCCTGGCTCGCAAGCTTCAGCCCTGAAGTTCGTCCTCTCCAGGTTCAAGGGTTGACAGGAGTCAAGCCCAGAGTCTTGATACGTATCGCACAAGCGCTTAGCCTTGAGTGATGATCGTCGTGACGGCGGACCAGCGGGGCAGCACCCGGGGGCACGACCGCGTGCCCGAGGCGCTCGCGATCGTCGGCTCGCGAGCGGCCGGGAGGTCCGGCGTCGTGCTGCCGTTCGACCGGACGGTCGGGGACGAGCTGCAGGGCGTGCTGGCCGCGGACGACGACGGCGCCGCGCTGGCCGTCGACCTGGTCCTCGACCTCGTGCGCGACGGCGGCTGGTCCGTGGGGATCGGGCTGGGTGCCGTCGACCGACCGCTGCCCGCGGCGTCGCGGGAGGCGTCCGGGCCGGCGTTCGTGCGGGCACGGGCGGCCGTCGACCGGGCGAAGCGGCGCGGGCGGGG
>JADHZE010000358.1 GCA_026934365.1 Isoptericola sp. QY 916 | reverse complement strand
CCCGGCCGAGCCCGCCCCGGCCCCCGAGACCCCCGCACCCGCCGCCGAGGCCCCTGCTGCCGAGGCGCCCGCCGCCGGTGGCGGCGAGGGCACCGAGGTGACGCTGCCCGCCCTGGGCGAGTCCGTCACCGAGGGCACCGTGACCCGCTGGCTCAAGGCCGTCGGCGACTCGGTCGAGGTCGACGAGCCCCTGCTGGAGGTCTCGACCGACAAGGTCGACACCGAGATCCCGTCCCCCGTGGCCGGGACGGTGCAGAAGCTCCTGGTGGACGAGGACGAGACGGTCGAGGTCGGCGCCGTGCTGGCGGTCGTCGGCTCCGGCGCGGCCCCCGCTGCCGAGAAGCCCGCCGAGCCCTCCCCGGCCAAGGCCCCCGAGCCCGTCGGTGCGCCCTCGAAGCCCGAGGAGCCCGCCCCCGCGCCCGAGAAGCCGGCCGAGGAGAAGCCTGCCGCCGTGGAGAAGCCCGCTCCGGCCCCGCAGGAGCCGGCCCAGCCGGAGCCCGCCGCCGAGAAGCCGGCGCCGTCCGCCCCGGGCAAGGGTTCCTACCTCACGCCGCTGGTGCGCAAGCTCGCCGCGGAGAAGGGCGTGGACGTCTCGAGCCTCCAGGGCACGGGCGTCGGCGGCCGTATCCGCAAGGAGGACGTGCTCGCCGCCGCCGAGAAGGCCGCCGCCCCGGCTCCGGCCGCCGCCGCGCCTGCCGCCGCCCCGGCCGCCAAGGCTCCGGCCACGCTGCCGGTCTCCCCGCTGCGCGGTACGACCGAGAAGATGTCCCGCCTGCGCAAGATCGTCGCCGAGCGCATGGTCGAGGCCCTGCACACGCAGGCCCAGCTCACGACCGTGGTCGAGGTGGACGTCACCAAGGTCGCCAAGCTGCGCGCGAAGGCCAAGGAGTCGTTCAAGGCCCGCGAGGGTGCGAACCTCACCTACCTGCCGTTCTACACGCTGGCCGCGGTCGAGGCTCTCAAGGCGTTCCCCAAGATCAACGCCTCGATCGACCAGGACAAGGGCGAGATCACCTACCACCCCGCGGAGAACGTCGGCATCGCCGTCGACACCGAGCGCGGCCTGGTGGTTCCGGTCATCAAGAACGCCGGCGACCTGAACCTGGCGGGCATCGCCCGCCAGATCGGCGACCTGGGCGCCCGCACGCGCGCCAACAAGGTCGGCCCGGACGAGCTCTCCGGCGCCACGTTCACGATCACGAACACCGGCTCGGGCGGTGCGCTCATCGACACGCCGATCGTCCCCGGGGGCCAGGTCGCGATCCTCGGCACCGGCACGATCACCAAGAAGCCGGCCGTCGTGACGGGTCCGGACGGCGAGGAGACCATCGCCATCCGCCAGTTCGCGTACCTGTTCCTCTCCTACGACCACCGCCTGGTCGACGGTGCGGACGCCGCGCGCTTCCTCACCGCCATCAAGGCACGCATCGAGGAGGGCGCGTTCGAGGCCGAGGTCGGTCTCTGACCTCGCCCCGTCCCTGACCGACGGAGGGCGTCCCGGCTGCGGCCGGGACGCCCTTCGTCGTCCCACGGGAGACGCGGCTCAGGAGACCTCGGTGACCCGCCAGCCGTCCGGCGTCCAGGCGAGCCGCAACGTCGCGGTGCGCACGTCCGTCGCGGGCACGGCGGTGACGGTGCCGTCGGCGGCCACCTGCTCGTGCGCCGTCACGGCATAGCGCACCACGACGTCCGCCGAGTCGTCCGCCGAGTCGTCCGCCGAGCCGCCGGCTCCGGACCCCTCCGGACGGGCGTCCTCCACCCGCGCCTCGGCTCCGCGTACCCGGGTGCCCGCCCGCGCGGCGTCCTCGAGCAGGGCCGCGTCCGCAACGTGCGCCGGCGACCCGGGCACGTCCACCGTCCCCCACCGCGACGGGTCCGCGTCCGGGTCCGCGATCAGGGAGACCCGCCGACGGGTGAGCTCCGCGGCCGCGGCGCCGGGGTCGGCCCGGTCCCGCGTGGGGTCCAGTGTCGTGCTGCGGTCGGTCTCCGGGATGTCGTCGCCGACCGGCATCGGCGCGGCCGCCGGTGACGCGCCGACCGACGCGACGCCGGTCGCGCCCGACCTGCCCGCGCCGTCGTCGGGCGACCGGACCTGGACCGCGACCGCCGACAGGACCGCCACCGTGGCCA
>JADHZE010000357.1 GCA_026934365.1 Isoptericola sp. QY 916 | reverse complement strand
CGCCCGCCCCGGCGACTCCCGCGGCGCCGAAGCCGTCCGCCGTGCCGAAGCCCCGCCCGGGCGCGCCCAAGCCGTCGGCGCTGCGCCGCCCGGCCGCGCCCACTCCCGCCGACGTGCCGCCGGCCGAGCCCACGACGCCTGCGGCGCCGGTCGTCCCCCCGGCGCTGGACGCGGCCGCGGCGTCCGCCGCGGAGGCGTTCGGTCGGGTGGACGACGACGGCACGGTGTTCGTGCGGGAGGCCACCGGCGAGCGCCAGGTGGGCCAGTTCCCCGGCGTGGACGCCTCGGAGGCGATGAGTCTCTACGTGCGGCGCTACCTGGACCTGGACGCCAAGGTCGCGCTGTTCGAGACCCGGCTGGACAGCGCCGACCTGTCGGTGCGCGAGATCGACCAGACCCTCGCGAAGCTCGCGGAGGAGACGGGCGAGCCCGCCGCTGTCGGCGACCTGGACGCCTTGCGGGCCCGCGTGGAGGGCCTCAAGGCACGCGCGGCGGAGCGCCGGGCCGCGCTCGAGCAGGAGCGTGCGGCCGCCAAGGCCGAGGCCGTCGCCGCCCGCACCGCGATCGTCGAGGCCGCGGAGAAGATCGCCGCCACCGACCCCGCCAAGATGCAGTGGCGCCCGGCCGGCGAGGAGCTGCGGGGCCTCCTGGATCGCTGGAAGGAGGCGCAGCGCAGCGGGCCGCGCATCGACCGCCCCTCGGAGGAGGCCCTCTGGAAGCGGTTCAGCCACGCGCGCACCGCGTTCGACCGGGAGCGGCGGCACTTCTTCGCCGACCTCGAGCAGCGCAACTCGACGGCGAAGGCGGCCAAGGAGCAGCTGGTCGCCGAAGCGGAGTCCCTGCAGACCAGCACCGACTGGGGAGCGACCGCCGCCGCCTACCGCGACCTCATGGCGCAGTGGAAGGCCGCGGGGCGGGCCAGCCGCAAGGACGACGACGCGCTCTGGGCCCGGTTCCGGGCGGCGCAGGACGCGTTCTTCGGCGCCCGCGACGCCGAGAACGCGGCGATCGACGCCGAGTACGGGCAGAACCTCGAGGTCAAGGAGGCGCTGCTCGCCGAGGCCGAGGCCCTCCTGCCCGTCAAGGACCTGGCCGCGGCGAAGGAGAAGCTGCGCGACCTCCAGGGCCGCTGGGAGGAGGCCGGCAAGGTGCCGCGCGGGGACATCCAGCGCGTCGAGGCCCGCATGCGGGCGGTCGAGACGGCCGTCCGGGGGGCCGAGCAGGCTCGCTGGGACCGCACCAACCCCGAGACCCGCGCGCGGGCCGAGGGTGCCGCGGCACAGCTCGAGGCCGCCATCGAGGGGCTCGAGCGCGATCTCGCCGAGGCGCGCGAGTCGGGTGACGCGCGGCGCGTCGAGGAGGCCGAGACGGCGCTCGCCGCGCGGCGCGCCTGGCTCGAGCAGGTCGTCCGCGCCGCGGAGGACACCCGCGGCTGACGGCACACGGCCGCCGGCCTGACCGGGCGGGGCCCGACCGGACGGCGCGTGCGCGCGACGATCCACAGGCGGTGCCCGAAGGGGCTCACGACCGGATAGTTTCCGCGTCGTGAGCCCCTTCGTCGTCCTCCCCGCACCGCCCGGCCCACCCACGGGCGACCGCCTCCGGTCCCCGGTCGCTCCGCGGCGGCTCGGCGACCTGCTCACGGCGCCGGGACGCCCGTCCGGTCCCCTGGTACGCCCGGCGGACGTCGGCGGGCGGGCGGCGTGGGACGTCCTCGTGCGCGACGGCTCCCTCGAGGTGGTGCGCGACGACGCGGCCGTCGTCGCCGGCACGACCATGACCCCCGTGCTGCGGGCCGCGCTGCTGGCCGGGTCGCTGCCCGCGGGAGCCGTGGCCGCCGGGCGCACGGCGGCGTGGGTGCACGCCGGCCGGCTGGCGGGCACCCGGTCCGCCGAGCACCTCGACGTCACCTACGCGGCCGGCGGGCACCGGCCCGAGCTCTGGGGAGCGGGGCTCGTGTGGCAGGCGCCGCTGCTGCGCGGCGACGTCGTCGAGCTGGCCGGGGTGCGGGTGACCGCGCCGCTGCGGACCGTGGTCGACGTGGCGGTGCACGTGCCGGGCGAGGAGGACGCGACCCGCCTCGCCCGCGTCGTCGCGGACTCCTGCGGCCTCGCTGAGTTGAGTCGCTCACCGGCGGGGATCACCCCTCGGTGAGGTGCAGGCGCGTGTGCCCGCGCACTGCACTGTGCG
>JADHZE010000356.1 GCA_026934365.1 Isoptericola sp. QY 916 | reverse complement strand
CCCGACGGCGAGCGCGAGCAGCACGCCCGCCGCAGCCACCAGCAAGGACACCAGCGTGGTGCCGCCGAGCCAGGCGGCGCGTCCGGTCGGCGCGCCCGCCATCGCCCACGCGAGGCGGCCCCAGGGGAACCCGCCGAACGGGATCTCGGAGCGCCACTGCTCCACCGCGACGAACACGACGGCGAACACGGCGGCCTGGGCGCCGGCGTGCCGCCGCACCCAGCCCCAGCGGCGCGCCCACGTCCACAGCGACCCGAACGCGGCGAGGAACAGCGTCTCCAGCACGGACAGCGCCACCCACGGCACGGTGTCCGTGGCGAAGTTCGCCCACCAGATGTGCGGCAGCCAGAACGTCAGCCCGGCGACGAGGCCGACGAGGAAGTTCCAGCCGGCGGCCCGGCGCCCGTCGCGGCGCAGCGCGGCGAACAGCAGGGCGACGCCGACGAACGCCAGCGGCCACGCCCCGACGTCCGGGAACGAGGCCCACAGCGCGGCCCCGGCCGCGACGCCGAGCAGCAGGGTCGCGGAACGGCTCGCCCACCGGTCGGCGGGCGACGTCCGGCGCGGGGTGGAACCCTCGTCACGGCTGACGTCACGGGTGACGTGATGGCTGTCGTCGACGCCGGGGGCGGCTGACCCGTCGGAGGGCTCCTCGACCGGGCCCGGGCTCACGTGCAACACCCCCGCAGGGTACGTGACCCGGCGCCGCTGCCGGGCTGCCGGGAGCCCTTCGAGCAGGCGATCCGTCGCGGGAGCCGGGTGGTCGCCGCGCCGGGTCGCTTCCTCGAGGGCATGGGACTGCCGGGTCAGTCGAAGGTGTCGTGCAGGACGACGCCGTCGCGCACGGTCTGCAGGCACACGGGGTCGGGCTCGCCCTCCGACAGGTCGGGCAGCAGCGGCTGGCCGGCGCGCGCCTCCGGGTTCCACGCCGACAGGCGGTCCCCGGGGGCCTGGACGGACAGGGTGTCCGCACGCCAGACGGCCAGGTGCGCGGGCGCGCCGACGCGCAGCTCGCCCGCGCCGGTGTGGTCCATCCCGGCGAGCCGCCACCCGCCGCGGGTGTGGGCGCGGAACGCGGCCCGCGCGGAGATGCGCTGCATGGTGTCCTCGTGGGTGAGGGTGGCGCGCACCGCCTGCCACGGGTCGAGCGGCGTCACCGGGGTGTCTGAGCCGAACGCGAGCGGCACGCCCGCCCCGGCGAGGTCGGCGAACGGGGACAGGGTCGACGCGCGTCCCGGCCCGAGCCGGGCCGCGTACATGCCGAGGCTGCCGCCCCAGGCGGCGTCGAACGCGGGCTGCACGGACAGCGCCACCCCGTACAGCAGCAGCGCGGCCAGGGCGGACGCGTCCACGAACAGGGCGTGCTCGAGGCGGTGGTGGCCCGAGCGCAGCAGGCTCGTGCCGTGCTCGGTGGCGGCGAGCTCCAGCCCGCGCACCACCTCGTCCATGGCGCGGTCGCCGATGACGTGGAACCCGCCCTGGGTGCCGGCGGTCGAGCAGGCGGCCAGGTGCGCGGCGATGTCCTCGCCCGTGAGGAAGAGGCGGCCCGTGGGCTCGGCGCCGCCCGGTGCGGCGAGCAGGTCGCTGTAGGGGTGGCGCAGCGCCGCGGTGCGGGAGCCGATCGACCCGTCCGCGCACAGGTCGCCGGCGATGCCGGTGAGGAACGGCAGCTCGGCGAGCATCTGCCGCGCGTCGTCCGCCGTCGCGCACAGCTCGCCCCGGTAGGCGACGACGTGCGGCAGCCCGCCCGCCGGGTCCGCGGTGAGCCCGACCAGCTCGGCCAGGCCCTCGCGGGTGTCCATGGTGGGCTCGCTCATCTCGTGCACGCCCACGATGCCGCGGGCGGCGGCGTCGGCGAGGGCGCGCCGGTAGGCGCGCGTCCGGCGCGCGGGCGAGACCTGGCGGACCGCGGCCGCCGCCGCGTGGTGGGCGTCCGACGTCACCATCCCCGACGCCTCCCAGCCGGGCGTGCGGTCGATGCCCACCGCGCGGGCGAAGGACCCGGACACGACGGCGGAGTGGCCGTCGACCCGCGCCGCGTACACGCGCCGCCCGCCGCAGGCCGCGTCGAGCTCGTCCGCCGTGGGGGCGCGCCGCTCCGGCCAGGTCTGCTCGTCCCACCCGAACGCGAGCAGCACCTCCTCGCCGCCCGGGTCCGCGGCGTCGAGCTCGCGAGCGCCGCGGGCGAGGGCGTCGAG
>JADHZE010000355.1 GCA_026934365.1 Isoptericola sp. QY 916 | reverse complement strand
CGTGCGCTCCGGCGACCGGGTGCCCGCCGACGTGCGCCTGCTGCAGGCCACCAACCTGCGCGTCGAGGAGTCGGCGCCCACAGGAGGGTGGCGAGCCAGACGAACGGCAGCAGCGGCAGCGGTGTGTCGACGAGGCGCAGGTAGAGCTGGCTGCGGCGGCGGGCGTAGCGGGACGCCTCGAGGTCGGGCGCCAGGGCCCCGCGTCCGCGGAGGCCGAGCAGCGAGGCCTGCGCGTGCTTCACGACGGCGTCGGGCACCACGACCACGCGGTGGCCGGCGAGCCGGGCCCGCCGGCACAGGTCGAGGCCGTCGCCGAACGGGCCGAGCTCCGGGTCGGTGCCGCCCAGCTCGGCCCAGACGTGCGCCCGCACGAGGGCGCCTGCCAGCCCGACGGCGAGCACGTCCTCGCGGGCGTCGTGCTGCCCCTGGTCGATCTCGGTGTCGTCGATGCCGGTCATGCGGCGGCCGAGCGGCGACACGGTGCTGCCGACCTCGATCAGCATGCTCGCGTCGGGCGCGGGCGTGCCGTCGGCGGCCACCGGCCAGCGGCGCTGCTTGCAGCCCGCGACGGCCACGGCGCTCGAGTGCTCGACGGCGCGCAGCAGGCGGGACAGGGCGTCGGGCTCCGGGGCGGAGTCGTCGTGCAGGATCCACAGCCAGCCGGTCTCGGGGACGCCGACGACCTCCTGGGCGCGGTCGACCGCCTCGCCGAGGCTGCGGACCCCGGACGCCGCGACGAAGCGGGCGCCGCCGAGGCGCAGATCGGGATGCGCGGCGGACTCCGACGCGCCGACGTCGACCACCACGACCTCGTCCGCTGCACGCTCCTGGAGCGCGAGCGCGTCGAGGGTGGCGTCGAGGAATCGGGTGCGGCCGCGGGTCACGACCACGGCCGTCACGGTGACGACCAGAGGGACGGCTCCGGTGCCGTCGAGGGTGCGGTCGCCGGCGGGCGCGACGGCGACGGTCGCGCCCGTGGGGGCGACCTCCCCGCCGGGGCGGGCTGGGATCGGGTGCGGAGCAGTCATCCTGCCCGCCATGATGCGACGGGCCCCGATCCGGTCGTGGGATATCCGTCCCGAGCGTGTCGGGCCGGACATCCGGTCGGGCGTCGGGTCAGACGGCGCGGCGCTTCAGCTTGCGCCGCTCCCGCTCGGAGAGCCCGCCCCAGATCCCGAAGCGCTCGTCGTTCGCGAGCGCGTAGTCCAGGCACTCGGCCCGGACCTCGCAGGACGTGCAGACCTTCTTGGCCTCACGCGTGGACCCGCCCTTCTCCGGGAAGAAGGCCTCCGGGTCCGTCTGGGCGCACAGCGCCCGTTCCTGCCACCCCAGGAGCGTCTCGTCGTCGGTCGTAGCGTCGCCGAACAGCGGGAGCACCGGCGCCACGCGCTCGGGCTCACGGCCGACGTCTGACGGGAAGACCCCCCGGTCCCCATCGAGCAAATTCCACATGGCGTGCCCCTCCATGCCGTTCTCTAGGGAAACTGCATACCTGGAATTACACGCGTGTCCTTCGGAGGCGTCAAGTCGAAATGTGCTAGTGATTGCGATCTCCACTGCCCATTCACACGAGTGCCGGCCTGAGCTGGTCCGGGCACTCGTAGGCTGACCTGCGTGAACCCGCTCCCCACCGCCGGCCGCACCCCCACGACGATCTCCCAGATGATGGATCTCGTCCTGTCGGACCCGGGGCGTCCCCGCCTCACGTGGTACGGCGACGGCGGCGAACGCGTCGAGCTCTCGGGCGCCGTCCTCCAGAACTGGGTGAGCAAGACCGTGAACCTGCTCGTGGAGGAGTTCGACGCCGCGCCGGGCACGGTCGTGACGCTCGACCTGCCCCCGCACTGGCGCGGCGTGCTCTGGGCGCTGGCCGCCTGGCGCTGCGGCGCCACCGTGGAGCCCGCCGGCGACACCCCCGCGACGGGAGGCGACGTCGTCGTCACCGCGCGTCCCGACGCCTGGGCCAGCGTGCTCGCCGGGCCCGGTGCCGCCGACCTCGTGGCGGTCGCGCTGCCCGCGCTCGCCCGGTCGTTCGACGGCGACCTGCCGCCCGGCGCCGTCGACGCCGCGGGCGCCGTGATGACCTACGGCGACGTCATCGGGTGGGCCCCCGAGACCGACCCGGCCGCCGTCGCGCTGGACGCCCCCGACGGCACGGTCGCGTTCGCGGACCTGGTGCCGGGCACCGGCGTCCCGGGTGCCCGGGT
>JADHZE010000354.1 GCA_026934365.1 Isoptericola sp. QY 916 | reverse complement strand
GGTGGGGCAGATCGCGAGCTCGGGCTCCGGGGCGGCGGGCTTGCGGGTCGGGGCGCTCGCGGCCTTGCGGCGCGGGGCGGCGGCCTTGCGGGCCGTGGCCGGCGCGGCCGACGCGGGGGCGGTGGCCACGAAGCCGTGCTTGCGCAGGATGGCGGCGTCGTCGCACTTGGCGTCGACGAGGTCCTCGGCGCGCGCCGGGACGCCCGTGGCGTACTTGTGCGCGACGCCGAGCACGGCCTTGGAGTCGTACGTGCGCTCCTCGTGGACGAACGTGTGGCCGGGCGTGGGCGTGAACCCGTAGACGCCGACGAAGGCGTCGGGGCCGCGGTCGTCGTGCTCCTCGATCGCCCGGAGGATGTGCTGGCGCGTCACGCTCGAGAAGGTAGCCACGGCATCAGGTTAGTCGCGCCCGGGGCCCGCGCGGACCGTCCGGGCGCGACTGTGGCGAGGACCGCACCCCGGGCGCCGTCTAGAATCGATTCGTGCGCCGGAAAGCCCTTGCCAGCACGTCCGACCAGCCCCTCCTCGACGGCCGACGGCCGGTGCGCTCGCTGCTGCGCCTGCTGGCCACAAGGCCGCGCCGCATGACGGTGGCGCTCCTCGCCTTCGCGGTGAAGGAGACGCCCCTGTGGTTCCTGCCGGTCATCACGGGGGCCGTGATCGACGTCGTCGCCCAGGGCGGGCCGGTGACGAGCGTGCTGATCTGGTTCGCCGTGGCGGTCGTGCTCCTCGCGCAGAACTACCCGAACCACATCGTGTACACGCGGAACTTCATGACCGTCGTGCGCGACACGGGCGCCGCCCTGCGCAACGCGCTGGTCGAGCGGCTCCAGGAGCTGTCCATCGGCTACTACTCCCGGGCCAGCTCCGCCGTCGTGCAGAGCAAGGTCGTGCGCGACGTCGAGAACGTCGAGCTCATGCTGCAGCAGGTGACGCACCCCCTCCTGTCGGCGGCGATGGTGATGGTCGGCGCGATCACCATGACGGCGCTGAAGGTCCCCGAGTTCCTGCCCGTCTACGCGCTCGCCATCCCGACGGCGCTGGTCATCCGGCGCACGATGTCGCGGCGCTCGCAGGCGCGCAACGCGGAGTTCCGCCGCGAGATCGAGGGCTTCTCGGCCCAGGTGGGGGAGATGGCGTCCCTCATCCCCGTGACGCGCGCCCACGGCCTGGAGCGCACGGCCGTGTCCCGCGTCGCCGACGGCGCCGACGAGGTGCGCCGCGCCGCCCTGCGGCTGGACCTGCTCAACGGGCGCGTCGCGTCCGTCTCGTGGGTCGCGATGCAGCTGCTCGGCGTCTGCTGCCTCGTGCTCGCGGCCGTCGTCTCCCTCACCGGGCTCATCCCCGTCACGCCCGGCGAGGTGGTGCTGCTGTCGACGTACTTCGGCCTCCTCACCCAGGGGCTCACCCAGGTGCTCAACCTCGTGCCCGTGACCGCGCGCGGCGTGGAGTCGGTGCGCTCGATCGCGGAGGTGCTCGCGGAGCCCGACCTCGAGCGCAACGAGGGACGCCGGCGCGTCGACGAGGTGCGCGGGCACCTGCGCCTGGAGCACGTGTCGCACCGGTACGCGGACGCGACGCAGGACGCGCTGCACGACGTCGACCTCGAGGTCCGGGAGGGGGAGACGGTCGCCTTCGTCGGGCCGTCCGGCTCCGGCAAGTCGACCCTGCTCAACCTCGTGCTCGGGTTCGTGCGGCCCACCGCCGGCCGTCTCCTGCTCGACGGCGCGGACATGGCCGGGCTCGACCTGCGCAGCGTGCGGCGTTGGGTGTCGGTCGTGCCGCAGGAGTCGGTGCTGTTCGAGGGCACGATCCGGGAGAACGTCGCGTACGGGCTGGACGACGACGCCGCCGCCGACGACCGGGTCCGCGCCGCCCTGCGCGACGCCAACGCCCTCGAGTTCGTCGACGCGCTCCCGGACGGCTGGGACACGGTGGTCGGGCAGCGCGGCGCCCGGCTGTCGGGCGGCCAGCGCCAGCGCCTCGCCATCGCGCGGGCCCTGGTGCGCGACCCGCGCGTCCTGTTCCTCGACGAGGCCACCAGCGCGCTCGACCCGGAGGCGGAGGCGGTCGTCCGGGACGCCCTCGACCGCCTCATGCGCGACCGCACGACCCTGGTCGTCGCGCACCGCCTCTCGACGGTGCGCGCGGCGGACCGCATCGTCGTGCTCGAGCACGGCCGCGTCGTCGAGGTCGGCAGCCACGACGAGCTGCTGCGGCGCGGGGCCCGGTACGCCGCGCTGCACGCCGC
>JADHZE010000353.1 GCA_026934365.1 Isoptericola sp. QY 916 | reverse complement strand
CGCCCGGACGTCGAGGCCGAGCCGCTGCGCTGGGCGCGGCGGGCGCACGAGCTCACCGGCGCGACGGTGCTGCTCAAGGGAGGCGTGACCGTCGTCGTCGGGACGGGCGGGGCGTACGCGCAGGCCGACGGGCCGGGCTGGTTGGCCACCGCGGGCGCGGGCGACGTGCTCGCCGGAGTGCTCGGCGCGATGCTCGCGGCCCGGTCTCGTGACGTCGTCGAGAACCCGGCGCTCGCGGCCGAGGTCGCCGCCGCGGCGGCGCTGGTGCACGGTCGCGCCGCGCGCCGCGCGAACCCGGGCGGCCCCGTGGCGGCGCTCGACGTCGCGACGGCGGTGCCGGGCGAGGTAGCCGCCCTGCTGTCCGGGGCCTGACGACGGTCGGGAGCACCTGACCAGCGCCGCCCGTCGACGGGTCGTACTACCTCGCGGTGATCCGGACTACCTCGCGGTGATCCGGACTACCTCGCGGGGACTCGTACTACCTCGCCGGGCTGATGACTACCTCGGCAGGGACTTCTCGATGAGGTCGACGATCTCCTGGGCGTCGGGCACGGTCTGCGGGGAGAACCGGTGCACGTCGCCGCCGGGCAGCACGACGAACTTCTCGAAGTTCCAGCGGATGCGGCCGTCGTGGCCGCCCTCGTCGGGGGTCTTCTTCAGCTCGGCGTACAGCGGGTGCGTGTGGCGGCCGTTCACGCGGACCTTGGAGACCACGGGGAACGTGACGCCGTAGGTGGTGGAGCAGAACTCGGCGATCTTCTCGTCGGTGGAGAGCTCCTGGAGGAACTGGTTGGACGGGAAGCCGATCACGGTGAACCCGCGGTCGGCGTACGTCTTCTGCAGCTGCTCCAGCGCCTCGTACTGCGGGGTGAGCCCGCAGCGCGAGGCGACGTTGACCACCAGCACCACGTCGTCGCGGTGCTCCGCGAGCGTCGTCGTCGTGCCGTCCATGCGCTCGAACCGGATGTCGTAGAGGCTCATACGGGCCATCATGCCGCGCGCGACAATGGTCCGGTGCCACCCGGTCCGCGCAAGCACGCCCCGCCCCTGCCCGTGCGGGACGGCCTCAACCCCACGCGCGTCGTGCTGCCGCACGACGCGGCCAGCGTCGCCCGGTACGCGACGGCGACGCAGTACCTGCTGGAGCGGTTCGGCGACGACGCCGCCCGGCTGCGGGAGAAGCTCGCCGCCGGCGAGGTCGTGACCGGCGCGGGCGCCGTCGTCGACGACGCCACCCCGTACGCGCCGCGCGGGTTCCTCTACCTGTACCGCGACCCGCCCGCCGACGAGCCGGAGGTGCCCGCCCTCGCCGAGCTGGAGGTGCTGCACCGCGACGACGACCTGCTGGTGGTGGACAAGCCGCACCTCGTCGCCACGATGCCGCGCGGGCGCTGGGTGACCCGCACGGTGCTCGTGCACCTGCGCGCCACCCTCGACCTGCCCGAGCTGGTGCCCGCGCACCGGCTCGACCGGCCCACCGCCGGCGTGCTCGTGCTCACCGTGCGGCCCGAGGTGCGCGGCGCGTACCAGACGGCGTTCCAGGACCGCGCGGTGCGCAAGGTCTACGAGGCGGTCGCGCCGCTGCCGGCTCCGGGGTCGGTCCTGGCCCGCGAGGGCACGACGACGGTGCGCTCGCGCATCGTCAAGCACCGGGGCGTGGTGCGGGCCCAGGAGGAGCCGGGCGAGCCGAACGCGGAGTCGCGGGTGACGCTCGTCGCGCGGGACGAGGCCCGCGGCCTCGGGCTCTACCGGCTCGAACCGCACACCGGCAAGACGCACCAGCTCCGCCTGCACATGGCGTCGCTCGGGCTGCCCCTGCTGCACGACCCGTTCTGGCCGGTGCTGCGCGAGGACGCGCCCGACGACCCGGACCGGCCCCTGCAGCTGCTCGCCCGCTCGCTCGCGTTCGTCGACCCGATCGACGGCGAACCCCGCGAGTTCCGCTCCCGCCGGCGCCTCGCCGCGTGGCCGGGTGGCGAGGGCGCGGACGACGGCGGCAGGGGCGACGGCACGCGGTGAGAGAATCGATGACCGTGAGCACCGAGGTCCCCTCCGCGGTCCCGGCCGACAGCACACCCGCCGCGCCGGCCGACCTGCCCTTCCCCGACGACGCGCTGGCGCGCGCGGTCGTCGACCTGTCCGCAGTGCGCGACAACGTGCGCGTGCTGGCGGGCCACGCCCCGGGCGCGGCGGTGATGGCCGTGGTGAAGGCGGACGGGTACGGGCACGGGATGCTGCCGGTGGCGCGGGCGGCGCTCGCGG
>JADHZE010000352.1 GCA_026934365.1 Isoptericola sp. QY 916 | reverse complement strand
GGGGCGGTGCCGTCTGGACCCCGGGCTGGGGCACGGACGTCGCCGTCGTGCCGCCCTCGCCGACCGCGACCGTCGGCTTGGCCGGCGCGCCGGCGATCTGGCCGAGGCCGCGACCGTCCTTGCGGGCCTGCGGCACGCCGCCGTCGAACCCCGCGGCGATGACGGTGACCCGCACCTCGTCGCCCAGCGCGTCGTCGATGACCGTGCCGAAGATGATGTTGGCCTCGGAGTGCGCCGCCTCCTGCACCAGGCGCGCGGCCTCGTGCACCTCGAAGAGGCCGATGTCGCTGCCACCCTGGATCGACAGCAGGACGCCGTGGGCGCCGTCGATGGAGGCCTCGAGCAGCGGGGACGAGATCGCGAGCTCGGCGGCCTGCACCGCGCGGTCCTCGCCCCTCGCCGAGCCGATGCCCATCAGCGCCGAGCCCGCCCCCTGCATCACGGACTTCACGTCCGCGAAGTCGAGGTTGATGAGGCCCGGCGTCGTGATGAGGTCGGTGATGCCCTGGACACCGGAGTGCAGCACCTGGTCCGCCGAGTGGAACGCCGCGATCGCCGAGACGCTCTTGTCGGACATGGACAGGAGCCGGTCGTTCGGGATGACGATCAGGGTGTCGACCTCCTCGCGGAGGGTGTCGATCCCCTGCTCGGCCTGCACGGAGCGGCGGCGGCCCTCGAAGGTGAACGGGCGCGTCACGACGCCCACCGTCAGCGCACCGAGCGAGCGGGCGATCCGGGCCACCACGGGCGCGCCGCCCGTACCGGTGCCGCCGCCCTCGCCCGCCGTCACGAAGACCATGTCGGCGCCCCGCAGGACGTCCTCGATCTCCTCGGCGTGGTCCTCGGCGGCCTTCTTGCCGACCTCGGGGTCGGCACCGGCGCCCAGGCCACGGGTGAGCTCACGGCCGACGTCGAGCTTGACGTCGGCGTCCGACATCAGCAGCGCCTGCGCGTCGGTGTTGATGGCGATGAACTCGACACCCTTGAGCCCGACCTCGATCATGCGGTTCACGGCGTTCACGCCGCCACCGCCGATACCGACCACCTTGATCACTGCCAGGTAGTTCTGCGGAGTTGCCACGTCGTTGCCTCTCGGGTCGTTCCTTGTCCCGACGTCCGGTCCTCGTCCCCCGTCCGCCCTGCCGGCCGGCCCGCGGGCCCAACCTTAAGGTTCGAGTTGAGGGTTAGAGTTATGTCAGGTTGCTGCTGCGATCGACGGTAGGCGGCGCGGCGGGCGCAAGGCCGGACGTGCTCCGGCGTGTCGCGCGCGCCCGGTGCTTGCCTCACCCGTCCGCGCCTGCCGCGCCGCCGTCGCTCCCCTCATCGGGTCACCGGCAGCTCGGGCGACGAGACGTCGATGGTCCGCGCGCCGTCGGCGAGCTTGCGCAGCGTGCGCACCGCCTCGACCTTGAGCGGCAGGTCGGAGCTGCCGCCCCACCGGACGGTCGTGCCGTCCTCCAGGACCGTCTCGACGGCGTCCTGCGTGTCGGCGCTGACGTGCTCCACCTTGCCGGCGAGCTGGGCGGGCAGGGCCGCCAGCACGTGGAGCGCCGCCTGCAGCGCCAGCGCGTCGTCCAGCGGCACGTCCACCTGCGGCAGCCCCTTCGGCGCCGCGTCGCGCGTCGCCACGCGCACCCCGGACGAGTCGAGCAGGGCCAGCCGGTCCCCGTCGGGCACCGCGGCCACCGGGACGCGCGGCGTGAGCTCCACCGCGAGCCCGTGGGGCCAGGCCCGCGCGATCCGGACGTCCTTCACCCCGCGCAGCCCGAGCACCTGCTCCCGCATCGCCACGGTGTCCAGGCGGGGCAGCGGGGTGCCGCCGGGCGCCTCGACGATCTCGCGCACCCTGGCCTCGTCGACGTACCGCCCCGCGCCGGCGACGCTCACCTCCGCCCTCTCCAGGGCGAGCACCGGCGACCAGAGGGCCACCCACGCGAGGCCCGCGACGACCACAACGGAGAGGACCCATGCGAGCACCCGCCGCCAGGCGCGATGCCGGCGCATCGCGGTGCGCTCGGCGAGCCGGTCCGCCATCGCCGTCGACACCCTCGGCGGGACCTCCTGCCCGGCCGGGACCACCGCCGTCGCCGCGGTGCGCGGACGGGACCGCGCGGCCTCGGCGGGCGCGGCCTTCGGGGCTGTCTTCGGGGCTGTCTTCGGGGCGGCCTTCGTGGTTCCCGTCGCGGGCCCTCTCGAACCGCCCTTCGTCCCGCGGGTCCCCGTCGGCGCCCCGGCGCCCACCGACGGCGTGCCGGTCGGCGCTGTCGCCGCTGATCGTCCCGACGTCGCGCGGCCCGA
>JADHZE010000351.1 GCA_026934365.1 Isoptericola sp. QY 916 | reverse complement strand
ACCGCGGACCGCGTCGACCGGGCGCGCGCCGTCCTGGTGCTGCGGCAGATCCTCGAGGTCGCGCAGGGTCCGGACGGGTCCGGCGGCCCCGGCGGCGACGCCGACTGGGCGCGGGTGCGCGCGGCCGTCGTGGACCTGACCCTGCGGGCGTCCGACCACCCGCCGCACCCGGTCACCCTGCTGCCGTGGGAGGAGCACCTCACCGCGCCGCAATGAGCTGCCTGCGGCGCCCGTCCGGCCTGATCAGGGGCTCGCCGGGCGGTCGCCGCGGGCGTCGGCGGCAGCAGCCGCGCCCGCCGGGTAGGGGAGGGCCTCGGCCAGCGCGGCGGCCGCCGCGAGCACGGCGTCGGCGCGCACGGTGTCGCCGAGCCGGCGCAGGGCGGCGGCCTGCACCACCTGCGCGTCGACCTCCGCGAGCCGCTCCCCGGTGCCGTGGGCGCGCGTGGCCTCCGCCGCGGACAGCTCCAGGGCGCGGGCGGGTTCACCGGTCCTCAGCGCGCACCGGGCGGCGAGCACGGGCACGGGTTCCCAGGCGCCGTCGAGCGCGCGCAGGGCGTCGAGCGGGCGCTGCTCGCGCAGGGCGAGCTCGGCGAGCGCGGTGCTCGCCTCGTGCAGGGCCTGCCGGTCGGCGAGCAGGGTGGCGGCCGCCACGGCGCGTTCCAACAGGGCGCCGGCGTCGCCGGGCCGACCCTCGGCCGTGCGGACGCGGCCGAGCACGGCGAGCGCGTACGGCACGAGCCACCCGGCCTCGTCCTCGGCGCCGCGCACCGCCTCCTCCGCCAGGTCGCGCGCTCGGTCCACGTCGCCCAGCAGCAGATGGAGCTCGGCGAGGTTCGCCCGCTCGAACGCCGCGGAGACCGGGTCGCCTGACTGTGCGACCAGGTCGAGGGCGCGGCGGCCGATCGCGACCGACTCGTCGAGGCGACCGGCCCGCCGGGCGTTCTCGCGCTGCGAGGAGAGGATGTTGCCGAGCAGTGTCGGGTCGCCGTACGCCTGGGCGTGGGGGAGGGCTATGTCCGCCGCCTCGCCGGCCTCGCGGATCCGCCCCGACTTCCCGAGGTTCGTCGCGCGCAGGGCGTAGGCGCGGGCCAGGAGGCCGTCGCGGGACGACGGCGGCACGTGGTCGACGGCCAGCAGTGCACGGTCCACCGCGACGACGCCCTCGTCGTGGCGCCCGAGCCGACTCAGGAGCGTGGCCCAGGCCAGGTGATGGGCGGCGGCCTGCTCGGGCGACGTGCGGGGCTCCACCGGATGACCCTCCAGCACCCGCACGGCGTCCTCCTGGTCGCCGGTGCGGGCGAGCATCTCGGCCAGCCGGGACGCCGCGAGCACGGTGCCGTCGTGGTCCTCCCGCCGCGAGAACTCGGCGAGCGCCGGCCGCAGCACCTGGACCGCCTGCTCGAACTGGCCCATGCGCCGCAGGACCTGGCCGTGGTCGAGCCGCGCCCGGGCGGCGTCGACGTCGAGGCGGGCGACGAGGTCGCGGTAGTACCGGTCGGCGGAGTCGTTCGCGTACAGGGCGGCGGCGCGCTCGGCGGCGCGGCGCAGGTACTCGGCCGCGCGGGGGTCGTCGGTGCGGGCGAAGTGCGAGGCCAGCACGTCCACCGCCTCCGGTCGGCGGCGCAGGACGGTCTGCGCGAACGCGGCGTGCAGCCTCCGGCGCCGGACGGCGCTGAGCCGGTCGTAGCAGGTGATCCGCACCAGCGGGTGGCGGAACGCGAGGCCCGTCTCGGCGCGCCCGTCGACGACGACCACGCGCTCCTCCACGAGCGACGCCGCGAGCGCGCGCTCCACGGCGTCCGCGGCGGCCGCCCCCGTCAGCGGCGGGTTCAGGCCTTCGGCGGCGACGTCGAGCAGCTCGGTGAGCGCGGCGTCCCCGCCCGCCGCGGACAGCGCCTCCACCACCTGCCGGGCGTCGGTGTCGAGCCGCCCCAGTCGCTCGTCGACCAGCTGTCGCACGCCGAGCGGCGCGACGTCGTGGCCGCCGTCCTCCTCGGGCCCGGCGGGGTCGCGGAGCCCCCGAGCGAGCTCCGCGGCGAACAGAGGGTTGCCGAGGGACAGGTCCCAGACCCGGCCGAGACGGGCGTCGGCGTCGGGATCCCGGTCCGCGTCCTCCCCGCCGCCCTCCTGACCGAGGGCGTCCGCCGCGACGGCGAGGCACGCGGCGCGGTCGAGCCGCCCCACCTCCTCGGGCGCGGCGAGCCCGGCCCGCTCCAGGGACGTCAGACCGACGCGGCGGGGGTCGCCGTCGGGCAGCTCCTCCCACCGCAGCGTCACGAGGAAGCGGAGCGCGGTGCCCGCCCGGGCGG
>JADHZE010000350.1 GCA_026934365.1 Isoptericola sp. QY 916 | reverse complement strand
CCGCGCCTCCAGCCGCGCGGCGGGGATGGGCCGGCCGCACACCTCGCAGACGCCGTACGTCCCGGCGGCGACGCGGTCGAGCGCGGCGAGGAGCTGGTCCCGCTCGCGCTCCGCCTCGGCCGCGAGCGCCGCCGCCTGCTGCCGTTCCCACGCGAGCGTCGCGCCCTCGGGGTCGTGCTCGTCGTCGGCGTTGGAGTCGCGCGCGGACTCGACGATCCCGTCGACGGCGCGGCGCTGCGCCGCGAGGCGGTCGGTCACCTCGGCGAGGCGCGCCCGCAGGCGGCCCTCGGCATCCGCGCGGTCGCTCATCCCGGAAGTCTTGCACCGGCACCGGAAGTTCTCCCGACGGTCACCGACGGGCCACGCGCCCGGCCCCGGACCGGACACCCGGCCCTCCTAGCGTGCCCGGCGACCCGCCACGAACCGCCAGGAGGACCACCATGACCGCCCGCCGCCGCACGCTGCTCGCCCCACCGGGCACCCGCACCGTCTCCGCCACGCTCGCGTTCGCCGTCGCCGCCGGGGTGTCCCTCGCCTCGTTCGGCGCGACGGTCGTCGCGCCGCCCGTCGCGACCGCCGCACCGCTCGCCGCCGCTCCTCTGTCCGGCGCGCCCGGCGACATCGTCTACGCCCAGGACTTCGACGACGTCGCGGACGGCTCGCTGCCCGACGGCTGGCGGGCCGGGTCGGGCGCGTGGGCCGTCCGGGACGGCCGCCTCGTGGGCGAGCCGGCGGCGATCGGGCGCGTGACGTTCGGACCGCACCTGGAGAACTACCGCCTCGAGGCCACGGTGCGCTTCGAGGCCGTGAACAACGCGGCGCGCTGGCTCGCGCCGATCCTCGACATCGACCCCGCCGGCGGCGTGCCGTGGTGGCAGGCCGCCATGCGCTCCACGACGACGGCGAGCAACGGCATCGAGCTGGCCGAGCGCACGGCGGGGAACGCGTGGAACGTGCCCGCCACGGCGTCCGCCCCGTCGGACGCCGGCGTCGGCAAGGACGTGCAGATCGCCATCGAGGTGCAGGGCGACCACGCCACCTGGGTCTACGACGGCCAGGAGGTGCTGGAGGGCCGCATCGGCCGCACCGACGACGGCGTGCTCGGCTTCGCCGCCGACGGCGCACGCGTGAGCATCGACGACGTCGTCGTCACGGAGCTCGAGCCGAAGCCGGTCGTGAACGAGCCCGGCGACCTGCCCGTCACCGCGGCGCACCGCGGCTACTCGTCGGTCAACCCCGAGAACACGCTCGCCGCCTACGCCGCCGCCATGAAGACGGGCGCCGAGTACGTCGAGATCGACGTGCACACCACCGCCGACGACGTCCCCGTCGTCCTGCACGACCAGACGGTCGACCGCACGACCGACGGGACGGGCGACGTCGAGTTCCTGCGGTCGCCGGACATCGGCTCCCTCGACGCGGGGTCCTGGTTCAGCCCCGCGTTCACGGGCGAGAAGGTGCCCACGTTCGCGCAGGTGCTCGACCTCATGGACACCGGCAGCTCCGACCTGCTGCTCGAGATCAAGGGGCCGGAGACCCGCGAGGAGGTGGACCGGACGGTCGACATGATCCTCGAGGCCGGCCTGGAGGACCGCGTGGTGCTGCAGTCGTTCGACGAGAAGGCGCTGGAGTACGCGTACGACCGGGCGCCGCAGATCCCGCTCGGCCTGCTGCGCGGCACTCTCGACGCCGACCCGGTCGCGACGGCGGAGCGCCTGCACGCCACGTACTACAACCCGTCCGGCGCGGCGCTGGCGACCCGGCCGTCCGTCGTCGAGGACCTCAACGCCGCCGGCGTCGGCGTCTTCGTGTGGACGGTCGACTCCCCCGCCGACTGGACCCGGTTCACCGACCTCGGCGTCGAGGGTATGATCACCAACCGCCCCGGCGCGTTCGTCGGCTGGAAGGCCGCGCAGGAGCAGGCCGACCTGGAGCCGGAGCCCGGCCCCGGCCTGCTCTCCCGCCTCGCCGCGCTCGACCTGTCCACCGGGCAGGCGCAGCAGCTGTTCTCCGCCCTCGCCCACGGGGACTGGGACCGGCTGGAGCGCGTCGTGACGAAGCATGTCGACGACGCCGAGCAGCGCGACGCCCTCCTGGCGGAGATCGCCGAGCTCCGCGGCTGACCGGCTCCCGGGCCGCCCACGCCCTCTGACCGTTCGGGGTCAGAGGGCGTGGTGCGTCCAGCGGCCCGCGACGAGCGTGCCGGCGACGGAGGTGGCGCGCAGCGCGTCGGCCAGCGCCACCGCCTACGTCTTCCCCGTCATGGCCGCCACCGACATCGCCACCATGCGGCGCCGGTTCGCCGCAGCGCTGC
>JADHZE010000035.1 GCA_026934365.1 Isoptericola sp. QY 916 | reverse complement strand
CCGGCCGCGACGAGCGCTCGCAGCGCGGCGAGCCGCATCACGGGGGTGTCGTTGGCCATGGGGAAGTTGAGCGTGGACGCGACCTCGACCGCTCGTACCTCGCGGTGCAGGGCCCGCCCGGCACCGGCAAGACGCACGTCGGCTCGCACGTGATCGCCGCGCTGGTCGCCGAGGGCTGGCGCGTCGGGGTGGTCGCGCAGTCGCACGCGGCCGTGGAGAACATGCTGCGCGCCGTGGTGGAGAAGGCGGGCGTGCCCGCCGACCGGGTGGCCAAGAAGCGACAGGCGGACGGCTCGGGGCACACCGCGTCGCCCTGCGCGGAGCTGTCGGGGGACGACCTCGCCGAGTTCTCCCGCCGCGGCCCCGGCGTCGTCGGCGGCACGGCCTGGGACTTCGCCCACCCCGGCCGCTGGCCGGACGACGACCTCGACCTGCTGGTCGTGGACGAGGCGGGACAGTTCTCGCTCGCGTCCACCATCGCGGTCTCCCGGTCCGCGCGTCGTCTGCTGCTCCTGGGCGACCCGCAGCAGCTGCCGCAGGTCAGCCGCGGGCGCCATCCCGAGCCCGTCGACCGGTCCGCCCTCGGCTGGCTCGTCGACGGCCGCGACGTGCTGCCGCCGGGGCTCGGGTACTTCCTCTCGCGGTCGTGGCGGATGCACCCTGCGCTCTGCGAGGCCGTGTCCCAGCTGGCGTACGAGGGCCGGCTGCAGGCCCACGAGACCGCGGCCGAACGGCGGCTCGACGGCGTGGCCCCGGGCGTGCACCACGTGCCCGTGCGGCACGAGGGCCGCGGCGTCGCGTCGCCCGAGGAGGCGCAGGAGGTGGTGCGGCAGGCGGCCGCCGTCGTCGGGCGGTCCTGGACCCCGGGCGCCGGGCGGCCCGCGCGCCCGCTCGAGCCGCGCGACGTCGTCGTGCTCGCCGCCTACAACGCCCAGGTGTGGGCGGTGCGGCGCGCGCTCGACGACGCGGGGCTCGGGGGCGTGCGGGTGGGCACGGTCGACCGGTTCCAGGGCACCGAGGCGCCGGTCGCGATCGTCACGCTCGCGGCGTCGTCGCCCCACGACGTGCGCCGCGGCACCGGGTTCCTGCTGTCCCGGCACCGGATCAACGTCGCGGTCTCGCGCGGGCAGTGGTGCGCGATCGTCGTGAGGTCGCCCGAGCTCACCGACTACCTGCCGCACACCCCCGAGGGCCTCGGCCGCCTCGGCGCCTTCCTCGGGCTGTGCGAGCGGGCGGTCGCTGGTTGAGCCGGTCGAAACCCGCCGACGAGGCTCAGAACCCCCCGAAGTCGCCGCCTCCGAAGTCGCCCCCGAAGTCGCCGAACCCGCCGGCGTCACCGCCACCGTCGTAGCCGGGGTCCGCGCCCGCGGCCTCGGTGTACCCGGCCTCCCCACCGGCGTCGGCTCCTGCGTCACCCCCGGCGTCGCCACCCTCGGCCCCGGCGTCGGAGCCCGCGTCGCCGGCGAAGTCCTGCGAAGGGTCGCCGAAGGCCGGGCCGAAGAGCGCGTTCGCGACGGCCGAGCCGATGACGACGCCCGCGACGGTGCCGAGCAGGCTGGAGCCGACCATCGACCCGAAGCCCGGACCGCGCGCGCCGTAGCCGCCCTGGCCGCGGAAGGACTGCTCCAGCGTGCCGGGGTTCCGCATCTCGGCGCGCGTGGCCATGCGGGCGAGGGCCTGCGGGTCGTCCGAGGTCGCGCGCTCGGCGGGCGGGAGGCCGGAGCCGAGCTCGTCGAGCACGCGGCGGCGCTGCTCGGGCGTCAGGCGGGAGAACGCCTCGGCGTGCGCCTGCTCGACCGCGTCCGGCGGCGCGGTGCGCAGCAGGTAGCGGTAGCGCTCGACGGCCACCTCGTCGGGGTCGCGGTGGGCGGCGGGGGCGCCGGTGCCGGGCCGGCCGGCGGGCTGCTGGCCGGGGTACGGCGCGTAGCCGTGCTTCCCCGGCGCCTCGCCGGTGCGCGGCCGGGCGTCGTCGGGCCGGCCGGGAACGCCGTGGTACGAGCGCTCGTCGTGAGTTCTGCCGAGGAGTCGGTCGAGGAATCCCATGACGGTCCAACGATCGCGTCGGGGCCGGCGTTCCCGGGAACGGCGACGGCCCGCACCCCGACGAGCGGGGTGCGGGCCGTGCGACTCACGCGGCCGGCGTCAGCCGGCCGGGCGGTGAGATCAGAGCGGGCGGACGTTCTCCGCCTGCGGGCCCTTCGGGCCCTGCGTGACGTCGAACTCCACGCGCTGCTCCTCGTCCAGGGACCGGTAGCCCTGGGACTGGATGGCGGAGAAGTGGACGAACACGTCGGCCGAGCCGTCCTCGGGGGCGATGAAGCCGTAGCCCTTCTCGCTGTTGAACCACTTCACGGTTCCGGTGGCCATGCTTACTCCTTCAAGAGGTGTCGACGACCTCGACCGTCGAGATCGCGCATCACGGTGAATCGTCGTCAACTCTTGAGACCAAGGTCCGCCGGGTGACCGCATCAGTCCTTCCGACGCGATCGCCGTGGCGCGGACGGGAGACCGTCCGGATCGAGCGAGGCACTGCAACGGGGACAACGGTACGCGAGCGCGAGCACGCGCACCAGTGTTGCCGCACCGGCTGTCCACAGGGTGGTCGCGTCGGTGGACGCGGCGTCGGCGGGGGCCGATACAAAGGAGCCATGACCACTTCCTCCGTGCCTTCCCTCCCCCTGTCCGGCGACGTCGAGATCCCCCAGGTCGGCCTCGGCGTCTTCCAGGTGCCCGACGACGGCACCCAGGCCAACGTCGAGCAGGCGCTCGAGCTCGGCTACCGGCACGTCGACACCGCCGCCGGCTACTACAACGAGGCGGGCGTCGGCGCGGCGCTGCGCGCGTCGGGGCTGCGCCGCGAGGACGTCTTCGTCACCACCAAGCTCCGCAACGGCGACCAGGGGTACGAGCAGGCGCTGCGTGCGTTCGAGGACTCCCGCCGCGCGCACGGCGTCGACCAGGTCGACCTGTACCTGATCCACTGGCCGGTGCCGAGCAAGGACCTGTACGTCGAGACGTGGCGCGCGTTCGAGAAGCTGCTCGCCGAGGGCGCCGTGCGCGCGATCGGGGTGTCCAACTTCCTGGTGGAGCACCTCGACCGGCTCGTCGCGGAGACCGACGTCGTGCCCGCCGTGAACCAGGTCGAGGTGCACCCCACGTTCCAGCAGGCCGCGGTCCAGCGTCGCTGCGTCGAGCTCGGCGTCGCCGTCGAGGCGTACTCGCCGCTCGGCCGCGGCGCCGACCTGGACGCGCCGGCCGTCGTCGCCGCGGCGGCGGAGCTCGGCGTCACGCCCGCGCAGGTCGTGCTGCGGTGGGCGGTGCAGCAGGGGCGGATCGTCATCCCCAAGTCGCTGTCGGCCGCGCGGCAGGCCACGAACCTGGACGTCTTCTCGTTCGAGCTGTCGGCCGATCAGGTCGCCGCGATCGACGCTCTGGAGGCCGGCGTCGAGGGGCGCACGGGGGCGGACCCGGCCACCGCGTCGTTCACGCAGTTCCGCGCCTGACGCGGGGGCTCACGAGGCCGGGTGTGACGCAGGTTACAGGTTCGTCACGATCTGCCGGGAGGGACCCGCGCGACACGTCCGCGACATACAGTCTCGCTACGTTCAGCGGCACTGAATGCGGTGTTGAGCCGCGAATGTCCTACCTCCAAAAGGGGAACAGCATGATCCGACGCACCACGGCCGCCAAGGGCATGGCCCTCGCGGCAGTCCTCAGCCTCGGCCTCGCAGCCTGCGCCTCGTCCGACGGCGGGAGCGGCGACAGCAGCGAGGGCGGCGGCGGCTCCGCCGAGCCGCTGAAGATCGGCACGATCCTGCCGGTCACGGGCACCCTCGCCTTCCTCGGGCCGCCGGAGATCGCCGGTGTCGGTCTCGCGATCGACGACATCAACGCCGCCGGCGGCGTCCTCGGCAACGACGTGAGCGTCGAGTGGGGCGACTCCGGCGACAGCACCGACCTCTCGGTGGCGACCAGCACCGCCACCGACCTCATCGGCAAGGGTGTCTCGGTCGTGATCGGCGCGGCATCGTCGGCCCAGGTCTCCTGCACGACGCGCCCGGCCACGGGGTGCTCCCACGCGTGCGTGGCGACGGCCGTGCGCAGGTCCAGCTCGCGCCGCTCGATGCCGTGGGGGTGCGGCGCGGGCCCGCTCGCCGGGCCGGCGGGCTCGACGGCGACGTCGATCTCGGCGAGCGGGAGGTAGGCCTGCGCCCACGGGGTCTGCATCTCGGCGAGCAGGGCCTCGGCCCCGCGCACGTCGCCCGCCTCGACGGCGGCACGGACCCGGGCGAGGTGCTCGGGGCCACGGGCTCGCGCCCCGGCCAGCGGGTCGGGGTGCGGCGAGCCGGACCAGGCGGTGAGGTCGTTGAGCCACAGGTGCTCCACACCGGCGCGGCCCGTGCACATCACCCCCCGGCGCCCGTTGCCGACGGGGTAGGCCTCGACCCACCGGGTGGCGCTGCTGTCGGTGTGGAGGACGTGCGTCGTCGCGCGTAGCTCGGCCATGGTCGGAGAGCGTAGTGCGCGCGGGCGAATCGGTTCGACCGCCGGGGCGGTCGCCGGGAGGCGCGCGGTCCCAGGTCGAGGGGCACCTGCTTGACGACGGTTCGTCCGGGGTCGATACTCGCCGTCGAAGCGCTTCGATTTACATCGGGCGCCTCGCCGCGGCCCGTGCACTGCCGCCGCGGCGCTGGACTCGACGAGGAGGACCCCCATGCTCCACCGCGCACGCACGCTGTCCGCGGCCGCACTGATCGCCGCGTCTGCCCTGACGCTGACCGCCTGCGTCGGCGGCGGGGGAGGCGGCGGAACGACCGCCGGGGGCGGCGACACCGACGACAAGACCCTGACGATCTGGCACTACGAGAACGAGGACTCGGCGATGGGCCAGGCGTGGGCCAAGGCGATCGAGATCTTCTCCGAGGAGCACCCGGACGTCACGGTCGAGGTCGAGAAGCAGACGTTCGAGCAGATCCAGAAGAACGCGAAGATCGTGCTGACCGGCGACGACGTGCCCGACGTCATGGAGTACAACAAGGGCAACGCGACGGCCGGCCAGCTCGCCGCGCAGGGCCTGATCGCCCCGCTGACCGACGCCGCGGAGGAGAACGGCTGGGCCGACAAGCTCTCCGGCTCGCTGCAGACCACCGCGCGCTACGACGAGAACGGCCTCATGGGCTCCGGCGACTGGTACGGCGTGCCCAACTACGGCGAGTTCGTCGGCGTCTACTACAACAAGCAGATGTTCGCGGACGCGGGCCTCGAGGTGCCGACCACGCTCGAGGAGCTCGAGCAGGTGATGAAGGCGTTCAAGGACGACGGCGTCACCCCGCTGGCCGAGGCCGGCGCCGAGTACCCGATGGGACAGCTCTGGTACGAGCTCGTGCTGGCGAACGCCGACCGGGAGCTCGTCGACCAGTACCAGCTCTTCGACGGCGACGTCGACTTCCACGGGCCGGAGATGACGGCGGCCACCGAGCAGCTCGACTCGTGGATCGAGGACGGCTACGTCGCCTCCGACTCCGCCGGCCTCACGGCCGAGGACATGGGCGTCGCCTTCATGAAGGGCGACTACCCGATGATGGTCTCCGGCTCGTGGTGGTTCGGACGGGTGACGGCGGAGATGAAGGACGACTGGGGTCAGTTCAACTTCCCGGGGAACACGCTGCACACCGGCTCGTCGGGCAACCTCTGGGTCGTCCCGACCAACGCGGACTCGCCGTCGCTGGCCACGGAGTTCATCGACACCACGCTGCGCCCCGAGGTGCAGGACGTGCTCGCGCAGACGGGCGGCCTGCCGGTCGCGGGCGACGCGTCCACGATCACCGACGACAGGACGCGCGAGCTCACCGAGAACTTCCAGGCGATCCTCGACGACGACGGCCTGGCGTTCTACCCCGACTGGCCCGTGCCGGGCTACTACGACACGATCGTCAGCCAGCTGCAGTCCCTGATCAACCGGTCGAAGACACCGGACCAGGTGCTCGACGGGCTGGAGTCGGCCTACACGGACGGCAAGGCCGACCTGCTCGGCGAGTGACGACGTGACCGCCACCCTCAGCCCGCCCGCGGCGGCGTCCCGGGCCGACGCCCGGACGCGCCGCCGCCGGCGGGGCACGACCCTGCCCTACCTGGCGTACCTGCTCCCCGGCGCGGTGCTCTTCGTGCTCGTCATCGGGTACCCGCTGGTGACCAACGTCTACATCAGCCTGTTCTCCTGGCGCGGCGGCCTGGCGCCGCTCACCTGGGTGGGCCTCGACAACTACACGGAGCTCTGGCACGACGCCGCGTTCTGGACGTCGTTCCAGAACTCCGTCGCGATGATCGTGGCGATGGTGCTCGTGCCGACCGTGATCGGCCTGCTGCTCGCGGCGGTGCTGTTCGACTACCTGGGCCGGCGGTTCGGCGCCCGCGTGGCGTCGGTCCTGCGGGCCACGTACTACCTGCCGCAGATCCTCCCGGTCGCCGTCGCGGGCGTGCTGTGGAACTGGATCCTCAACGCCCAGACGGGCGCGCTCAACGAGATCCTGCGCGCCGTCGGCGTCGCGGACCCGCCGAACTGGCTGGGCGACCCGAGCACGGCGCTCCCGAGCGTCATGCTCGTGCTGATCTGGGTGCAGATCGGGTACCCCGTCGTGATCTTCATGGCGGCGCTGCAGCGGGTGGACCCCGAGCTCTACGAGGCGGCGGAGCTGGACGGCGCCGGCTGGTGGCGGCGATTCCGGGCCATCACGATCCCGCAGATCCGCCCGGAGACGTTCGTCGTGACGCTGACCTGCACGGTCGCGGCGCTCAAGGTGTTCGGCCCGATCTACGTGCTGACCCGCGGCGGCCCGGAGAGCTCCACGCTCGTGCCGAGCTACTACTCGTACCTCAACTTCTTCGACAAGTCGCGGGTGGGCTACGGCGCCGCCGTCGCGACCGTGCTCACCGTGGTGATCCTCGTGGTCGCCGTCGTGATCCTCGCGCTGCAGACGCGCGCCGAGCGGGCCGAGGAGGTGGGGCGCTGATGGCCGCGACCCTGGCGACGGTCCGGTCGCGCAGCGGGGACCGCCACCACCGGGGCGCCGGGCGCTGGTTCGTGCTCGCGGGCGCCGTCGTCGTCGCGCTGCTCGTGGTCGCGCCGCTGCTGGTGATGCTGCTCAACGCGTTCAAGTCGCCCGACGACTACACGCAGCACGGGCCGCTCAGCCTGCCGACGAGCCTGTACCTCGACGGGCTCGTGAACTTCTGGCAGCGCACCGAGTTCCCGGTGAAGCTGTGGAACTCGTTCTTCATCTCCGCCGTCGTGGCGGTGGCGGCGTGCGCCCTCTCGCTCCTCAACGCCTACGCGATCGGGATCGGCCGGATCAAGGGCCGGATGTGGGTGGTGCTGCTCTTCCTGCTCGCGAACATGCTCCCGCAGGAGGCGCTGATCTACCCCCTGTTCGACATGGCCCGGCAGGTGGGGCTGTCGAACTCGCAGTGGTCCGTGATCATCATCTTCACGGTCATCCAGTCGGCCTTCGGCACCTACCTGCTGGCGTCCGTGCTCGGCACGTTCCCGCCGGCGCTGCTCGAGGCGGCGGCGCTCGACGGCGCGGGCCGCTGGCGGATCCTGTGGCGGGTCGTCTTCCCGATCGTGCGGCCCACGCTCATGGTCCTGATGATCTTCTTCTTCATCTGGACCTGGAACGAGTTCTTCATCCCGCTGGTCATGCTCACGACCAACGACACGCAGACGATCCCGATCGCGCTCGCGTCGCTGCAGGGCGACCGGATGATGGACGCCCCCACGACCAACGCCGGGGCGCTCGTCTCCCTCGTCCCGGCCCTGGTGTTCTTCCTGATCTTCCAGCGCACCCTCACCCGGGGCGTCACCGCCGGCGCGGTGAAGTAGCGCACCACCCCCTCGCGCGGCGTGCTCCTCGGCGCTCCGCCATCATCGACACGACAGCACGGAGTAGGTGCACCTGATGAAGTTCACCGACGGCTACTGGCAGACCCGCCGTGGCATCGCGCCGCTGTACGCGGTGGAGGTCGACGACGTCCGCGTCGACGAGACCGCGGGCACGATGACCGTGTACGCCCCGACGGCGCCGGTCCGGCGCCGGGGCGACACGCTCAACCGGCCGATGCTCACGGTCACCTACTCCTCTCCCGCGCCGGGCGTCGTGCGGGTGCGCGTGGAGCACTTCGCGGGGGCCGCGCGCCGCGGGCCGGAGTTCGCCGTCCAGGGCGAGCCGGGCTTCCTCCCGGTCGTCAAGGTCGACGAGACGGAGGGCGTGCTCGAGACCGGCGGGCTCTCCGTGCGGGTGCACCGGGGCGGCGGGTGGCACGTGGACGTCGAGCACGACGGCCGCGTGCTCACCTCCAGCCTGCCGAAGTCCGTGGGCGCGATGAGCGCGACGTCGGGCCCGCTCGAGGGCGGCACCTGGGTGCACGAGCAGCTCACGCTCGAGCCCGGGGAGCACGTGTACGGCCTCGGCGAGCGGTTCGGGCCGTTCGTCAAGAACGGGCAGTCCGTCGACGTCTGGAACGAGGACGGCGGCACGTCCAGCGAGCAGGCGTACAAGAACGTGCCGCTCTACCTGACCAGCAAGGGGTACGGCGTCTTCGTGGCGCACCCGGAGCGGGTGTCGCTCGAGGTCGCGTCGGAGGTGAACACGCGCGTCCAGTTCTCGGTGGAGGGCCAGTCGCTCGAGTACTACGTCATCGCCGGCCCGACGCCGAAGGACGTGCTGCGCCGCTACACCGCGCTCACCGGGCGGCCGGCGCGCGTGCCGGCCTGGTCGTACGGCACGTGGCTCTCGACGTCGTTCACCACCGACTACGACGAGGCCACGGTCACGAGCTTCGTGGACGGGATGGCCGAGCGCGGTCTCCCGCTCAGCGTGTTCCACTTCGACTGCTTCTGGATGCGCGAGTACCAGTGGTGCGACTTCGAGTGGGACCCGCGCGTCTTCCCCGACCCGGAGGGCATGCTCGCCCGCCTGCACGACCGGGGCCTGAAGGTGAGCGTCTGGATCAACCCCTACATCGGGCAGCGCTCGCCGCTGTTCGAGGAGGGCCGCGCCAAGGGCTACCTGCTGCGCACCACGGACGGCGGGGTGTGGCAGTGGGACCTGTGGCAGGCGGGCATGGCGCTGGTCGACTTCACCAACCCCGAGGCCGCGGACTGGTACCTCGGCCACCTGGAGCGCCTGCTCGACCAGGGCGTGGACGCGTTCAAGACCGACTTCGGCGAGCGGGTGCCCACCGAGGACGTGGTCTGGCACGACGGCTCGGACCCGCGCAAGATGCACAACTACTACGCGGAGCTGTACAACGAGCTGGTCTTCCGCCTGCTCGAGCGGCGCCGGGGGCGCGGCGACGCCGTCGTCTTCGCGCGGTCGGCCACGGCGGGCGGCCAGCAGTTCCCGGTGCACTGGGGCGGCGACTGCGACTCGACCTACGCGTCGATGGGGGAGTCCCTGCGGGGCGGGCTGTCGCTCGCGCTGTCGGGCTTCGGCTACTGGAGCCACGACATCGGCGGCTTCGAGGGCACCCCCGACGCCGGGGTGTTCAAGCGCTGGCTCGCGTTCGGCCTGCTGTCGAGCCACTCGCGCTTCCACGGCTCGTCGTCGTACCGCGTGCCGTGGGCCTTCGACGAGGAGGCGGTCGACGTCGCGCGCCGCTTCGCGCACCTGAAGATGTCGCTCATGCCCTACCTCGCGCAGGCCGGGGAGGAGGCGCACGCCGCGGGCACGCCGATCATGCGGCCGATGGTGCTGGAGTTCCCCCGCGACCGGGCCACGTTCGGCGTCGACATGCAGTACATGCTGGGCGGGTCGCTGCTCGTGGCCCCGGTCTTCCGGGCCGACGGCACGGTCGAGTACTACGTGCCCGAGGGCACGTGGACGCGGCTGCTCGACGGCGCGGACGGCGGGCAGGCCGAGACGGTCACGGGCCCGCGGTGGGTCACCGAGACCCACGGCTTCGACTCCCTGCCGGTGCTGGTGCGCCCGGGCACCGTCCTGCCCGTGGGGGCGCGGACCGACCGGCCCGACTACGCGTGGGCCGACGGCGTGGAGCTGCGCTGCGTCGAGCTCCCGGACGGCTACGACGCCGTCACCCCCGTGCCGACGGGCGGGCCCGGCGGAGAGACGGCGCACTTCCACGTCCGCCGCGCGGGCGACGAGGTCGCCGTCACGAGCGACGACGCCCCCGGCGCCTGGACCGTCCGGGCGGGCACCCGCACGGCCACGGGCGACGGCCCCGGGACCGTCACCCTGACCGTCTGAGCCGCTCTCGAGCACGCGGTCCGTCGCGCCACCCAGTGGCATGACGCGACGGACCGCACGCTCGACCGCGACGCCCTTCGGGTCCGGCCCGTTCCCGTGACCTACACTGACAGGAGTGTGGAAGCGCTCCCACACTCCTCTGCCACCCGCCATGACCTCCAGGATCGAGGACCGAGAACCATGACCAGCACGTCCACGGCCACCGCGACCGAGACGGTCGGCGAGGCGACCGCCGCCCGCACGTTCCCCGCCGACTTCCTGTGGGGCACCGCGACCGCGGCGTACCAGATCGAGGGCGCCGCCTCCGAGGGCGGTCGCGGGCCCTCCATCTGGGACACGTACTCCCACACCCCCGGGCGCACCCGCGACGGCGACACCGGCGACGTCGCGTGCGACCACTACCACCGCTGGGCCGAGGACGTGGACCACCTCGACCGGCTCGGCGTCGGCGCCTACCGCCTGTCGATCTCGTGGTCGCGCGTGCAGCCCGGCGGGAGCGGCCCCCTCAACCCCGAGGGCGTCGCGTTCTACTGCGACCTGCTGGACGCGCTGCGCGAGCGCGGCATCCGGCCGTTCGTCACCCTCTACCACTGGGACCTGCCGCAGGAGCTCGAGGACGCCGGCGGCTGGGCGAACCGGGACACGTCGTACGCCTTCGCCGAGTACGCCCGGCACATGGCCGCCGAGCTCGGCGACCGCGTCGAGGCCTGGACCACCCTCAACGAGCCGTGGTGCTCCGCCTACCTGGGGTACGGCTCCGGCGTCCACGCGCCCGGCCGTACCGAGCCCGCCGCGGCGCTCGCGGCCGTCCACCACCTCAACCTGGCGCACGGGCTCGCCGCGCAGGCGATCCGCGAGGTGCTGCCGGGCGCGCAGGTGTCGATCACCCTGAACCTGCACGCCATCCGGCCGGCGGACGCGGCGTCCGGGGGCGACGCCGACGCCGTCCGGAAGATCGATGCGCTCGCCAACCGCGCGTTCCTCGGTCCGATCCTCGACGGCGCGTACCCCGACGACCTGCTCGCCGACACCGCCCACGTCTCCGACTGGTCCTTCGTGCACGACGGCGACCTGGAGCAGATCCGCCAGCCCCTGGACGTCCTCGGCGTCAACTACTACTCCACCGTCACCGTGCGGAAGTTCGCGGGCGACGGCGAGCGGTCGGAGAACGACGGGCACGGCGCGTCCAGCCACAGCCCGTGGATCGGCGTCACCGACGTCGAGTTCGCCGAGCAGCCGGGCCCGTACACCGCGATGGGATGGAACATCGAGCCCTCGGGGCTCACCGACCTGCTGCTGCGGCTGCACCGGACGTACCCCGGCCTGCCGCTGGCCGTCACCGAGAACGGGGCCGCCTTCGACGACGAGCTCGTGGTGGACGACGGGGAGCGCCGCGTGCACGACGACCGCCGCGTGGCCTACCTGCACGACCACGTCGAGGCCGTGGGCGCCGCCCGCGACGCGGGCGCGGACGTGCGCGGGTACTTCGCCTGGTCGCTCATGGACAACTTCGAGTGGGGCTACGGCTACTCCAAGCGCTTCGGCATCCTGCACGTCGACTATCCGACGGGCGAGCGCACCTGGAAGGACTCCGCCCACTGGTACCGCCGGCTGGTCACCTCAGGCGAGGTGCCGCCCGTCACCGCCGCCGCCCCCTGACGGGCACCCGGCCCCGCCTGTTCGGCACTACCGTGCGGGCATGACCGCCGCGCGTCCCGACCTGCCGCCCACCACCACGCCGGACGAGGCCGCCCGGTTCGACGCCGCGCTCCGTACGCGGTGCCGGGAGCGGCGGGTGCCGGCCCTGTCCGCCGCGGTGGGGCGCGCCGGCGAGGTGGCGTGGACCGGCACGGCCGGCTGGGCGCCGTCCGGCCCGGGCACGGCGTTCCGGATCGGGTCGATCACCAAGCCCATGACGGCCGTGGCCGTGCTGCGGCTGGTGGCCGCCGGGCGGCTCGGCCTGAACGACCCCGTGGGTCGGCGTCTCGCGGACGCCCCCGCCCCGGACGCCACGGTCGCCCAGCTGCTCACGCACACCGCGGGCCTGCCGGCCGAGCCGCCGGGGCCGTGGTGGGAGCGGCACGGCGCGGGGTCGTGGGACGGCCTCGTCGCGTCCGGCGTCGAGCCGCTGTGGGAGCCGGGGGAGCGGCACCACTACTCGAACGTGGGCTTCGCGGTGCTGGGGCGGCTGCTCGAGGAGGAGCACGGCCGGTCGTGGGACGCCGTCCTGCGCGACGAGGTCTGGACGCCGCTGGGGATGGCGAGCACCGGGCGGACACCGTCCGGGGAGCCCGCCGTCGGATACGCCGTGCACCCCGACGCCGACGCCGTCCTCGTCGAGCCCGTGGCCGCCTACGGCGCGATGGGGCCGGCGGGGGAGGTGTGGTCGACCCCGTCGGACCTGGTGCGGTTCGGGTCGTGGCTGGTGGGCGCGGGCGGCGCCGCCGGTGACGAGGTGCTCCCGCTCGCGTGGCGGCGCCGGATGGCGGTGCCACGGGCGGTGGTCGACGACGACGTGCCGTTCACGTCCGCGTGGGGGCTGGGCGTGTCCGTGCACCACGCGCCGGGCGACCTGGGACGCCCCGACCGGCGCACGGTGGGCCACGGCGGCTCGGTGCCGGGGTTCACCGCGACGCTGCGCGCGGACCCCGCGACGGGCGACGTCGTCGCCGTATGCGGCAGCTCGACCGCCGGGTTCGGCGACGCGTCCCTCCTGCTCGACCTCCTGGACGGGCCGGCTCCCGTCCCTGTCCCCGCCCCTGCCGGCGCCGACGCCGCCGACCCCCGCGCCCTGGCGCTGGCCGGGACCTGGTACTGGGGCCCGATGGCGTACACGCTGTCCGTGCGCCCCGACGGCTGCCTTGACCTGAGCGCGTCGGACGGCCGGAGCACGGTGTTCGGGCCCGCGCCCGACGGCGGCTGGGTCGGCGTGGCGGGCGGCTACTGGCGGGGGGAGCGGCTGCGGCCCGTCGCGACCGGCACGCCCGCGGAGGCCCTCGACGTCGGCACCTTCCACTTCACCCGCACGCCGTACGACCCGGCGACGGCGGTGCCGGGCGGCGTCGACCCCGCGGGGTGGCGCGCCGTCGACTGACGGGTCGCGCGCGGGTGTGCGACACACCACCGCGCGCGACACGCCGATGACGTCGACGAGTTTTCGGCCGGTTCCGCGCCGGGAATGTCCGATCTGCCGGGCGCTGCCCGGACGGGAGCTCGAGGGCCTGCCGGACCGCGGCCCCGCCGCGCGGGGACGCGTCGTCGCGCACACGCTGTGGACGCCCGTCGCCCACCGCCTGTGGACATCCGGGCGAGATCCGCACGGTGCTGCGGAAGGTCGACCCGAGGCGGTGTTGACGGCGCCCCGTACGCCCTGTGGACGAGGACTGTCGGACCCCCGTGGGACGCTGTGAGAGAGGGTGCGAGACGAGGGGTGTTCGACGAATGACAGTCGTGTCAACCACAAGATGTCGGCCCCGCGCGCGCCCCGACCACTAGGTGTAGTGTTTGGAGCACGCGGGGCGCACAGCCCTTCGAACAAAGCACACCGGCGTAGTTCCACGGGCGTCATCCCTGGTCCGGGCCCTTTCGAGGCCCGTCGAGGGGACCGGCTCGCAGGGTCGCGACACCGGTCGGACGAAGCCCCCCGGCGGGGAGCGCAGAGAGGGAGAGACACATGAGCATCACGGTCTACAGCAAGCCGGCCTGCGTGCAGTGCGATGCGACCTACCGCGCCCTCGACCGGAAGGGTGTCGAGTACTCGGTGGTCGACATCACCCAGGACGCCGAGGCGCTCGAGATGGTCCGCGGGCTCGGCTACCTGCAGGCCCCCGTCGTCGTCGCCGGTGACACCCACTGGTCGGGCTTCCGCCCGGACCAGATCGCCGCGGTCGCGGCGCAGCAGGCCGTCTCGGCCTGACGCGCACCTCCGCACAGACTCGACAGGACGCGGGGCGCGCAGGCCGCGGCCCCGCACCCCACGAACGGCCGGCGCCCCGGGCTTCGACACCCGACCCGGGGCGCCGTGCGTGTTCCTCGACGCAGCGCGTCGGCCTGGTAGCAGCATCCGGGGGGAGGCTGAGCATGAGTTCTCTCGTCTACTTCTCCAGCGTGTCGGAGAACACCCACCGGTTCGTCGAGCGCCTCGGGCTCGAGGAGCTCGGCATGTCCGTGCACCGGATCCCGGTGCGCAAGCAGGACGGCTTCCTCACGGTGACCGAGCCCTACGTGCTCATGGTCCCGACCTACGGCGGGGGCAACGAGGGCGGCGCGGTGCCACGGCGCGTGCGCGAGTTCCTCAACGACCCGCACAACCGGTCGCTCGCCCGCGGCGTCATCGCCGCGGGGAACACCAACTTCGGCGCTGCCTACTGCATCGCCGGCGACATCATCTCCGCGAAGTGCCAGGTGCCCTACCTGTACGCCTTCGAACTCCTGGGGACGGCTGAGGACGCCACGCGCGTCCGTGACGGATTGGGACGATTTTGGCAACGACAGTCACTGATCTCGGCGTGAGCTCGACGACGGACCCGGAGCTCGCGGGGGCCACCCCCGTGCCGCTGCAGGGCGTGCAGCTCGACTACCACGCGCTGAACGCGATGCTGAACCTGTACGGCGACGACGGCAGGATCCAGTTCGACAAGGACCGCGAGGCCACCACGGCCTACTTCGAGCAGCACGTGGTGCCGAACACCATCCAGTTCGAGACGCTCGACGCGAAGCTCGACCACCTCCTCGAGAACAAGTACTACGACCCGGCGGTCCTCGAGAAGTACTCGCGCACCTTCGTCAAGGAGCTGTTCCGGCTCGCGTACTCGAAGGACTTCCAGTTCGAGTCGTTCCTCGGCGCGTTCAAGTACTACACGTCGTACACGCTGAAGACGTTCGACGGGAAGAAGTACCTCGAGCGCTTCGAGGACCGCGTCTCGATGGTCGCCCTCGGCCTCGCCGACGGCGACGAGCAGGTCGCGCGCGACATCGTCGAGGAGGTCGTCTCCGGACGGTTCCAGCCGGCGACGCCGACCTTCCTCAACGTGGGCAAGGCGCAGCGCGGCGAGCCCGTGTCCTGCTTCCTGCTGCGCATCGAGGACAACATGGAGTCCATCGCGCGCGGCATCAACTCCGCGCTGCAGCTCTCCAAGCGCGGCGGCGGCGTGGCGCTGCTGCTCAGCAACGTCCGGGAGCACGGCGCGCCGATCAAGCACATCCAGAACCAGTCGTCCGGCGTCATCCCCGTGATGAAGCTGCTCGAGGACTCCTTCTCGTACGCCAACCAGCTCGGGGCGCGCCAGGGCGCCGGCGCGGTGTACCTGCACGCGCACCACCCCGACATCATGCGGTTCCTCGACACCAAGCGGGAGAACGCGGACGAGAAGATCCGCATCAAGACGCTCTCCCTCGGCGTCGTCATCCCCGACGTCACGTTCGAGCTGGCCAAGCAGAACGCAGACATGCACCTGTTCAGCCCGTACGACGTCGAGCGCGTCTACGGCAAGCCGTTCGCCGACATCTCGATCTCGGAGAAGTACGACGAGCTCGTCGCCGACGACCGCATCACGAAGACGACGATCAAGGCCCGCGACTTCTTCCAGACGATCGCGGAGCTGCAGTTCGAGTCCGGCTACCCGTACGTGATGTTCGAGGACACCGTGAACGCGGCGAACCCGATCAAGGGCCGCATCACCCACTCGAACCTGTGCTCGGAGATCCTGCAGGTGTCGACGCCGTCGACGTTCCACGAGGACCTCTCCTACGACCACGTGGGCCGGGACATCTCCTGCAACCTCGGCTCGCTGAACATCGCGAAGACGATGGACTCGCCGGACTTCGCGAAGACGATCGACACCGCGATCCGCGCGCTCACGGCCGTCTCCGACCAGACGAGCATCGAGTCGGTCCCGTCGATCCGCCGCGCCAACGAGCTCGGCCACGCCATCGGCCTCGGGCAGATGAACCTGCACGGCTACCTCGCCCGCGAGCGGATCTACTACGGCTCCGACGAGGGCGTCGACTTCACGAACCTCTACTTCTACACGGTCGCCTACCACGCGATCGCGGCATCGAACCGCCTCGCGATCGAGCGCGGCAAGGCGTTCGGCGGGTTCGAGGACTCCAAGTACGCCACCGGCGAGTACTTCGACAAGTACACGAACGGCGAGTGGAAGCCGGCGACCGAGCGCGTCGCGCGGCTCTTCGCGGAGGCCGGCGTCGCCATCCCGACGCAGGACGACTGGCGCGCGCTCAAGGCCTCCGTCATGGAGCACGGCATCTACAACCAGAACCTGCAGGCCGTGCCGCCCACCGGCTCGATCAGCTACATCAACAACTCGACGTCGTCGATCCACCCGGTGCCCGCCAAGATCGAGATCCGCAAGGAGGGCAAGCTCGGTCGCGTGTACTACCCGGCGCCGTACATGACGAACGACAACCTGGACTACTACCAGGACGCGTACGAGATCGGCTACGAGAAGATCATCGACACCTACGCCGCCGCGACGCAGCACGTGGACCAGGGTCTGTCGTTGACGCTGTTCTTCCCCGACACGGTGACGACGCGCGACGTCAACCGCGCGCAGATCTACGCCTGGCGCAAGGGGATCAAGACGCTGTACTACATCCGTCTCCGTCAGATGGCCCTCGAGGGGACGGAGATCGAGGGCTGCGTCAGCTGCATGCTGTAATTGCGTCGGGCAACTATCGAGAATTCGGGGAAGAGAAGACAATGGCGCCCACGGGGAAGCTCAAGCTCATCGATCGCGTGAGTGCGATCAACTGGAACCGGCTGCAGGACGAGAAGGACCTCGAGGTCTGGGACCGCCTGGTCGGCAACTTCTGGCTGCCGGAGAAGGTACCGGTGTCCAACGACATCCAGTCGTGGCACACGCTCAGCGACGCGGAGCGGCTCATGACGACCCGCGTGTTCACCGGCCTCACGCTGCTGGACACGATCCAGGGCACGGTCGGCGCGGTGTCGCTCATCCCCGACGCGCTGACCCCGCACGAGGAGGCGGTGTACACCAACATCGCGTTCATGGAGTCGGTGCACGCCAAGAGCTACTCGTCGATCTTCTCGACGCTGATCTCGACGCGGGAGATCGACGAGGCGTTCGCCTGGTCGGAGCAGAACCCGCACCTGCAGCGCAAGGCCGAGATCGTGCTCGACTACTACCGCGGCGACGACCCGCTGAAGCGCAAGGTCGCCTCGACGATGCTCGAGTCGTTCCTCTTCTACTCGGGCTTCTACGCGCCGATGTACTGGTCCAGCCGCGCGAAGCTGACGAACACGGCCGACCTCATCCGCCTCATCATCCGCGACGAGGCCGTGCACGGGTACTACATCGGCTACAAGTACCAGAAGGGCCTGGCGCAGGTCAGCCAGACCGAGCAGGACGAGCTCAAGGCGTACACGTTCGAGCTGCTCTTCGAGCTGTACGAGAACGAGGTCGAGTACACCGACGCGCTGTACGGCGAGCTCGGCCTCACCGAGGACGTCAAGGCGTTCCTGCGGTACAACGCCAACAAGGCCCTCATGAACCTGGGCTACGAGGCGCTGTTCCCCAAGGAGGACACGGCGGTCAACCCCGCGATCCTCGCCGCGCTGTCGCCGAACGCCGACGAGAACCACGACTTCTTCTCCGGGTCGGGCTCGTCGTACGTCATCGGCAAGGCCGTGGCCACCGAGGACGACGACTGGGACTTCTGACCCCTGCCGAGGGAGGACGAGAGGGCGGACCGCATCACGTGCGGTCCGCCCTCTCGTACTACCTCGGCAGATCTCGTACTACCTCGGCAGATCTCGTACTACCTCGGCGGTCGAGGGCGGCGTCGACGACGAGGGTGAGGGTGGGGCGCGGGTCGGTCGGGTCGTGGCGGGCGATCGCGTGCAGCAGCAGGCCCTCGTAGGCGCCGGAGACGGCGATCATCGCCGCGCGCGGGTCGGCCGCGCCGAGCCGGCCGACCATCCGCTCGCCCCAGTCGAGGAGCGCCTCGCGACCGCGGTTGACGCGCCCGCGCAGGTCGGGGTCGTGGCTCGCCTCGAGGAAGAGGACCAGGCGGGCGGTCGTGGTGGCGCGGTCGGGGCCGGTCGCCTGCGCGAAGCCGGCGCACAGCATGTCGACGAAGTCGGCCGCCGACCGGGGCTCCGGCGCGGCGGACAGGCCCGCCAGGTCGCGGGCGGCGAGCTCGTCGGAGACACCTGCCAGTAGGGCGGCGCGGGTGCGGAAGTAGTTCGACGTCGAGCCGCGGGGGAGCCCGGCGCGCTCGTCGACGCGGCCGTGGGTGAGGGCGCGGAGCCCCTCGGTGCCGAGCAGGTCCACGGCCGCGTCGAGCGCGCGGCGTCGGGGCGGGAGTGCGGTGGTCACGACGGCACCCTAACCCGGGTACTACGTCCATAGTGACACGACACTATGAACGTAGTAACGTCGAGGGATGGACGAGAACAAGGTGGGCGAGGGGCGGGCCGTCTCGGCGCGGCCCGAGGCGACGGTCGACGTGCCGATGCCGGAGCTCGCCGGGGTCACCCACCGATGGGTCGACGTCGACGGGCTCGCGATGCACGTCGTCGAGCAGGGGACCGGTGACCCGGTGCTGCTGCTCCACGGGTTCCCGGAGCACTGGTGGGAATGGCGCGGGACGATCGGCCCGTTCGCCGCCGACCACCACGTCGTGTGCCCCGACCTGCGCGGGTTCGGCTGGACCGACGCTCCGCCGGACGGCTACACGCGCGACCGCCTCCTGGCCGACGTCGTCGGCCTGCTCGACGCGCTGGGCCTCGACCGGGTGCACGTCGTCGCCCACGACTGGGGCGCGCTGGTCGGATTCCACCTCTGCCTCGGGCACCCCGACCGCGCTGCCTCGCTGCTGAGCATGGGCGTGCCCCACCTGTGGCTGCGGTTCGACCCGCGGCTGCTGCTGATGCTGCGGCACACGTGGTTCCAGGTGGTCATCGCCTCGCGGCTGACCGGCCCGCACGCGCTGGCGCGGGGCCGGCAACGGCTGCCGCGCCACCTGCTCCAGGAGTACGGCAGCGACGCGCCCGTGATGACGGACGCCGACGTCGAGGCCTACCTCGCGCCGCTGCGGCAGCCCGCGGGCGCGCGCGCCGGGTCTGCGCTCTGCCGCGACTTCGTCCGTCGCGAGCTGTGGGCGGTGCTGCGCGGTGCCTACAGCGACCAGCACCTGACGACGCCGACCGTCGCGCTCCTGGGCGAGAACGACATCCTCAGCGACCCCGCGCTGCTCGGCGGGCACGAGGAGCACGCCGACGACCTCGCCGTCGACGTGCTCCCCGGGGTCTCGCACTTCATGGTCGACGAGCGTCCGGACCTCGTCGTCGAACGCGCGCGCGAGCTGTTCGCCCGCGCGGCGTGACGGAGCTCAGACGTCGGCCGAGTGCGCGCCCGTCACCGGGGGCTCGGCCGACCACGGGAACGTGATCCACAGGTCGGTGTCCCGCCAGGAGTAGTCGGGCCGGATGATCGTGCGGGGCTTGGTGTAGAGCACCACCGACCGGGCCTCGGCGCCCTGCTTCGCGAGCATGTCCATGACGAGCGCGAGCGTGCGGCCGGAGTCGGCGACGTCGTCCACCACGAGCACCTTGGAGCCCGGCAGCTCGGACGTGTCCATGAGCGGCGGCAGCACGCGGGGGTCGTCCAGCGTCTTGCCGATGTCGGTGTAGAACTCGACGTTCATCGTGCCCACGCCCTTGGTGCCCAGGGCGTACGCCATCGCGCCGCCGGGCACGAGGCCGCCGCGCGCGACGGCGATCACGACGTCGGGCAGGAAGCCGCTGTCGACGACCTGCTGCGCGAGCTCGCGGATCGCGACGGGGAGCAGGGTCCAGGTGAGGACCTCGCGCTCGGGGACGGCGCCGGCGTCGGCGGGCACGGGCGGCTCGGCGGGGGTGGGCTCTGCGCTCATGGCACCCGAGACTACGCGCGACGGCGGGCCCCCGGTGAACGGGAGCCCGCCGTCGTGGTGGGGCCGACGTGCTGCTGACCTGCGGCCGGCCAGCACGGCCGTCGTCGTGACGTGCGGGACGTCACGACGACGAGGGATCACTGCGCGTCGAGGATGTCCACGACGAAGACGAGCGGCTGCCCGGCGAGCTCGTTGTCGTCGCTCTTCTCGGCGCCGTACGCCTGGTCGGCGGGGATGACGAGCAGCACCTGGCTGCCGACGGTCTGGCCGGCGAGGCCGTCCGTCCAGCCCGGGATGACCTGCTGGAGCGAGAACGAGCTCGGCGTGCCGCGGTCCCACGAGGAGTCGAACGACTTGCCGTCGAGCGTCCACCCCGTGTACTGCGCGGTGACGGTCTGGTCCTTCTTGACCTTGGCGCCGTCGCCCTTGATGAGGGTCTGCGCGACGAGGTCCTTGGGCGCCTCGTAGCCGTCGGGGATCTTCACCGAGGGCTTGCCGGAGTCGTCCAGCGTGACCGTCGGCAGGCCCTTCTCGGGCTCGACGGCCGTGCCCTCGGCGCGCGTCGGGATCTTCGTCGCGTCGGTGATCTCGACGAGGTTGACCATCGTTGCCGTCGAGCCGTCCTGGCCCTGCACGGGGTTGGCCACGAGGAGGCGCGTCCCGACCTTCTGCCCGGTCAGCGGCTCGGTGAGCACGCCGTAGTTCGCGTCGCCGAGGATGAAGCTCTGCGGGGTCTTCTGCTCCCAGGTCGACCCCTGGGTGGAGCCGTCGGTGCCGAGGAAGGCGACGGTGTCCATGGTGATCTTCATGCCCTCGGCGAGGTCGGCGCCGTCGCCCTCGTCGATGACGCGCGACGTGGGCACCGAGACCTCGAGCGGCGTCTTGAACGTCACCTTGGGCTCTGCACCGGCCTTGCCCTCGACCTTCACGGACTCGAGCGCGGCGACGTCCTCCTTCGTCGGCTCGGGAGCCTCGGTGGCCGGTGACGACGACGCGGAGGCCGACGGCGTGGCGCCGTCGCCGGTGGAGTCGTCGGCGCAGGCGGTCAGGGTCAGGGCCGCGGCCAGCGCCAGCGTTGCAGCGGCGGCGGACGTGCGGAGCTTCACGGGGAGTCCTTCGGTCGGCGGGGACGAACCGGGCCACTGTAACGGCCCGACCTGACCGCGCCGTCCATGGTCCGCCGGGGCGCCCGGGCGGGCGGACCGGTCCGGCCCGCGTCGCGCGACAATGGGTGCCATGCCGTCCCGCCGACCCTCCCGCAAGCGCCCCTGGGGGGCGGAACCCCCGCCCCTCGACCTCGACCGCGCCCTCGGCGGCGTCCGGCGAGAGAGCGCGGCGGACGGCGAGTGGACGGTGCGCCGGTTGCGCGGCGGCGACAAGGCGTACCGCTGCCCCGCCTGCCGCCAGGAGATCCCGGCCGGCACGCCGCACGTCGTCGCCTGGCAGCGCGACGTCGTCGGCGGCGAGGTCGCGGGCCTCGAGGACCGTCGGCACTGGCACTCGTCGTGCTGGGAGCGCCGGGCCCGGCTGCGCTGAACGGCGCCGCAGGACCGGCCAGGAGCGCCCGGCCGAACTACGCTGGACGCGATGAACGACGACACCATGGACGACGCAGCGGGCCGTGACGCCGGACAGGACACCGGCCACCAGATCCGCTCCCTCACGATGCTCCCCGCCCGCCGTGAGGACGTCGAGCTGCACACCGCGGACGGGCTCACGCTCGTCGGCGAGCTCGCCCTCCCGGCCGACCGGGACCCGGTCGCGACCCTCCTCACGTTCCACCCGCTGCCCACGCACGGCGGTTACATGGACTCGCACGTCTACCGGAAGGCGGCCTGGCGCCTCCCCGCGCTCGCGGACCTCGCCGTCCTGCGCTTCAACACCCGCGGCACGTCGTCGCCGCGCGGCACGTCGGACGGCGCGTTCGACGGCGGCGAGGCGGAGCGGTACGACGTGGCCGCCGCGATCGAGCTCGCCGAGTTCCGCGAGCTGCCGCGCCCGTGGCTCGTCGGGTGGTCGTTCGGCACCGAGCTGGTGCTCAAGCACGGCACCGACCCGGCCGTCGAGGGCGCGATCCTGCTCTCCCCGCCGCTGCACCGCGCCACGGACGCCGACCTGGACGCCTGGGCCGCCTTCGGCCGCCCGCTGGTGGTCCTCGTGCCGGAGCACGACGACTACCTGCAGCCGGAGGAGGCGCGGCGCCGGTTCGCGCGGGTGCCGCAGGCCGAGGTGATCGGCGTCGACGGCGCGAAGCACCTGTGGGTCGGGGAGCCGGCGGTGCGCCGGGTCCTCGACGAGATCGTCGGGCACGTGCTGCCCGGCCACGCCTCTCTGCCCACGCACTACGACGGCGAGGTGCGGACGGCCGAGCCGGTGCCGCGATGAGGTTGTCCTGATGACAAGGCGATGACGAGGAGTCGACGATGACCACCACCTCTGCGCTCCTGGCGACCTACCCGCTCCACGACGGGGCGGGCACGCCGGTCGTGCTGCTGCACGGTTTCCCGCTGGACCACCGCATGTGGGCGGCCGCGGCGCAGGCCCTGCCCGAAGGGGTGCGCGCCATCGGCGTGGACCTGCCCGGCCAGGGGCACTCCGACCTCGGCGGCATCCCGCCGAGGCTCGAGGACGTCGCCGACGCCGTGCACCACACCATGCGGGAGCAGGGCGAGGGCAACGCGGTCGTGGTCGGCCTGTCGATGGGCGGCTACGTGGCGCTCGCCCTGGCGGAGCGGCACCCGGGGTTCGTCGTCGGTCTCGGGCTCGTCGACACCAAGTCGACCGCCGACCTCGACGCCGCGCGCGCCAACCGGCTGCGGATCGCGGCCGCCGTCACGGAGGGCCAGACGCTCGACCCGGTCCTCAGCATGCCCGGCACGCTGCTCGGGCCGACGAGCGTGGAGAAGCGGCGGAACCTCTTCCCCCTGCTGGAGTCATGGATCCGCGCGCAGTCGCCCTCGGGCGTCGCCTGGGCGCAGCGCGCGATGGCGGCCCGCCCGGACCGTACCGACGTGCTGCGGACCTTCGACGGCCCTGTCTCCGTGGTGGTCGGTGCGGAGGACCAGGTGACCCCGCTGGTCGAGGCCGAGCACATGGTGCACGCCGCGAGGGACGGCGCGCTGACCGTCGTCCCCGCGGCCGGCCACATGAGCGCCGTCGAGGACCCGGCGACCGTCGCCGCCGCCATCGGGCTGCTGCACCGGCGCGTCGCCGAGCGCACCAACCCGCCCCGCTGGCCCTGGCAGTACCGCCCGGCCCCGACCAGTTGACGCAGCCGACCGACGAGACGCCGCGGGCCCGCCACCGGACGGTGGCGGGCCCGCGGCGTCAGCGCGCGTCGCTCAGGCCTTGGCCTTGGCCTTGGCCTTGGGCGGGGCCGGGGTCTCGTTCTCGGCGTCCGCCTCCACGGGCTCGTCCGCGGCGTCCTCGGGCTCGGCGACCTCCCCGGGCTCCGCGGAGTCCTGGTCGGAGGAGGCGTCCTCGGGCTGCCCGGCGGCGTCCGGCTGCTCGTCGGCCTCGGGCTCGACGTCGGTGTGCTCGGCGACCTTCCCCGCCTGCGGCGCCGGGGGAGCCGGGACGGGCGCCTGCAGGACGGTGACGGGCTGGCCCTGGCCGGCCGGGGTCTCGGCCTTCTCGGCACCGAGCAGGCCGCGCAGCTCCTCGAGGTAGGAGTTGATCGAGTCGTGCCGGCGGGTGAGGTCCTCGAGCTGGCGGGCGGCCGTGGATCGGTGGTTCTCCGCCTCGACGCGCGCGTCGTTGACCATCGTCTCGGTGAACTCCCGCGCTTCGGCGACGATCCCGTCCGCGGTGCGGCGGGCGTCCGCGACGAGGGCCTTCACGTAGGTGTCCGACTCCGCGCGGACCTTCTCCGCCTGCTGCAGGGCCATGGCGACCCGCTGCTCCGCCTCCGCCGCGTGCTCCTCGGCGGCCCGGACGAGCAGGTCCGTCTCCTGGCGGGCGGTCTCGTGCCGCGCGGCGGCCTCGTGCTCCACCTGCTCGCGGCGCTGCGCGATCTCCAGCTCGGCGTCGGCCAGCGCGGCACGAGCCTGCTCGCGCAGCTGCTCGAGCTCGGTCGTCACGGCGTCGGACGCCTCGGCCGCCTGGTGCTTGGCCTCGGCGATGATGCGGGCGGCCTCCCGGCGGGTGCGCTCCAGGAGGTCGGTCGACTCGCGGTCCGCCTCCTCCCGCTGCGCGGCGGCCTCGGCGGCCGCCTGCGCCCGCTGCTGCGCGGTGTCGCGCTCGGCGGCGACGCGCAGCTCGGTGGTCTCGCGCTCCGCGGTGGAGCGCTGGACGCCGATCTCGCGCTCGAGGGTGGCGCGGCGCTCGCTCTCCTCCGCGGACAGCGTGCTGGTGATGAGGGCGGCCTCGCGCTCGGCGGAGCCGACGAGCTCCTCGGCGCGGCGCTGGGCGGCGAGCAGCGTGCCCTCCGCCTCGGCGGCCGTGGTGGACCGGATCTCCTCGGCCTCGCGGCGCGCGCTGCCGAGCAGCTCGGAGGCCTCGGACTCCGCGCGGGCGCGGACCTGGCCCGCGGACAGCTTGGCCCGCGCCATGATGTCGGCGGCCTGCTGGTTCGCCTGCGTGAGCACCTCGGTGGACTGCTCCTCCGCAGACCGCAGGAGTCGCTCGACGCGCGAGCCGAGCCCGGCGTACGAGGGCTTCTCGTTCTCCCGGAGCTGGCGCTGCACCAGCGCGAGCTCCGAGGAGATCTGCATGGCGCGCGCGTCGGTGCTCTCGACGTTCCGGCGGGCCTCCTCGAGCGCCTGCTCGAGTCGGGCGATGTGACCGTCCACCTGCGCGCGGTCGTAACCGCGCATGGTGATCGGGAAGAGCGTGCGCTCGTCGGACACGTGCAGACCTCCGTACATGGTGGGTGCCCCGGCGTCGCCAGGATAGTGGCGGGGGCAGGGCGCCGATACTCGGGACATTCTTGCCCTCGCGGGACGAGTCGGACATCCTCCCACGCCGGGTCGGTGCGGCGCGACGGCGTCGCCCCGGCAGTGTTCCACGGGTCGTGACGACGCGCAGGAGCCAGGGCGCGGCCGTCGTACGCGAGTCGTGAAGGGTTCGTGAACCGCACCCTGCCAGGGCGGTCACGTGGACGGAGCCCTCCGCGCCGTCCCTATGCTGGACTGTCCACGTCGAAGGGAAAGCTCGGTGCTGCAACGCATTCTGGGCGGTGTCCTGGTCCTGGTCGGACTGGCTGCCGCCGCGCTCGGTGTCGCCTCGGCCACGGTCTGGCGCGACACCGACACGGTGGTCGCCACGGCCAAGCCGACCGGTGACGGCACGTTCGTCGTCACCGACCCCGGTGTCCTCGGGCTCGTCGGTGGCGACGTCACCGTGAGCGCGTCCGTCCCCGAGGGGCAGAAGGTCACCCTCGCCGTCGGTCGGGACGTCGACGTCGCGGGGTGGGTCGGCAACGACCCGTACTCGCGCGTGACGGGCCTGAGCGACTGGGAGAACCTCTCCGTCGCGGCGGGTGAGCCCGCCGACCCCGACGCCGAGACCGAGGAGGCGCCGAAGTCCGGCTCCGACCCGGCCGGGTCGGACATGTGGGTGGCAGAGGCCTCCGACGAGAACAGCGTCACGCTGCGCTGGAGCGACCGCCCCGGCCGCTGGACGCTCCTCGCCGCCGGTGTCGGCGAGGGCGCGCAGGCGCCGACCCTGGAGCTCAGCTGGCCGCGCGCCGTCACCACGCCCTACCTGTGGCCCGGCGTCGGGGTGGGCGTCGTGCTGGTGCTCGGCGGAGTCCTGCTGCTCGTGCTGGGCGGGCGCCGTGCCCGCGCCCACCGGGCCGACCTCGCCGAGCAGGGGGCGGGCGACGAGACCGCCACCGACCTCCACGACGACGGCCCGCCGGCCGGCGGCCTCGGGGCCCCGTTCGCCACGGTGCGCCCGACGACCGCGACAGCGGGCCCCTGGGC
>JADHZE010000349.1 GCA_026934365.1 Isoptericola sp. QY 916 | reverse complement strand
AGGCGGGTCGGGTTGACCTGCGAGGACCCGGCGCCCTGGTAGCGCGGGGTCCGGGCGAGCTCGCCGACGACGGCGACGCCCGCGAGGGCGCCGGGCGCCAGGGGGAGGAGGGGTGCGCCGTCGACCGGGGCGTTCTTGAGCAGCACGGTGCCCGCGGCCGCGGCCTCGCGGGCGAGCGCGTGGTGGGCGTCGACGTCGAACGACCCGGGCGCCTCGGCCGCCGGCAGCGACCGGGCGACGAGGTGCAGGACGCGGCGGGCGGCCGCGTCGACCAGGGCCTCGTCGAGCTCGCCGTCGCGCACCGCGGCGACGACCTCGGCGTCGGTGCGCCCGCCGGACGACGGCATCTCCAGGTCGAGTCCGGCGGCGACGCCGGCGACGCGGTCGCGCACCGCGCCCCAGTCGGACACGACGAGGCCCTCGAAGCCCCACTCGTCGCGCAGCACCGTCGTGAGCAGCCAGTCGTGCTGCGAGGCGTAGACGTCGTTCACCTTGTTGTAGGCGCACATGACGGTCCAGGGCTGCGCCCTGGTGACGACGCGCTCGAAGGCGGGCAGGTAGATCTCCCGCAGCGTGCGCTCGTCGACGTCGGCGGACACCCGCATCCGGTCCGCCTCCTGGTTGTTGGCGGCGAAGTGCTTGAGCGACGTGCCGACGCCGAGCGACTGGATGCCCTCGACGAGAGCCGTCGCGAGCTCGCCGGCCACCACCGGGTCCTCGGAGAAGTACTCGAAGTTGCGCCCGCACAGCGGCGACCGCTTGATGTTCACGCCCGGGCCGAGGAGGACCGCGACGTCGTTCGCCCGGGTCTCCCGGCCGAGGGCCTCGCCGACCCGGTGCAGCAGGTCGGCGTCCCAGCTCGACCCGAGCGCGGCGGCCGTCGGGAAGCAGGTGGCGGGCACGCTGTTGCCGAGGCCGAGGTGGTCCGCGTTCTCGTCCTGCTTGCGCAGGCCGTGCGGGCCGTCGGTGACCATCACGGACGGGACCAGCGTCTCGCCGTCGCGCTCGACCGGCTGCGTGTGCCAGAAGTCGACGCCGGAGAGCAGCGAGGCCTTCTCCTCGAGCGTGAGCGACGCCAGCACGTGCTCGACGTCGAACGGGTGGGCGGGGTGCTCGGGGGTGCCGTCCGCCGCGGTGGCGGGCAGGGTCTGGTCGAGGGTCACGGGGCGCTCCAGGGGTCGGCGACGGTGCAACGTCCGCAGCCTAGCAAGAAACCTACCGTCTGGTAGGCAACTGTGGGCGACCGCGCGCCAGGAGGGACACCGGGGGCGGCGTCAGACGGCGGCCGACCAGCGCCGCTCGACCACGTCCCGCACGCCGGTGGCCAGGGTGCGGGACGTGCCGTCCGGGCCCAGCCCCGCCGAGGAGAGGAACCGCTCGCGCGCGGAATCGTCGTCGAGCACCCAAGTGACGACCTGCTCGGCGCCGTCGGTGCGGAGCCGGTCGACCGCGGCGGACAGCAGCCGCGAGCCGTGGCCGCCGCGCTGGTGCCGGGGCTCCACCTCGAGCGCCACGAGCTGGCCAGGTCCCACGGCCGCGAAGCCGACGATCTCCGGCCCGTCCAGGGCGACGAGCACGGCGAAGCCGGGGCCCGGGGGAGCGGTGATCGCCCGCGCCCATCGCTCGCGCATGGTGTCGGTGTCGAGCGCGTCGACGACGCCGTCGCCCAGCGCGACCTCGTGGGTCGCGCGCCACGCCGACACCTGGACGCGGGTGACCGCGTCCTCGTCGCCGGGGACGGCCGGGCGGACCGAGACGTCGGCCGTCTCGCGGAAGAGTGCCATCGGGCCACCCTAGTGAGTGCGGCCGGCGCTCAGCCCCAGCCGAGCGCCCGCAGCCCCGCCGCGGTGGCGGCCGCGAGCACGACCACGAGGATGAACGGGGCGCGCAGGGCGAGGGCGATCGCCGCGACGGCGAGCGCGGGCACCCGGGCGTCGACGACGAGCGCCTGCCCGTCCGCGAAGGTCTGCACGACCACGAGCGAGACGAGCAGCGCCACGGTCACGAGGGTCGACGTGCGCTGCACGCGCTCCGTCGCGAGCCAGTGCTCGGGGATGAGATGGCCGGCGAGCTTGAGCCCGAAGCTGAGCAGCGAGGCGGCGAGGACGGCCACCCACAGCGCGGTGGTGGTCATGCGGCCTCCTTCCGGTCGTCCGGCGTGCTCGGCGTCGCGACCACGCCCACGACGATCGCGACCGCCGCGGCGGCGAGGACGGGCACGCCCGCAGGGACGACGGGGATCAGCGCGGCGGTGACGACGACGGCGAGCGCCGCGACGACCTGCGCGCGCCGGGCGGCCAGGCGCGGCCACACGAGGGCGAGGAACAGA
>JADHZE010000348.1 GCA_026934365.1 Isoptericola sp. QY 916 | reverse complement strand
CCGGCGGCGCCGCGCTCGCCGCCCGGCTGCTCGCCGGCCCGGACCGCCCGAGCGCCGTCTTCGCCTGCTCGGACACGCTGGCGCGCGGGGTGGACGACGCCGCGGCTGCCGCGTCCCGGGAGGCGGCTGCGGCTCGGCTGGACGAGGTGAGCGCCCGGCTGCGCGCCCGGGCCGCGACGGCGGAGGGCTGCTCGCGCCGGCTGCGGCTCGCGGCCGGCCTGTACCGGGAGGCGGAGAGCGTGGTGCAGCGCGTCGCCGACGGGGCCGTGACCCTGCTGGCGGGCGCGGCGGGAGCCTGGCTCGGGCTGGCGGCGACGCCGGTGCTGACCGTCACGTCCGTGGCGGACGGGCTGCGCGGTGTCCGGGCCCGCGGCGCCTCACCCGGCTCTGGCCCACGCGGCTCTGGACCGACCGGCGCGACCGTGGCGCCGCCGACCGCGTCCTCCCCGCCCGATCCGCCGACAGCGCCGGTGACGACGGGCCCCGACGGGAGGCTGGCGAGCGTGTGGCGGGTCGTCGCGCCGTTCTCCGACGAGGCGGTCGGGGGTTTCGCGGCGGGGTTCAGCGCCACCCGGCCGTTGACCTGGCAGGACCTGCGGCGCGGGATCGAGGAGGGCCCGGCGGCCGCGCTGGACCCCGTCACGCGCGGCGCGGGCTCGCTGTCCGACGTCGTGGCCGCGCTGCTGCCCGACGCGGTGCCCCAGGTGATGGCCCTGGCCGACGCGGACCTCGCCGGCCCTCGGCCCGGGTGGGCGGACCGGCCGGCGGGCTCCGTCGCGGAGACGCTCGCGCGCACCGCGGACCTCTACCCCCAGGGCAGCGGAGTCGTCGACCGGCCCGCGGCCGGTGTGCCCGCCGGGACGCTCGCGCTGGAGGAGGTCGTGCACGGCGACGGCACGACGTCGTGGACCGTGCTGATCCCCGGGACCCAGGAGCTCCTGTCGTCCTCGAACCCGTTCGACGCCGCGACCGACCTCGGCCTCATGGCGCACGAGGCGGCGGACGTGTCCGTGGCCGTGGAGCAGGCCCTCGACGCGGCGGGCGCGTCCCCGGACGAGCCCGTGGTGCTCGTGGGCCACAGCCTCGGCGGGATCGCTGCGGCGGCGCTCGCGGCGTCGTCGGCGTTCCGCGCGAACCACCCCGTCGGCGGCGTGGTGACCGCGGGGGCGCCGACCGCGTCGTTCGCCCTCCCCGCGGGGGTGCCCGTGCTGCACGTGGAGAACGAGGAGAGCCTGGTCGAGAACGTGGACGGCCGGTCCCGCGAGGAGGGGCCGGCCACGGCGGACCGCGTCACGGTGGGGCGCCGGCTGCTGGACTCGACGGACCCGGCCGACGTCGCCGCTGCCGGGAGCATCTCGCTCGCCCATGCGATGCCCACGCACCTGCGCACGCTGGCGGCGGCGCGGCGGTCCGGGAACGTGCAGGTGGCGGGGGTGACGGCGCGGCTGGAGCGGCTGCTCGACGGCACCCGGGCGCGCACCCGGTTCTTCGCGGCGCGCCGGGTGGACCCGGCGCCGCCCCTGGTCATGGCGCCCGGGACGACGGCGCCCCCGCCGGGGAACCCGACGGGGGCGATGCTGCACTGAGCGTGTCGTGCGGCGGAGGCCGGTGCGTCAGCCCTTCTTCGGCGCGAACGCGCCGATGATCGCCTGCAGCACGGCGAGGATGAGGGCGATCCAGACGAACCACCAGAAGCCGCCGCTGACGTCGACGCCCCAGTCCCCGAACCACCCCTGGTCGGTGATCCAGGTCGTGAGCCACAGCACACCGGCGTTGATGACCAGGTAGAAGAGGCCCAGCGTGAGGATGAGCAGCGGGATCGAGATGATGCTGACGATCGGCTTCACGAAGCTGCTGATGATGGTGAACACCAACGCGACACCGAGCACCGCCAGGATGTACTCGAGCACGTTGTCGCCGTCGTACGGGGGCAGGATCTCGAGGGTGGTGAAGATCAGGTCGCTCAGCCACAGCGCCACGGCCGTGACGAGGGTGCGGACGATGAAGTTCATGCGGCCATCGTGGCACGTCATGAGTGCGCGGGGCAGGCGCGACGCTCGATGCCGCGGGGCTCGGCGGCCGGATCCCGGCGACCGGCCCGCGCGCGTAGGCTCGCCGGGTGAGCGAGCCGTCCGTCCTCGTCCTGCACGACAACCCCGACTGGCTGCCGCCGTTCGAGCGGGCCTTCGACCGCGCCGGCGTGCCCCTGGAACCGGTGCACCTGGGCGACGTCGCCCTGGACCTCGCCGCGCCGCCGCCCCTGGCCGTGCACTGGTCGCGGCTCAGCGCGTCCGCGCACACGCGCGGCGTCCCGCACGCACCGGAGGCCGCGCAGGCGGTGCTGTCCCGGGCCGAGGCGGC
>JADHZE010000347.1 GCA_026934365.1 Isoptericola sp. QY 916 | reverse complement strand
CCGCCCGCGCGCCGCCGCCAGGGCGGGCTCGACCGCCTCGGCCACCGCGGCCGCGTGGTCGGCCACCGACCGTCGCCGCGTCACGTCGTCATGCACGGGCGTCAGCCTATGTCCCCCGCCGCCCACGGTCCCCGGCGGGAGCCGCACCCGCAGAGTTCCCCGCAGATGCGGGGCTATGCTGCTGCTCGTGCCGCACATGCGAGTTTCGGAAGCGTCCGTGTACCTCGGCGTCAGCGACGACACGGTGCGCCGCTGGATCGACCGCGGGCTGCTCGGGTCCACGACGGACGCGTCGGGCCGCAAGGTCGTCGACGGGTACGAGGTGGCGATGGTGGCGCGCGAGCACGCGACCGTCCCGGCCCTGCCCGGCGGGATGAAGAGCTCGGCGCGCAACCGCTTCGTCGGGCTCGTCACGGACATCCAGAGCGACCCGGTCATGTCGCAGGTGGAGCTGCAGTGCGGCCCGTTCCGCGTGGTGTCGCTCATGAGCAGCGAGGCCGTGCGCGACCTCGGTCTCGAGCGCGGCTCCGTGGCGGTGGCGGTCATCAAGTCGACGACGGTCGTGATCGAGGCAGAGGACAAGGGTGTCGCATGAGGAAGCACATCGCCGCCGGGGCCGCGGCGCTCGCAGTGACGGCGCTGGCGGGCTGCGGCGCGCCGGCGTCGGGCGACGACGGCGGCACGACGACGCTCACCGTGTTCGCGGCGGCCTCGCTGAAAGGCTCGTTCGAGGACCTCGCCGAGCAGTTCGAGGCGGCGCACGACGGCGTGGACGTCCAGCTCAGCTTCGCGGGGTCGTCCGACCTGGTGGCGCAGATCCAGCAGGGCGCGCCCGCCGACGTCTTCGCCTCCGCGGACACGGCGAACATGGACAAGCTCGTCGGAGACGACCTGGTGACCGACCCGCGGGACTTCGCCACCAACACGCTGGAGATCGCCGTCCCGCCGGGCAACCCGGCCGGCGTCGAGTCCCTCCAGGACCTCGCCTCCCCGGACGTGAAGCTCGTGCTGTGCGCGCCCGAGGTGCCGTGCGGGGCCGCGTCCGCGAAGGTCGCCGACGCCGCGGGCCTCGACCTCCGGCCCGTGAGCGAGGAGCAGAGCGTGACCGACGTCCTCGGCAAGGTGATCGCGGGCGAGGCGGACGCCGGGCTCGTGTACGTCACGGACGTCGCCGCCGCGGGCGACGACGTCGAGGGCGTCGAGCTCCCCGAGGCGTCCGAGGCCGTCAACACGTATCCGATCGCGCCCGTCGCCGACGCCGAGCAGGCGGAGCTCGCGCAGGAGTTCGTCGACCTCGTCCTGTCGGACGACGGCCGGCGGACTCTCGCCGGGTTCGGCTTCGCGGCCCCGTAGGCGTCCCGTGCGGGTGTCGCCAGGCTCGACCACCGGGGGGACCGCCGTCGGCCTGCCGCGATGGGCGTTCGTGCCCGCCGCGGTGGGCGGGCTGTTCGTGCTGCTGCCGCTGGTCGCGATGGCGACGCGGGTCGACTGGTCGAGCTACTGGTCGCTGATCACCAGCGAGTCGGCGCGGGCGGCGCTGCTGCTGAGCCTGCAGACGTCGGCCGCGAGCACGGTCGCGTGCCTCGTGCTCGGCGTCCCGATGGCGCTCGTGCTGGCGCGGTGCCGCTTCCCCGGCATCGACCTGCTGCGCTCGCTGGTCATGGTGCCGCTGGTGCTGCCGCCCGTGGTGGGCGGCATCGCGCTGCTCTACACGTTCGGCCGCCGCGGCCTGCTCGGCGAGACGCTGGAGGTGGCGGGCGTGCAGATCGCGTTCTCGACGACGGCGGTGGTGCTGGCGCAGACGTTCGTCGCGCTGCCGTTCCTCGTGACGAGCCTCGAGGGCGCGCTGCGCACGGCGGGCGCACGCTACGAGGCGGTCGCGGCGTCGCTCGGCGCGCGCCCGACGACGGTGCTGCGCCGCGTGACCCTCCCCCTCGTGTGGCCGGGCCTGCTGTCCGGGGCGGTGCTGTCGTTCGCCCGCGCCCTCGGCGAGTTCGGCGCCACCATCACGTTCGCCGGCAGCCTGCAGGGCGTCACCCGCACCCTGCCGCTGGAGATCTACCTGCAGCGCGAGACCGACCCCGACGCCGCCGTCGCGCTGTCCCTCCTGCTCGTCGTGGTCGCCGTCCTCGTCATTGCCGCCACGCGACGCGACCGGAGCCCGCTGTGACGCTGACGTTCGCCGCCACGCTGCCCGCCCGCGGCTTCGACGTCGAGCTCGACGTCCCCGAGGGCCGCACCCTCGCCCTGCTCGGCCCCAACGGGGCGGGCAAGTCGACGGCGCTCGGCCTCACGGCGGGCACGCTGCGCCCGCACGACGGCGAGATCGCGCTCGACGGCCGCCCCCTCGTGCGCGCCGCCGGCGGCCGCGTCCGCACCTGGGTGCC
>JADHZE010000346.1 GCA_026934365.1 Isoptericola sp. QY 916 | reverse complement strand
GCGGCGGGCTCGCCGTCGGGGTGGACCAGGCGCCCGCCGGGCACGTCGTACTCCCGGCCGGACTCCGGCCCGGTCCCCCGCACGCGCCCGAGCTCCACGTCCCAGCGCCGGGGCGCCTCGCCGGGGGCGTCCACGACGACGGCGACGGCGCCGCCCGCCGGCGTGAAGGTCGTCCAGCCCGGGTGCCCGCCGAGCAGGACGTCGAGCACCTCGTCCACGCCGTCGGCCGCGATCTCGGGGTCGAGCGGCGTGACCCCGCGGCCCGCCGCCTGCTCGGCGTCGACGCGGTGCACGAGCGCCTCGTGCTGTTGGCGGCGGGTCACCCACCCGACGGTGTGACCGTCGGGGTGCCAGGACCAGCACGGCTCGCGCGGGTCGCGGCCCGCGAGCGCCGCGACGAGGTGCGCCGTCGCGTCGTGCAGCAGCGCGGCGAGGGCGGCGTCGCCGGCGGGCCGCTCGGGCGGGACGACGTCGCCTGCCTGCAGGCCGGTCCCCGGTTCGCGGCCCACCACGGACGCCCAGAAGGACTGCACCGACGCGACGTGGAAGCCCAGGTCGTCGGCGGTCCACCCCGGGCAGGCCGGCACCTCGGCGTCGGCGGGGGCGGCGTGCACGGCCGCCACGAGCAGTACCGAGTCCCGAGCCAGGGAGGCCATCGCATCCATGCAGGTCAACGTAGCCCCGAGCACCCTGCGCCGCGCGACGCCGTGCCGTCCGTGCGGCCCGGTATCCTCCCGTTCGCGGGGCTCGGACGGCGGCCGGAGGAGGCGACGGCGTGGCGCGACAGGTGGTGCTGGTCAACGGGCTGCCCGGGTCGGGCAAGTCGACGCTGGCAGGCCCGCTCGCGGCGCGCCTCGGCGCGCCGTGGCTGAGCAAGGACGCCGTCAAGGAGGCCCTGGCCGACGCCGTCGGGCCGGGCGCGCCGTCCCTGGCCGCGACCTCCGTCGTCGGGGCGCCCGTCGTCGGGGCGGCGGCGATGGAGGCGGTGTGGCGCCTGGCCGCGGCGCCGCTGCCGCGCGTCGTCGTCGAGTCGTGGTGGTTCCGGCCGCGCGACCTGGACCACGCGCTGCGCGGGCTCGCGACCGCGGGCGCGGACGCCGTCGTCGAGGTGTGGTGCGACGTGCCGCCCGACGTCGCGCGCGGACGCTACGAGTCCCGCCCGGGCCGCCACCCGGTGCACGCCGACGACCGGGACCTGACGGCCGAGTGGGCGGCCTGGTCCGCCGGGGCGGCGCCGCTCGCGCTCGGCCCGGTGGTGCGGCAGGACACGACCCGCCCGGTGGACGTCGGTGCGCTGGCCCTCCGGGTCACGACGGCGCTGTCCGGCCGTGACCCACGACGCACCGGTGCCGCCGCCCGCCGCGCCTAGGATCGAGGCATGACCACCGGCTCCCCCGACGGCCCCGCACCGCTGACCGACCGCGTCCGCACCGCCCTGACGTCGGTGGTCGACCCGGAGATCCGCCGGCCCATCACGGACCTGGGCATGGTCCGCTCGGTGGACGTGGCCGAGGACGGCCGCGTCACGGTGGGCGTGGACCTCACGGTGGCCGGCTGCCCCATGAAGGGCACGCTGGTGCGCGACGTCACCGCCGCGGTCGAGGCGCTCGACGACGTGACCGGCGTGGACGTGCAGCTCGGCGTCATGACCCCGGAGCAGCGGCAGTCGCTGCGCTCGCAGCTGCGCGGCGGCGCGGGCGACCCCGTGATCCCGTTCGCCCAGCCCGGCTCGCTCACCAAGGTGTACGCGATCGCGTCCGGCAAGGGCGGCGTGGGCAAGTCGAGCGTGACGGCGAACCTCGCGGCCGCGATGGCGGCCGACGGGCTGAACGTCGGCGTCGTGGACGCCGACATCTACGGCTTCTCGATCCCCCGCATGCTCGGCGTGGACCGCCAGCCCACCCGCGTGGACTCGATGCTGCTGCCCCCGATCGAGCACGGCGTGAAGGTCGTGTCGATCGGGATGTTCGTGCCCGAGGGGCAGCCGGTCGTGTGGCGCGGGCCGATGCTGCACCGCGCGCTGGAGCAGTTCCTCGCGGACGTGTTCTGGGGCGACCTGGACGTGCTGCTGCTCGACCTGCCGCCCGGCACCGGCGACATCGCCATCTCGGTGGCGCAGCTGCTGCCCGGCAGCGAGATCGTCGTCGTGACGACGCCGCAGGCCGCAGCGGCGGAGGTCGCGGAGCGCGCCGGGTCGATCGCCACCCAGACGTCGCAGGGCGTCGTCGGCGTGGTGGAGAACATGTCCTGGCTCGAGCAACCGGACGGGTCGCGGCTCGAGGTGTTCGGTTCCGGCGGCGGCCGGCGGGTCGCGGACCGGCTGGGCGCCACGCTCGGCACGCCGGTGCCGCTGCTGGGCCAGGTGCCGCTCGACGTCGCGGTCCGCGCGGCCGGCGAC
>JADHZE010000345.1 GCA_026934365.1 Isoptericola sp. QY 916 | reverse complement strand
CGCCCGCGACAGAGGCCGGCCTGGCGCCGCGACCGGTCGAGGAGACGGCGCGCGACACCCTGGCGTGGCTCCGCGCGACGCCCGACGCGCACGTCACCGGGCTGACCGCGGACGAGGAGGCCGACGTCGTCGCCGACGTCGAGGCCGCCGTGCGCCGGACGGCGCGGAAGGCCTCCGGCGTCTAGTGCGTCACTCTCGGGGGAGAGCGGGCCTCGGCGCCCGGCGCGCGGGCTTACGGTCGAAGGGTCAGCGCCCTTTCCCTCACGAAGGTGACGGGGCGGTCGTTCGTCCCGTCCGGGCCGTCGTCACGCAGACCGCGTCCCTGCCCGTCGGGGCGTGGTGCGAAGGAGTACGGACATGGCGGCAGGCAGCAGTCTCGCGGGTCGGGTGGCGCTCGTGACGGGCGGCGGTTCGGGCATCGGCGAGGCGGTGAGCAAGGAGCTCGCGGCGCAGGGCGCCCGGGTCGTGGTGACCGACATCCGGTTGGACGCCGCGCAGCGCGTGGCCGACGAGATCGTCGCCGCCGGCGGCGAGGCCGCGGCGTTCGAGCAGAACACCGCGGTGAAGGAGGACTCCGCCCGGGCCGTCGAGTTCGCGAAGGCCACGTTCGGCGGGCTCAACTACGCCGTGAACAACGCGGGCATCGGCGGCCAGCAGGCGCCGGCGGGGGAGACCGACCTGGACGACTGGGACCGGGTCATCGACATCAACCTCAACGGCGTGCTCTACGGGATGCGGGCGCAGATCCCGGCGATGCTCGAGCGGGGCGCCGGCGAGAGCGCGATCGTCAACATGGCGTCGATCCACGGCACCGTCGCGGCGCTCGGCAACGGCGCCTACACGGCCGCCAAGCACGGCGTCGTCGGCATCACGAAGAACGCCGCCGCCGAGTACGGCCCGCAGGGGCTGCGCATCAACGCGGTCGGCCCGGCGTACATCAAGACGCCGCTGGTCGAGTCGAGCCTTCCCGCCGAGGCCCGCGAGGCGCTCGTCGCCAAGCACCCGCTCGGCCGCCTCGGCGAGCCCGAGGAGGTCGCGCGCGTCGTACGGTTCCTGCTCTCGGACGACGCGTCGTTCGTCACCGGCGCGTACTGGCTGATCGACGGCGGCTACACCGCCGTCTGACCTCACGCCGCGTCGAACAGGCGGTTGCCACCGGTACGGGCCTCGATCCGGTCGCATACCGGTGCAACCGCCTGTTCGGCGTTCGGGTCAGCGGGAGGCGAGGGACGCGGCGAGCTCGTCGACGAGGTCGAAGCCCTCCTGCAGCCCGCCCTCCATGCCGGACTCGACGATCGCGTCGCGGACCTCCTTGCTCGGCGCGCGCGTGACGAGCGTGAGAGTGGTGGCGCCGTCCTCCTCCGTGAAGGTGTAGGTGTTCATGGTCGCCGCGGCGTCGCCGTCGGGCATGCCCTCGAAGACCTCGGTGTGCACCAGGCGCTCCGGCGGGACCACCTCGGTGAACTCGCCGTGGAACGCGACCTCGAAGCCGCCGTCGGCCTCCATCGCGTAGCGGTAGGTGCCGCCGGGGCGCGGGTCGATCTCGATGCTCGTCACGGTGCCCCGCTTGCCGGCCCACCAGCGCGCGATCAGCTCGGGCTCGGTGAACACGCGCCAGACGTCGGCCGCGGGAGCGGCGAACCGGCGCACGACCTGGATGTCGGTGTCGTTCGGCAGCGTCAGGACGGCGGTGCCGGTGGTGGTGCTGGTCATGATCGATCTCCTCGGGGCTCCGGGGGCTGGTCCGGGCGGGTGCCCGGCGGGTCGTCCAGGGTGTCGAGCAGCTCGTCGATGAGCTCGAACCGCTCCTCCCACAGCCGCTCGTACCGGCCGACCCATGCGTGGATCTCCTGCAGGGGCCGGGCGTCCGCGCGGTAGAGGCGACGACGGCCGTCGTCGCGGACCTCGACCAGCCCGACCTCCCGCAGCACCTTGAGGTGCTTGGAGACCACGGGCTGGGCGACGTGGAGCAGCTCGGCGAGCTCGCCGACGCCCCGTTCCTGCTGCGCCAGCGCGTCGAGGATCTCGCGGCGCCGGGGCTCGGCCACCGCGTTGAACGCATCCGTCGTCGTCGCTGCGCGTGCCATGAGCCCAACCTATGCCTATATCGGAATATGTCAAGGAGTCAGGAGGTCGGGTTGCAGCGCGCGGCCATGGTCGCGACCAGCCCGACGTCCGGCCGCCACGGCTCCAGGTTCCACGAGTCCTTGTCCGGCGCGCCGATCGCGTGGCACTCGAGCTGGTCGCGCATCGTCGCGGTGTCGACGTCCGGGTCCGCCGCCACCAGCTCGGCCCAGACCAGGTCCGTGCCGGCCTGCCCGGCCTCGCGCGCCCAGCCCGTCGGCACGACGGCGAGGGACCGGCCGCCCTCGCGGTCGCCCCAGTCCGTGCTCGCGACC
>JADHZE010000344.1 GCA_026934365.1 Isoptericola sp. QY 916 | reverse complement strand
CCCGCCACCTGCCCTCCGTCGTGGCCGCGACGCTCGCCGCGGCCGTGCGTCGCACCGACGCCGACGTCGTCCTGGCCCCCGCCACGTTCGCCGCGAAGGAGGCCGCCGCCCTGGCCGCCCACACGCTCGGCGCCGGGCTGGTCATCGACGCCGCCGCCGTGGGGGAGGACGCCGACGGCCGGATCGTGGCCGGCAAGCGCGTCTTCGCCGGCGCCTGGGACACCCGCTGCGTGGTCACCGCCGACGTCGCCGTGCTCACGGTGCGCGCGAACGCCGTCGTGCCCGAGCCCGCCGAGGCGGCGGTCGCGACCGAGGTCGACGCGCTGCCGGTCGCGCCTGTCGGCACCGCCGGCGTCGTCGTCACGTCCCGCGAGGTCAAGGAGCGCGCCCCGGGTCGGCCGACCCTCGAGGAGGCGGCGGTCGTCGTCGCCGGCGGGCGCGGAACCGGTGGCGACTTCGGCCCGGTCGAGGAGTTCGCCGACGCCGTCGGCGCCGCGATCGGTGCGTCGCGCGACGCCGTCTTCGAGGGCTGGTTCGACCGCTACATCGGCCAGACCGGCGTCACCATCGCACCGCGCCTCTACGTGGGGGCGGGGATCTCCGGCGCCCCGCACCACCGCGGAGGGATGCAGGCGGCGCAGGTGATCGTGGCGGTGAACTCCGACCCGGAGGCGCCGATCTTCGAGATCTGCGACTTCGCCGTCGTCGGCGACCTCACCGACGTGCTGCCGCAGGCCGCGGCCGCCATCCGCGCCCACCGCGAGGGCTGACGGCTCGATCCGAACCCGGGGTCAGCCGCCCGCGAACGGCGGCAGCAGGTCGAGGCTCGCGCCGGCCGGCACGACGTCGGACGGCGCGGCCCGGCGGCCGTCGACCAGCACGCTGCAGCGGGCGAGCACGAGCCCGGCCGCGGGTGATGCGGCGGCAAGGCGGGCGACGACGTCGGCGACGGTCGCGCCCGGCGGGACGGCGAGCGTCTCCTCCGAGCGGCCGAGCGCGGCACGTGCGGCGGCGAAGTAGCGCAGCGCCACCGTCTGCTCGAGGGCCGGCGTCGCGTCCGTCGACCGGCCCGGCACCGTCGTCTCTTGAGTCATTCGTGTCATCCTCCGATGGCGCTCATGGTGCGCTCCGGCTGCGTGAACCCCGAGCTGTCCAGGTCGGTGCCGGAGCCGGTGTCGCTCATGCCGTGCCCGGCCTGCTTGGCCCACATGGCGGCGCGCCACAGGTCGGCCAGCACGGCGTCGTCGGCGCCCGCGCGCAGCGGCCCGAGCAGGTCCGTCTCGGTGTGCGCGAACAGGCAGTCGCGCACGCCGCCCTCCGCGGTGAGGCGGGTGCGGCGGCAGTCGTCGCAGAACGGCTCCGTGACCGACGCGATGATGCCCACCCGGCCCAGGCGGTCGCCGCGCGCGCCCCGCACGACGAACCGCTCCGCCGGGGCGCCGTCGCGCGGCTCCTCGTCGGGCTCGAGCGCGAACCGGGTGCCGAGCTGCTCGCGCACCTCGGCCGCGGTGACCATCGCGGCGCGGTCCCACGCGTGGTCGGCGTCCAGCGGCATCTGCTCGATGAACCGCAGCTCGAAGCCGCGCTCCAGGCACCAGGCGAGCAGCTCGGCCGCGTGGTCGAGGTTGACGCCGCGCACCAGGACCGCGTTGATCTTCACGAGGTCGAACTGCCGCGCCGCGGCGTCGATCCCCGCGAGCGTGCGTTCGAGGAACGGGCGCCGGGCGAGCGTGGCGAACGTGTCGGGGTCGAGGGTGTCGAGGGAGACGTTGACGCGGTCCAGCCCGGCCTCGCGCAGCGCGGCGGCGCGGGAGTCGAGGCCGACGGCGTTGGTCGTGAGGCTCAGCTCGGGCCGGTGCGGCAGCGCGGCGCACTCGCGCACGATGTCGACCAGGTCGCGGCGCAGCAGCGGCTCGCCGCCGGTGAACCGCACCTGACGCACGCCCAGGTCGCGCGTCGCGATCCCGACGAGCCGCACGATCTCCTCGCGCGTCATCACCGAGTCCTTCGGCAGGGTCGGCAGCCCCTCGGCCGGCATGCAGTACGTGCAGCGCAGGTTGCAGCGGTCGGTGAGCGAGACGCGCAGGTCGGTCGCGACCCGGCCGAACGTGTCGACGAGCCCGCCGGTGGCCGGCCGGTCCGCGGGCAGCCGCACGTCGGGCACGCCCGCGCCGGGCAGGCGCGGCATCCCGAGGGAGACGGTCGTCATCCGATCAGCTCCCCGCCCCGGACGCGGCGCCGGCGGCCGGGGAGACGGGGCCCGGGTCCTGCCAGGAGAGCGCCGACGACGTCGCGCGGTCGAGGGCGTCGGACGACTCGCCGCGCGCCGCGGCCAGCCCCTCCGCGTACCCGACCGCGTACGCGGTGACGGGCGCGGCGGGCCGCGCCACCTGGTGCGCGGC
>JADHZE010000343.1 GCA_026934365.1 Isoptericola sp. QY 916 | reverse complement strand
CGCGTTCACCCTGCACCGGGAGACCGCGGCGGGGACGGTCGTGCCGGGGGTCGGCTCGCCGGGCTCGTCGGGCGGCACGGTGCCGGGCGGGTTGGTCGCGCAGTTCGGCGACGACGGCGGGTAGGCGGCGGTCATGGTGAGCTCGGGGTTCACCTCGAGCTTCACGTCCACGGACGGGCGCACCCAGTCGAACTCGTCGCCCTCCACCCAGACGCCGTTCTCGAGGCGCCAGCCGGGCCAGTCGAGCGGCGCGCCCGACGCGTCCACGACGGCGCCCGGCCACAGGACCCGGCCGCTCATCGGGAGGTCGGCCTGCACGACGTCGTCGCCGCCCGGGTTGAGCCACGTGATGGTCACGGTGGTGTTCTCGGTGCCCGTGGCGGTGACGGCGTAGCGGAGGTAGGGCACGTCGCCGTCGCACTCGGGCTGGAAGATCTGTGCGGTGAGCGTCGGGACCTCGGGCGGCGGGTAGTCCGTGCTGCTGGGGCTGCTGCTCGGGCTGGGCATCGTGTCGGCGAGCGCCGGCGCGGCGGCGGCGACCGCGATCGCGCCGCTCAGGACCAGGCCGACGGCGGCGCCGGCGGCGGTGCGTGCGTGGGCCATCTCGACTCCTCGGGGGCGGTGCTCTCCGTACTGCCCGGCGGCTGCCCGGGGCCCTCACGCTAGCCGCGCGGGCGTTCCGCGGACCCCGTCTCACCCGGGTGAAACCGCAGGCAGCGGGGCATCTTCACCCGCAGGTCGGGGCCTCGACGTCGAGCAGCCCGCCGGTCGTCGTCGTCGGGGTCGACCAGACCTCCAGCCGGCCGGGCGGCGTGCCGCCCGCGTCGCCCGTCGCGGTGCCGGGGGCCGCCGGCACGACCAGCCGCAGCGTGGTGCTCTCGCCCGGGGCGAGGACGACCGTGACCGTCTGGGTGGGACGTCCGTGCGTGGTGCGGGCCTCGCCGCCGACGGCGGTCCCGTCGCGCTCGACGCGCGGGGCCTCGGCGTCGCGCGGCCCCGCGACCGTCACGGCGAGGCTGAGGGTGCCCGGCGGACGCGCTCGCCCGGGCAGCCCGGCGACGTACCAGGGCAGCGACGTGGCCGCGTCGGCGGGGGCCGTCGACGCGAGGGTCAGCTCGAGCGTGTCCACCCGCCCGCCCGCCGTGCACGTGCCGTCGACGACGTGCAGCGACGACTCGAGGTAGGCGGACATCTTCCCGGCCACGTGGTCGCCGAGGAACACACCGACGGCGTCCGCGGCGCGCGGGTCGGCGGCGTACGAGCCGGCGATCAGCGTGCCCTCGAGCCGGGCCTCCTCGGCGGGGTCCGCCGACCAGACGCGTACCCGGTGCTCCCCGGCGGCGCGCTGCAGGCCGGTGAGCAGCGCGCCCGGGGAGACGTCCTCGGACGTCGCGCGGGCGAGGACCGCGGCAGCGGCGTCGGCGAAGAACCGGTCGGCCGTCTCGGGGTCCAGCACGTCGTAGACGCGCCGCAGCAGCACGTCGACGGCGTTCTCGGCCGTCAGCTCCACGGAGTCGCGGCCCAGGGCCTCCGCCACCGGGCGGGACACGGGCACCCGCACGGGGCCGGTCTCCGTGAGGAGGTGGGAGAGCGCGACGGGGTCGGTGGCGAGGACGCCGTCGACCTGTTCGCCCTGCGCCCGCGCCCACATCTCGGCGGCCAGCGTGGCCGACGTCGGGAAGTCCGGGGTGGCGGTCACGTCCTGCACGAACGTGCCGAGCCGGCCCGTGTAGGCGTCCTCGTCGTCCGCGGACAGGGGGAGCACGGGGGAGCGGAACGGGCCGACCTCGGAGGAGCCCACCTGCCGCACCACCTCGACGCGCCCGTCGTCGACCCGCACCAGGATGAGCGCCCCCGGGATCCCGCCGCCCGGCCGCAGCTCCGCGCTGTTCATGCCCAGGACGAGATAGGTGCGCGGACCGTCCGCGCCGAGCATCGCCGGGGCGAGCGCGGCCGCGCGGTCGCCGGTCGCGACGGCGCCGGCGAGCTCGTCGACCCGGTCGCGCAGCGACGTGACCGGGTCGACGAGCTGCGGCAGCAGGGCCGCCGGGTCGACGGCGTCGAGCCGGGCGCTCGACGCGTCGATCGAGGCCCGCGCCGTGACCATCCCCGGGGCGGCCGACCGCAGGGGGGCGAGGTCGAGCCCGCCGTCCGCGGTGCGGCCCGTCGCGGCCACGGCGTCGGCCAGGTCGGCCAGGGCGGGCAGCACGTCGTCGGTCACGTCGTCGAGCACGACGGCGACGTCGACGGCCGCCCCCGCCGACGGGCCGACCACGGGGAGGCGTGCGGCGAGCCACCACAGCGGGCCGTCGGTCGCCTCGCGCGCGATCGTGGTCTGCGCGCGCAGCTCCGCCAGGGCCGGTGAGGAGGCGAGCGTCGCGGGGGAGGCGCCGTCCGCCTCGGACCGGGCGCCGGCG
>JADHZE010000342.1 GCA_026934365.1 Isoptericola sp. QY 916 | reverse complement strand
AGGCGCCCTGGCCGCCGCCGGGCCGGGCGGCCGGGCCGTCGTCGGGCCGGGCGGCCGGGCCGTCGTCGTTGCGCTTCTTGGCCTCCGCCGCCGCCTTGTCGACGTAGCCGTCGACGTTGTCCGGCGTCCGCTTCTTCACCTCGGCCGCCGCCTTGTCGATGTTCTCGTCGGTGGCGAGGTCCTTGATCTTCTCCTTGGCCTTGTCGAACAGGCCGCCCAGGCCCGAGCTCTCGCTCATGCTGCTCCCCCTTCGGTGCCGGCCGGCCCGGTGCCGTCCGGCCGCCGTCCAGACCACCACGCCCGCCGCGCACCCGCGACCGGGGCGGGCCGCGAGCACGCGGGCCGTCGCCCCGGGACGCTTTGTGAAGGACTTCACAAGAATCGTCCGTGCAGGTCAGGACCTGTGGTCATACCATAGAGGCAGCGCCAGACCCGGCGCAGTCCAGACCGGCCGCGGACCACGCGACCCGGCACCCGGAGGGGACCATGACCACCACCCGCACCACCCAGCGACCGGTTCGCATCGTCGGCCTCGTCGCGCTGATCGCCGGCATCCTGATGATCGGTGCCGGCGCCGCCACGTGGGCCACCGTGAGCACGCAGCTCGCCGCCCAGGACATCACCGTCTCGGAGGACGCCGCGTTCCTCGGTGGAGCCACGGTCGACGGCCCGCTCACGGCGTACGCCCAGGCGCAGGTCATCGACAAGCACGCGCTCGAGGCCACCGGCGGCCAGACCTACGCCCAGCTCGAGCAGGACGACCCGCTGCGCGCCACCGCGATGAACGCCTCGTTCCTGCGGGCCTCGCTGTTCACGTCGGTCGTCGCCTACGGCGTGAGCGCCCTGGTGATGGGCCTCGGCGTCCTCTTCGGGCTGCTCGGCTGGTCGGTGCGCCGCCTCGCCGCCGAGCCCGCCGTCGCCACCGCGACCGTGCCCGCCGCCACGGCCACCCCGGCCCGCGGCCGGCTCAACCCGGCGGTCTGACACCCCGCGTCGTCCCGACGACACCCGCACGGCCCGCCCTCCCCCGACCCGGGACGGCGGGCCCTCGTGCGTCCGCACCGCCCGCGCCGTCGTGGGGCCGGCCGCCGTACGCCACCATGGACCGGTGCCCGCCGTCCCGCCACCCGACTCCCCCGACTACCCGCTCGCCGCCCGCACCGCGCCGACGCTGGCGGCGCTCGACGACCACCTCGTGGAGTGCCGCGCGTGCCCGCGCCTCGTCGCCTGGCGCGAGGAGGTCGCCCGCGAGCGTCGCGCCGCCTTCCGCGACGAGCACTACTGGGGGCGCCCCGTCCCGGGCTTCGGGGACCCGGCCGCGCGCGTCGTGGTCGTGGGCCTCGCCCCCGCGGCGCACGGCGCCAACCGCACCGGTCGCATGTTCACCGGCGACCGGAGCGGGGACTTCCTGTTCGCCGCCATGCACCGCACCGGGTTCGCCAACCAGGCGACGTCGGTCGCGGCCGACGACGGCCTCGAGCTGCGCGACATCCGCGTCACCGCCCCGGTCCGCTGCGCGCCGCCCGCGAACACGCCCACCCCCGAGGAGCGGCGCCGCTGCGCTCCGTACCTGGCGCGGGAGCTGGAGCTCGTGGGCTCCGGCGTGCGCGTCGCCGTCGCGCTCGGCGGCATCGGCTGGCAGGCGCTGCTCACGACGCTCGCGGAGCAGGGCTGGGACGTGCCGCGACCCCGGCCGCGGTTCGCCCACGGCGCCGAGGTGACCCTCGCGCGCCGGTCCGCCGACGGCGCCACGACCGCCGCGGGAGCCACCCTCACCGTGCTGGGCTGCTTCCACGTCTCGCAGCAGAACACGTTCACCGGTCGCCTCACGCCGGACATGCTGGACCGCGTGCTGCGTCGTGCCCGCGAGCTCGCGGGCGCCTGAGCGGAGACCAGGTCGTGGGCGGGTCGTGCGAGAGGCGTGCGAAAGGACGGGGCGCGGAAAAGACGGGGCTCGTGTCCGGGGCCACGGCTAGGGTCGCGGCGTGACCGTGACCATCCTGACCGGGCCGCCCGGCGCCGGGAAGACCACCGTGGCCGCGCTGCTCGGGGCCGACGCCGACCGCCCCACCGCGACCCTCACCACCGACACGTTCTACCGGTCGATCAGCACCGGGTTCGTGCCGCCGTACCTCGCCGGGTCGCAGCGGCAGAACGAGGTCGTCGCCGAGGTGATCGTCGCGGCGGCGAGCGCCTACGCCCGGGGCGGCTACGACGTCGTCCTCGACGGCGTCGTCGGCCCGTGGTTCCTGCCCCCGTTCCGGGCCGCGGCCGCGCGGGAGGGCTGGGACCTCGCGTACGTCGTCCTGCGCCCGGACCTCGAGGCCACGATCGCGCGCGCCACGGGCCGCGCCGACGCCGAGCTGCGCGACCCGGCCGCCGTGCGCAGCATGCACGCCGCGTTCGCCGACCTGGCCGACCTGGAGGCGC
>JADHZE010000341.1 GCA_026934365.1 Isoptericola sp. QY 916 | reverse complement strand
GCCGCCCAGCCGGCGGCCGCGCCGGAGCGACCCGCCGCGTCCCCGTTCGACGCGCTGGTCGCGTCGGAGCAGCCCGTCCGCGCGCGCTCGGCCGCGCCGCTGGACGACGAGGACGACGACGAGGACTGGGACGAGCCCGAGGCGTCCTACACCTGGCTGCACTACATCGTCCTCGTGGTCGTCGCGTTCGTGCTGGGGCTCCTGGTCTGGAAGCTGCTGCTCGGCGACAACGGCGCCCAGGACTTCACGACCGACGGCGCCGCGCCCGCGAGCTTCGTCCTCCCGTACGAGCACCCCGGAGCCGCTGCATGACCGCCAGCCCCCGCGCCGTCGAGCTGGCGATCGTCGCCGCTCGGGCCGCCTCGGACCGCAAGGCGCAGGAGATCATCGCGCTGGACGTGAGCGACCAGCTGGTGCTCACCGACGTGTTCCTCATCGCCTCGGGCACGAACGAGCGGCAGGTCTCGGCCATCGTGGACGCCGTCGAGGAGGCGATGTTCCTCGCCGGGTCCAAGCCGATCCGCCGCGAGGGCAAGGCGCAGGCGCGATGGGTGCTGCTCGACTTCGGCGAGGTCGTCGTCCACGTGCAGCACGCCGAGGACCGCGTGTACTACGCGCTCGAGCGCCTGTGGAAGGACTGCCCGGCGGTCGAGCTGCCGGAGGACGCGCGCGGCGGCGACGGCGCGGCGGCCGCCGCCGAGTACGGCGACGGCGGGGGCGACGGCGCGATCCGTCTCGCGGGCGACGAGCGGTGACGGCCGGCACCGTCGTCCTGCTGCGGCACGCCCGCACCGCCTACAACGCCTCCCTGCGGCTGCAGGGGCAGATCGACATCCCGCTCGACGAGGTCGGACGCTGGCAGGCGGCCGAGGGCGGCTCCGCGCTCGCGTCGTCGCACCGCGCGACGCGCATCGTGTCGTCCGACCTGGGCCGCGCCGTCGAGACGGCGTCCGCGTACGCGGACGCGCTCGGCGGGGAGCCCCTGGTGACGGACGAGCGCCTGCGCGAGCGCGGCTTCGGCGCCTGGGAGGGCCTCACGGGCGCCGAGCTGCAGGAGCGCTGGCCCGAGGAGTACGCAGCCTGGCGCCTCGGTGCCGAGCCCGTGGGGGCGGGGGCCGAGACGAAGGCGGCGGTCGCGCAGCGCATGGCCGAGGCCGTGGCCGAGCACGCCGCGGACCTGGCCGACGACGCGACGCTCGTCCTCGTGTCGCACGGGGCCGCCATCTCGCTGGCGGTGACGGCGCTGCTCGGGCTCGACCCGACCACATGGCGCGGGCTGGCGGGCATGCACAACGTGCACTGGTCGCACCTGCACCGTGCCGGGGAGGGCGCCGTGCCGGCATGGCGCCTCGTGGCGCACAACGTGGGCGCGGGGTACCCCCTGGACCGCTGGCAGGCGGGACCGGACTGGAATTTGGAACCTGGCCCGAAGTCTGCCTAAGATATCGACGTTCCGAGGGGCGCAAGCCCGGAGGAACACACCGAATCAGACGAATCGCCTGGCCGTCCGCGGTCGCGAGAGTCGGTTCTCGGGGCTGTGGCGCAGCTGGTAGCGCACCTGCATGGCATGCAGGGGGTCAGGGGTTCGAGTCCCCTCAGCTCCACCCCGACAAGAAGGCCCGGAACCTCATGGTTCCGGGCCTTCTTGCGTGACCAGGGGTTTCACGGTGCGGGACGGTCTTGCGCGGACGCCGACGTCGCCTAGGGTCGGACCTGCGGCCGCGTCGTCGGCCGTCACATCTGAAGACACCCATGACAGGGGAGCGCCGTCGAAGGGGCGCTGAGAGTGCGGGCACAGCCGCAGACCCTTGGAACCTGCTCCGGTTAGCACCGGCGAAGGGAGTTACCTGGAATGTCCGCGCCCATCTCTCTGCGCAGCGCGTCCCCGCGGTACCGGACCGTCGACCTCGTCACCGTGGCCATGCTCGGCGTGGCCGTCGGTGTCGTCTTCTGGGGCTGGACCCAGCTCTACCACCTGCTCTCCGCCGGGCTGGCGGTCGCCTTCCCGCCGGCCACCGGGCTGCTCGGGGGCGGCTGGCTGCTCGGCGGCGTGCTGGGCGGCCTCATCGTCCGCCGCCCGGGCGCGGCGCTGCTCACCGAGGTCGTGGCCGCGAGCGTCGAGGCGCTGCTCGGCGCCGGCTGGGGCTTCTCGGCGATCGTCTCCGGCGTCGTCCAGGGGTTCGGCGCCGAGCTCGTGCTCGCCCTGTTCCTCTATCGCCAGTTCGGCACCGCCGTCGCGGCCGTGGCGGGTGCGGCGGCGGGCGCGTGCGGCGCCGTCTACGAGTGGTTCGCCTACTACCCGGACTGGGCGTGGGGCTTCCGGCTGGCGTACCTGGGCCTCTTCGCGCTGTCCGGCGCGCTGCTCGCGGGCCTGGGAGGCGCGGCGCTCGTGCGCGCCCTCGCGCGGGCCGGCGTGCTCGACGCGTTCGGGCC
>JADHZE010000340.1 GCA_026934365.1 Isoptericola sp. QY 916 | reverse complement strand
GCCGCCGCGGCCGGTCGCGCCGCCGCCGAGATCAGCCGCCGGCTGGGCGCCCGCTGACCCCGCCGCGCGCATCGAGCGCGGGTCAGTCGAGCCACTCCTGCGCGGCGGCGACGAGCGTCGCGACGCCGAGGTCCAGCGTCGGCTCGGGCTCGGGCGCGAAGAACGGCGAGTGGTTGGACGCGACGCCCTCGGGGAGCCGGCCGGCCGTCAGGTCGACGCCGGCGAACCGGGCCGGGTCGAAGCCGCCGAGGAACCAGTACACGAGCGGCGCACCGGCGTCGGTGGCGAGCTCGCCGACGTCCTCCGACGCCGCCATCGGCGGCAGGGTCAGGACGGCGGGCCGGCCGCCGGCCGACTCGATCAGGCCCCGCTGCCCCTCCAGCGCGGCGGCCAGCACCGGGCGGGTGCGCTCGGTCGCCGCCGGGTCGTTGACCATGGCCGCGAAGGTGGTGATCGTCTCGACCTCGGGCGCCTCGCTGGCGCCGGACGCGACGGCCTCGGCCTCGACGATGCGGCGGATCGCACCGAGCACGCGATCGCGCACCGGCTCGGTGAAGGTCCGCACGTTGACGAGCAGCTCGGCGCGGTCCGGGATGATGTTGGGCTGGGTCCCGGCGTGGATCGCCCCGACCGTCACGACCGCCGAGTCGCTCGCCGCGATCTCGCGGGACACGACGCCCTGCAGCCGCTGCACCGTGGCCGCGGCCATGAGCACGGGGTCCACGGTGGTCTCCGGCATCGACCCGTGGCCCCCGCGCCCGTGCAGGGTGATCCGCAGCGAGTCCGTGGCCGACATCGCGACGCCCGGCGTCACGCTCACCACGCCGGCGGGCGTGGGCATGACGTGCTGGCCGAGCACGACGTCCGGCGCGCCGCCGACGGTCGCGTAGAGGCCGTCGTCGAGCATGGCCCGCGCGCCGTTGCCCAGCTCCTCCGCCGGCTGGAAGACGAGCAGCAGCGTGCCCGACCAGGCGTCCCGGCGCGCCGCGAGCTCGGCCGCGGCGCCGAGCAGGCAGGTGACGTGCACGTCGTGGCCGCAGGCGTGCATGACGCCGGTCTCCTGACCGTCGGCGGCCGTCGTGACCTGCGTCGACGCGTACGGCAGCCCGGTCCGCTCGGCGACCGGCAGCCCGTCCATGTCCGCGCGCAGCAGCACGCGCGGTCCCGCGCCGTTCGCCAGGACGCCCGCGACGCCTGTCCCGCCGATCCCCTCGTGCACGTCGTAGCCCCAGCCGCGGAGCCGGTCGGCCACGATCCGGGCCGTGCGGTGCTCGGCAAAACCGAGCTCCGGGTGGGCGTGCAGGTCGGTGTAGATCGCCGTCAGCTCGGACGTCGTCAGCGCGCTCATGGCGTCATCCTGCCGCCGCGGGGCGTCGCCGTCCTGGGCAGCCGGGACGGTCGCTGTGTGCAAGATCTCCACGGCCCTATAAGGGAATGTTCAGGTTGGCAGTGCAGAATCGTGGCCATGACGTCAGCGACGACGAGCACCACGAAGGGCAAGACGACGACCCGTCTCGCCGCGGCGAGCCTCCTCGCCCTCGCGATGATGCTCGGCGCGTGTTCCGCCCCCGCCGACGTCGAACAGTTCATCGCCGACGCGCAGAGCCAGGCCGAGGCCATCGACTCCGACCTGCAGCGCATCGAGGAGCAGGTGACCGGCATCCCCGACGAGCTCCGCACCGACGTCACGAACGCGATGGCCTCCGCCCAGGCCGCGACCGACGAGGCTCGGGAGGCGCTCGCGCGGGCCGAGAAGTCGCAGGACGGCGCGGTCGTCGCCCTCGAGGACGCGCAGGTGGCGCTCGAGGCGGCATCCGCCGAGGTCAAGCACGTGACGGACGAGGCGCGGGAGAACGGCTCCGACAAGGTGGCCGACCTGCTGTCCACCCTGCAGGAGCAGATCGACGCCCTGCGCGGCGAGACCGAGAACGCCGCCGCCTGACGCGGCGGCGCCCTCGGGCACGCGGAGGGTCACGCTAGGCGGGCTCGCCGAGACGCAGCATCACCTTGCTGGAGCCGGTCGACCGGTCGGCGGCGACGGCGAGCGCCTTCTCGGCCTCCTCGACGTCGAAGACGTGCGAGACGACGGGCGACACGTCGAGCCCCGCGGCCATCGCGTCGATCGCGTCGGTGATCTCGTCGATGAACCGGTAGGAGCCGACCCAGGTGATCTCCCGGGTGACGAGGTCGCCGAGCGCGGCAGTGACCTCGCCGCCGGGCAGGTTGCCGACCTGCACGAGCGTGCCGCCGCGCGCAGTCGCGCGCAGCACGCCCGCGAGGGCGCCCGGCGCACCGGACGCCTCGATCACCACCTCGACGTCCTCGGGCAGGGCGTCGCCCTCGGAGAGCACGCGGACGTCGTCCGCCCCCATGCGGGAGGCGACCGCGGCCGACGCCGACGCGACGTCCGCCGCGACGATCCGCGCCGCCCCGGCGCGGCGGGCGGCCGCGACGACGAGCGCCCCGAT
>JADHZE010000034.1 GCA_026934365.1 Isoptericola sp. QY 916 | reverse complement strand
CCCGCCCACGGGGATAGGGCCGGCGCGCCGCTCGACGGCGTCGGGCACCGGCGCGCCCGCGAGGCCGGGCGCCGTGGCGGCGAAGCGGCGCAGCGCGTCGCGCAGGCCGTGCGGGTACCGGTCGGGATACCCGGCGACACCCACGTGCGCGTGCTGGCCGTCGTCGAGCACCCACGCGAGGTACCCGGGCGCGAGGCGGGGGTCGAGCACGCAGTGGAAGGCGGGCACGACGCCGGCCCGGTGCGGAACGGAGAAGACCTCCTCCGCCCCGACCAGCAGCTCGCGGTTGCGGTCGAGGCCCAGCTCCCGCGCGACGGCGGACCGGGCGCCGTCGGCCCCGACGACGAACGTCGCGCGCGCCTCGACCGGGCCGCCAGGACCGTGCAGCAGGTGCACGTCGCCGCGCGAGCCGAGGTAGCGGGTGCCGAGCTCGATCCGCACGCCCGCGACGGCGGCCCGCGCGGCCAGCTCCAGGTACAGCGCGGCCATGTCGCCCACGCGGAACTCGTCGTGCCTGCTGTCGAGGGTGACGGGGTCCCGGTGCGACGGCGGGTAGAGCACCATCCGCCGGACCGGCGGCCCGAGGTGCTCGGGCGGCAGGTCGAAGTCCTCCAGCGTGCGGCGCACGAAGATGCCGGTGGTGCGCACGGTGGTGTCGAGGCGGGTACGCCGGTCCGCGAGGACGACGTCGTGCCCGTGCCGCGCGAGCTCCGTCGCCGTCCACAGCCCGGCGAGCCCTGCCCCGACCACGAGCACGTCAGCCCGCATCGTGCGCACCCCCGTCGGGCTCGTCGTCGACCCACTCCAGCAGGTCTCCCGGCTGGCAGCCGAGCACACGGCACATGGCCTCGAGGGTGGCGAAGCGGACGGCCTTGGCCCGCCCGTTCTTGAGGACGGCGACGTTGGCGGGCGTGAGCCCCACGCGTTCGGCGAACTCGCCGACGCTCAGCTTGCGCCGGGCGAGCTCCACGTCGAGGCGGACGACGATCGGCATCAGATCACCCCGTCGAGGTCGGTGCGCAGCTCGGTGGCCTGGCGCAGGAGCGCGCGCAGCACCACCATCAGCAGCCCGACGGCGGCGCCCACGAGCAGCACCCCGAGCAGCAGCGCTGCCAGCCCCGCCAGCCCTTCCGCGGCGACGAGCAGCGCGAAGGCCACCAGCACGAGCAGCCACGCCCCGGCCACGGCGGCCACGATGCCGTTGACCCAGACCATCGCGTGGTCGGAGAAGATCCGGTCGTCGCGCACCATCGTCAGCAGCCGCCACGTGCACACGATGACCGCCTCGACGCAGGCGAGGCCGACGACGGCGAGCACGAGGAGCGGCCAGCGCAGGGGAGCGAGGTCGGGGGACTCGTCGGCCATCCGCGCGAACGCGGCGGGCAGCACGGCGACCTGGGTGGCGACGAGGGCGGCGAAGACGGCGACGAGCAGGCCGCGGAGCGGTCCGACGAGGCGCTGGGTGCGGGACATGGCGACGAGAGTGCCGCCCTTACCTATCGAGAGTCAATAGGTATCGATCGCTTCGCAGTGTCTCCGCAGGATCTCCCCGCGGTCAGTCGTTGCCCTCGAACAGCCCGCCGTCGAGCAGCCAGTGGTAGCGCAGGCGCAGCGCGCGCTCGGTGCTCGCCAGGATCGTCGCGACCAGGAGCGCGACGTTGAGGCCCGCGGGCAGCCGGACCGGCGAGGTGAACGCGCCGAACCGCTCGGCGACGGGCGGGACCTGCGAGATCTGCTCGACGATCTGCGGGACGCCGAGCACCAGCGCGACCGCGAGGACGACCCAGGCGACCGCCCCGATGCCGCGGCTCAGGCCGGGGCGGTCGCGCTCCAGGCGGGCGCGGCGCCCCTCGGCGGAGGCGGGGTCGGGCGCGAGCTGGCGCTCGCGGCCGTCGGGGGTCACGTAGTGGCAGCGGCGGAGCCCGTAGCTGCTGGTGGCCACCTGGACGACGCCGCCGGTGACGGGGAGCTCGGCGGGGAGCCGCGACGTGGCGGCGTGCACGCCGTCGCGGTAGAGCCGGGCCCGCACGTCGCCGTCGTCGGAGTCGCCCCAGAGCCGCACGTCGACCGACCACCGCTCGGGCACGCCTCGGTCGCCCACGAGGTCCAGGTGGAAGAGGGCGCGGGACAGCGGCTGCCACCACCGGAAGCGCTGCAGGGCGTGCCCGTCCCCGGGCCTGATCCGGCGCGCGGCGCGCCGACGTCTGCGGTCCGAGAACATCCCCGGCAGCGTAGCCGGGCCCGCGACCCGTGGCCCGTCGGGCACGACGGGTGCACGATGGCTCGCGTGAGCACGCTCGAGACGCCGCCGCGGTCCCGCCTGGTACGCATGGCCGCCCGCGACCCGCACGAGCCGGGCCGCACCGCGAGCCCGCTGGAGCTGTTCTTCGACCTGGTCTTCGTGGTCGCGGTGAGCGTCGCGTCCGTCCAGCTGCACCACGCCCTCACGGAGGGGCACGTCGGGAGCGGGCTGCTGTCGTACGGGATGGTGTTCTTCGCGATCTGGTGGGCGTGGATGAACTTCACCTGGTTCGCCACGTCGTTCGACACCGACGACTGGCTCTACCGCGTGCTGACGATCGTGCAGATGTCGGGCGTGCTCGTGCTCGCCGCGGGGATCGAGGGCGTGTTCGTCGACGGCGACTTCACCGTCGTCGTCGCCGGGTACGTCCTCATGCGCGTGGCGATGATCGCGCAGTGGCTGCGCGCGTCCGGCACGGACGGACCCACCCGCGCCGCGACGCGCGCCTATGCCGCGGGCATCGCCGTCGTCCAGGTCTGCTGGCTGGCCTTCCTCGCGCTGCCCCCGGGCTGGCAGGGCGCGGCGTGGGTCGTGCTCGCCGCGGCCGAGCTGGCCGTCCCGGCGGTCGCCGAGCGCCGCGGCCGCACCCCTTGGCACCCGCACCACATCACGGAGCGGTACGGCCTGTTCACCCTGATCCTGCTCGGCGAGAGCCTGCTCGCGTCGTCCAACGCGATCATCGAGGCGCTGCACGACGAGCAGGACCTCGGGTCCCTGATCTCGATCGCCGTGCTGACCGTCGTCGTGACGGCCGCGCTGTGGTGGATCTACTTCTGGCCCCCGCACCACCGCGCGCTGGGGGAGGACGCCCGCCTGTCGCGGTCGCTGCGCTACGGCTACGTGCACTACTTCGTCTTCGCCGCCGCGGGCGCGTTCTCCGCCGGCATCGAGGTGGAGATCGACGCGCTCACCGGGCACACCGCGCTGTCCGACGTCGGGGCGTCGTTCACGGTCACGATCCCCATCGCCGTGTTCGTGCTGGGCGTCTGGTGGCTCGCCATCCGTGACAACGCCGACCGTGTCGTCAGCACGGTGGTCCCGGTGGGCGCGCTGCTGGTGCTGTGCGACCCCGTGATCCCGGTGCCCGTCACCCTCACCGCCCTGATCATGGTGGTGATCGTCGTGGTGCTGGTGCTGCACCCGCCGCTCAGCGCGACGCGACCTCCGCGAGCAGGTCGGCGGCAGGGGCCGGGTGCACCAGCCATCCCAGGTGGCTCGAGCTGAGGTCGCGCACGTCGTACGGGTTGTCGGGGGTCAGCGCGTCGCCCTCGCGGATCATCCGGTCCTGCATGGCGAGCGGCATGCTCGCGTCGTGGGTGAGCCGCACGAAGGTGCGCGGCAGGGTGCCCCACGTGGCGGCCTGCGCCCGGTCGTCCGAGGTGCCGACGTCGAGGTTCTCGTCAGGCTGGAAGCTGTTGAGGAAGGTGCGGAACTCGTCGTCGGTGCCGTCGGCGAGGAACGCGGCCTTGAGGCCGGCGAGCACGTCCGGGTCGGCGGTGCGGAAGTTGCAGCGCAGCAGGCCGACGTCGGCGGGGTTCGCCGCCGCGGCGCCGGCGACCGCCGCCGGGTCGAAGGACGCCATCTCCGGCTCGGCGTAGTAGTCGCCCACGTCGAGGTCCACCGGTGCCCACGCCGACACGTACACGAGCCGGTCGACGAGGTCGGGGCGGGCGTTCGCGACCGCGGTCACGGTGACGCCGCCACGGCTGTGGCCGACCAGGACCACGGGCCCGTGCTCGCGCGCCCGCTCGAGGACGTCGATCACGTGCGCGGCGTTGTCCGCGAGGGTCACGCCCTTGATCGCCCCGGGTGCTGACGCGAGCCCGGCGAGATCCTGCGGCGCCTGGTACTCCACCGGGAACGTGGCCGCGAACCCGTGGCCGGGGAGGTCGACGGCGAGCGAGCGGAGCCCGCGCAGGGCGAGCTCGGCCTGCAGCGGCGCGAAGGAGAACGAGTTGGCGAAAGCGCCGTGGACCAGCACGAACGTGGGAGACATGCGCCGAACCTAGCGGAGCGGGCGCGGCCCGCGAGGCAGGCGCGGCCGCGGCCCGATGCGTACGATCGTACACATCACCGGTACGCTGGTCGCCATGACCATGGACCACTTCGCCGGCGACCCGCGCACGAACCACGAGCGGATGCTCGCGGGCGACCTGTATGTCGCGGACGACCCGGAGATCGAGCGCCGCGCCCAGCGCGCCGCCCGGCTCCAGGACGAGTACGCCCGGACCGCGCCGGGCGACCCGGCGGCCGCCGGGTCGATCCTCGCCGACCTGCTCGGCACACTGGGGGAGGGGGCGGTGGTCCGGCCGCCGCTGTTCGTGGACTACGGGGAGAACCTCCACGTCGGCGCGCGCACGTTCGTCAACTACCACCTCACCGCGCTGGACGTGGCGCCGATCGTCATCGGCGAGGACTGCCAGATCGGCCCCAACGTGCAGCTCCTGACCCCGACGCACCCCGTCGAGCCCACGCCGCGCCGCGACAAGCTGGAGGCCGCGAAGCCCATCACGCTGGGCGACAACGTGTGGCTCGGTGGTGGTGTCATCGTCTGCCCGGGCGTCACCATCGGCGACAACTCGGTGATCGGAGCGGGCTCCGTCGTCACGCGTGACGTCCCGGCGAACGTGGTCGCGGTGGGCAACCCTGCGCGCGTGGTCCGCAGCATCGAGGAGGACGCCCCGCGTGGCTGAGCGCCGCGCACGCCGGACCGACCCTGGGCGGCGCGACCGGATCATCGACGCCTGCCTCGACGTCGTCGTCGCCGCGGGCGTAAGCGGGACGTCGCACCGCCGGGTCGCCCAGGCGGCGGACGTGCCGCTCGGCTCCATGACCTACCACTTCACCGGCATGGACGAGCTGTTGCGCGAGGCGTTCACCCGGTTCGCGCACGCGGGGAGCGACGAGTTCGAGCGACGACTCGCGGGCGCCACCAGCCCCGACGAGGCGCGGGCGGCGGTGGTCGGCCTCGTCACCGACCTGTCCACCACCCGCCGCGACCTCGTGCTCACCCACGAGCTGTACACGCTCGCGGCGCGCGAGCCGTCGTTCCGCGACATCACGAACGCATGGATGGCGCGGTCGCGCCGTGCGCTCGAACGACACTTCGACCCGACGACGGCCCGCCTGCTCGATGCACTCGTCGAGGGCCTCGTCCTGCACCGCGCCCTCGACCGTCCAGACGAGCGGGGCGACGGGGGGCCGCACGACGCCGGCCTGGTGGCCGACGCCGTCGAGAGGATCACCCGTGCCTGACCCGAACCGCCGCCGCCTGTCGCTGTTCTCGCTGACGCTGCTCGTCGGGCTCGGCATGTCGTCCTGGATCACGCGCACGCCCGACGTCCGGGACGCGCTCGGCGCCTCCACGGCGGGGATGGGGCTGGTCCTCTTCGGGCTGTCCGTCGGCTCGATGACGGGCGTGCTGTCGGCGGGGCCCGTCGTGCGCCGCCGGGGCGCCCGCCCGGTGATCCTCGTCGGCTCCCTGCTGGTGGTGGCCGGCGTCGTGGTCATCGGCCTGGCCGCCGCCGCGGGCCTCGCGGCGGGGGCGTTCGCCGGCCTGCTGCTCGTGGGCCTGGGCGGCGGGCTCGGCGAGATCGGCCTCAACATCGAGGGCGCGGCCCTCGAGGTCGAGTCCGGGCGGCCGGTGCTGCCCGCCCTGCACGGCAGCTTCAGCCTCGGCACCGTGGTCGGCGCCCTCGTGGGCATCGCGCTCACGGCGCTGGACTTCCCCGTGGTGTGGCACCTGCTCGCGATGGCGGCGGTCATGGCCGCGCTCGTGGCCTGGGCGATGCCGGGCATCCCGGCGGGCACGGGGCGCGAGGAGGTCCGGGAGGCGGGGGAGAGCGCCCCACGCGAGCGCCGCCCCAGCGTGTGGCGCGACGGGCGCCTGGTGCTCATCGGCGTCGTCGTGCTCGCGATGGCGTTCGCGGAGGGTGCCGCCAACGACTGGCTGCCCCTGCTCATGGTCGACGGCCACGGGATGTCGGCCACGCACGGGTCGCTGGTCTATGCCGGCTTCGCCGCGGCGATGACGGTGGGCCGGTTCGCGGGCGGGCCGGTGGTCGAGCGGTTCGGCCGCGCCGCGGTGCTGTCCGTGAGCGCGGTGTGCGCCATCGCCGGCATCCTTGCCGTCGTGTTTGCCCCGAGCCCGGTGATGGCGGGCGTCGCGGTGGCGCTGTGGGGCCTGGGCGCGTCGCTCGGGTTCCCGGTCGCGATCTCCGCGGCGGGCGACGACCCGGAGCGCGGCGCCGAGCGCGTCAGCGCCGTCGCCACCAGCGGCTACCTCGCGTTCCTCGTGGGCCCGCCGCTGCTCGGCTTCCTCGGCGAGCACCTGGGGCTGCGGCTCGCGATGCTCGCCGTCGTCGTGCTGCTCGTCGTGGCGGCCTTCGCCGCCCGCGCCGCCGCGCCGCGCCCCCGGGTCACGCCTCCCGGGCCGCCAGCACCGCGGCCCGCTCGGGCTCGCTGAGCAGGATGCAGAACTCGTTGCCCTCCGGGTCGGCGAGCACCACCCAGCCGCCCTGGCCCTCGGGGCTGCGACGGTCCGCCACCTGCGTGGCGCCGAGGGCGAGCAGGCGCTCCACCTCCTCGGCCTGCGTGCGGTCGGTGGGACGCAGGTCGAGGTGGCCGCGGTTCTTCACCGTCTTGGGCTCCGGCACCTCGATGAACAGCAGGCGCCCGTGGCTCTCGGCGGGCGCGTCGTGGCCGGCGGGCGGCACGATCATGCACTCCTCGTGGCCGGGCAGGTTGGGGTCGCCCAGCACGTCGACGTAGCCGAGCACCTGCTTCCACCACTCGGACTGGGCGTAGGCGTCGCGGCAGTCGAACGTCGTGTGCGAGATGCGTGAGGTCATCCCCGCATCCGACCACGACGCGCCACGCGCACCCAGGCTTTATCGCGGCCGGTCCGCCCTATCCTGCGGACGTGAGTGCCGAGGTCAACGCCACCGTCTGGTCCGTCGTCGTCTCGGCGGTGATCTGCGGCCTGTGGGTCGCCTGGCTGGTGCACTCGCTGCGGGTGGACCGGCGCCGCCTGCGCAACGGGTTCCTCGCCCTCGCCGTCGTCTACACGGGCGTGGGGCTGCTGGGGCAGCTCGTCGCGCTGGTGCCCGGCGGCACCACGGCCATGGGATGGCTCAGCCTCCTCCTGTTCGGCGTCCTCGGCCTGGGGCTGCTGGTGCTGCCCGTCTTCCTGGTGGCCAACGGGCTGACGATGGTGCGCCGCGAGCGCCGCAGCCTCGGCAACCTCCTGTCGCTGCTGGTCGGGGTGGCCATGCTGGCCGCGCCGTTCGTCGCCGCCGCGCCGTTCCTGCTGCGGGTGCCCTGGACCATCGGGCTGGTCGTGGGGCTGGCGATGGGTACGGCGTGGCTCGGGTTCGTGTTCCTGGGGTTCGTGACCCAGACGCTGCTGTACCGCCGGTACGCGGCCCGTGTGCCCGCCCGCGGCGTCATCGTGCTGGGCTCCAAGGTGGTGGGCGGCCGGGTGCCGCCGCTGCTCGCGGCCCGCCTCACGGCCGGTCGGGACGCCGCGGACCGGCTGGGGTCCGACGGCGTCCCGGTGCCGATCGTCCCCTCCGGCGGGCAGGGCGCGGACGAGGACCGGCCGGAGGGCGTCGCGATGGGGGAGTGGCTCGTCGACCACGGTGTGCCCGCCGACCGCGTGCTCGTGGAGGACCGGGCGCGGACCACCCGCGAGAACCTCACCCTGGGCGTCGCCGTGCTGCGGGAGCACGGCACCGACGGACCGTACCTCGTCGCGACGAACAACTATCACGCGCCGCGGGCGGCCATGGAGGCGATGGACCTCGGCCTCGACGTGCACGCGGTGGGGGCGCCGACGGCGGGCTACTTCTTCCCCAGCGCCTACCTGCGCGAGTTCGTCGCGGTGCTGCGCCGCCGCCCCGCGGTGCACGTCGTGGCGGCGGCGGGCATCGCCGTCGTGGTGGTCCTGGTGACCGTCGTGGCGGTCGCCGGGGCCTAGGGCCCGTCTCCCCGAGGGGTGGTGCGGCGGGCGTCAGGGGTTCAGGAGCTGCCGGGTGCGGTCGTCGGCAGGCAGGAAGGTCTCAAGGTGGAGACCGTGGAGGGTGACGTCGGAGGCGCCCTCGATCTGGCTGGCCACGCTGAACATCCGGAGCACCTCCCCACCGGCCTCGATCTCCAGCGGGACGACCGGGTCGCCCGACGGTCGGGTGGGGGGCTCGCCGTCGTCGCAGGGGTAGCCGATGACGTCTTCTCGGAGCGCGACCAGGTCGTGGTCGCCGCCGGTGCGGGCGATGCGCTGCTCGAGCTGGTGAAGCAGGTGCTCGCGCCAGGTGGGCAGGTTGCGGATGCGTGGAGCGAGCCCCTGCGGATGCAGGCAGAGTCGGATCACGTTCAGCGGGGGCTCGAGCAGCCTCGGGTCACAGCCGGCGACCAGCGCATCGACGGGTCGATTGGCATCGACCACGTCCCAACGGTCGTCGAGGAGCAACGCCGGGTACGGCGCGTGGGCGTCCAGCAAGGACCGCAACCCGGCCATCACCGGCGCGAGCGCCTCGTCGTCGGTCGCACGGTGCGGGTAACGGGGAGCAAAGCCCCCCGCGAGCAGAAGGCGGTTCTGCTCGCCCATGGGTACCCGCATCACCTCGGCCAGCCGGACGATCATCTCCGGGGTCGGCCGGGATCTTCCGTTCTCGATGAAGCTCACGTGCCGGGTGCTCACCTGCGCCTGGTTGGCGAGCGCGAGCTGGCTCAAGGATCGCAGCTCACGCCAGCGGCGCAGCTCGTTGCCGACCGAGGGAGCCATCACCGTCGAGGTCATGAGAGGAGCGTAGGCAGCACCCGTCGAAGGGCACCATGACCTCAGAGGTCATCGACCGGACGTCCGACGAGCGGCGAACCTTCGGGTGCAACGTCATTCGAGAAGGGAAGACGCCATGAACGAGATCGTGACCCGCTACCTCGACACCTGGAACGCCACCGACACGTCGGCCCGCGCCGAGCTCCTCACCAGCCACTGGGCCGAGGACTGCGCCTACGTCGACCCGCTCGCCGAGGCGCAGGGCCGCGAAGCGGTCGAGACGACCATCCAGGCCGTCCAGGCTCAGTTCCCCGGGTTCGTGTTCACCCCCGTGGGCGACATCGATGCTCACCATCAGCAGGTCCGCTTCCGGTGGGGCCTCGGACCGGCGGGCGAAGAGCCGGTCGTGATCGGCTTCGACGTGCTCGTGGTCGACGCGGACCGGCGCATCCGCGACGTCCGCGGCTTCCTCGACAAGGTTCCCGCCTGACCCCCTCGCCCGACCGATGCCGACAAGGTCCGGTCCCCGGCGCGAGGTCGAGGACCGGACACCTCGGTCGGGTGGCACGGCCGGGGCGTGCGTGGCGCCCTCGCGGCTCAGCCCACCAGGGCGGGCTCGTCGTCGGCGTCGGGGACGGCGGCCAGGTGTCGACCCTCCTCCTGCCCGCTGCGCTGCCGCGGGATGCACAGCACGATCGCCGCGCCGACGGCCGCCGCGACGGCGCCGATGACGAAGCAGAGCTGGAACGCGCCGCCGGTGGGGATGGGTGGCGTGCCCGGCGCCAGCACCGTGGTCCGGCTCGTGAGCACGATCGCCATGACGGCGCCCGCCACGGTGGTGCCGATGGAGCGCATGAGGCTGTTCAGCCCCACGCTCGCGGCCGACTCGGCGGCCGGCACGTTGGTGAGGATGAGCGTGGGCATCGCGGCGTACCCGATCCCGACACCCGCGGACGCCACGCACGAGGCGAGCATGAGCTGCCACGGCGCGTCCATGAGGAAGACGGCGACGACGTAGCCGAGCGCGAGCACGCCCGCGCCGATCGCCATGGTGCTGCGGCCGCCGAGCCGGGTGAGCAGCCGGGACGAGACCGGCGTGAAGAGCATCATCATGAGGCCCGCCGGGGCCATCCACAGGCCCGCCTCGAGGATCGTCTGACCCAGGCCGTAGCCGGTGGCCTCCGGCATCTCGAGGAGCTGCGGCACGACGATGGACTGCGCCATCATGCCGAACCCGATGAGGACGGCGGCGAGGTTGGTCAGCAGCACGGGACGGCGGGCGGTGGTGCGCAGGTCGACCAGCGGGTCGTCGTGGCGCAGCTCGTACCAGCCCCACAGCAGCAGGACGGCGACGCCGCCCACGACCATGCCGAGGGTGCTCGCGGCGCCCCAGCCCCAGTCGTTCCCCTTGGAGACGCCGACGAGGACGCCCACGAGGCCGATCGCCAGCCCGATCGCGCCGACCACGTCGAGGCGGCCGGGGTGGGCGTCGCGCACGTGCGGCACGACCGTCGCGGTGAGGGCCGTCATGACGACGGCGAGGACGACGGAGACCCAGAACAGCATGTGCCAGTCGAAGTCCTGGGCGATCCACGCGGCCAGGGGCAGGCCGAGCGCGCCGCCGACGCCGAGCGTGGCGCTGACGCCCGCGACGGCGGTGTTGCGCAGGTGCGGCGGCGCGATCTCGCGGACCATGCTGATCGCGACGGGGATGTACCCCATCGCGACGCCCTGCAGCACCCGGCCGACCAGCACGGGGCCCACGGAGTCGGAGACGGCGCAGACCAGCGAGCCGACCACCAGCACGGCGGCCGAGACGACGAGCACCGGCTTCTTGCCGTAGAGGTCGGCGAGCCGGCCGGTCACCGGCATCGCGACGCCGCCGCCGAGGAGCGTGGCCGTGACCACCCACGACGCCGTGCTGGCCGACGTCGACAGCAGCTCGGGCAGCTCGCTCTGGATCGGGATGACGAGCGACTGCATGAGCGCGGCGCAGAGGCTGCTGAAGCAGACGACCACGACGACGGCGACGGCCCGCCGATCGGTGCGCGGCGGCGCGTCGGGGGCGGGGGACGGGGAAGAGCTCACGGCACACCTCAAATGTGTAACTTACATAAGACTGTGTGTATGCTACCTGCATATCGACCAGCGTCAACCCTCCGAAGGGATCCCGATGCCGACCGTGACACCGTCGTCCGCGCCGTCGCCCTCGTCGTCCGACCCTGCCGGGCTGACCGACGACCGCCGGGTCGCGGGCCTGCTCTTCCGGCTCGACCTCCACCGCCGCCTCGCGGAGCACCGCAGCCCGCTCGGCACCGCCGACGGTCGCCTCCTGTGGCTGCTCTCCGACGGCCGGCCCCGCACGCTGCGGGAGATCGCCGAGGCGCTGCGGCTCGAGCAGTCCACGGTCAACCGTCAGGTCAACGGGGCGCTCGCGGCCGGGCTGCTGCGGCGGTTCACCGCGCCCGGCCGGTCGGCCCGCCTCCTCGAGCCGACCGAGGAGGGTCTCGCCCGGTTCGAGGAGGCGACCGGCCGGGCGCTCGGCGCGTACGCCGACGGGCTCGCCGTGCTCGGCGCCGACGTGGGCGCCTTCCTCGACCAGCTGGAGCGGTTCGCGGACGCTTACGGGGACGCCGTCCGGGAGGCGTGACGCGCGACCCGGGTGTGACCCAGGTCACCGCGAGCGGGCGGGCGCCGTCCTACCGTGGAGGCATCGATTGGATCACCGCGGGGCCGCCGACGGCCCGGCGCTGACGCCCGCCGACCCTCCTCGACCGGCGCCCGCAGGGCAGGCCGTGACCCGTGGGGAAGGAGGAGTGCGATGAACTGCTACGAGTGCGCCATGCGCGACCGTCGGGAGACGGTGGCGGTGGCGAGCTGCTCCACGTGCGGTGCCGCGGCCTGCGTGGAGCACGTCCGGGTCGGGGCCGCCGTCGTGCACGAGCACTCGCCCGGCAACCCGGCCGACTACCGGCTGCCGGGGCGGAGGCTGTACGACGTGACCTGCGCGCCGCCGGGGTCGGTCACGCCGCAGGAGGCCATGGAGGGCACGGTGCCGGCGAGCTGACGCCGTGACGTCCGTGGCCCTCGGATCAGATCCTGCCCGATTTCGGGCAGGATCTGGCATGTCGGGGCGGCGGGGCGCATGATGTCCCGGTGACCGACGTCGATCTCGTCGCCCGCATCGCGACCTCCACGGGGCTCTCCCCGGCCGAGGCGGAGCGCGTCGTCGAGGACGTCCTCGCCTGGTACCGCGAACCGGTGGAGGAGTACGTCCGGCGTCGGCACGCGTCGCTGCGCACCTATGGGCGCCGCAACGAGGAGATCTACGCGCAGATCGCCGCCGAGCTCCGCGACCGCCTGGTCGCGGCGCCGGAGCTCAGCGAGCGCCAGGTCCGTCGCACCATCTACGGCTGAACACCTACGGCTAGGAGCACCCAGACCCATGTGTGGAATCGTCGGCTACGTCGGCCCCCAGCAGGCAGCACCCGTCCTCGTCGAGGGCCTCACGCGGCTGGAGTACCGCGGCTACGACTCGGCCGGCATCGCCGTGCTCAACCCGCGCTCCAGCGCGCACCCGTCGCGCGTCGTGCGCGCCAAGGGTCGCGTGCGCGACCTCGAGGCCGCCCTGCCCGCGCGCCTCGCCGGCACCGTCGGCATCGGCCACACCCGCTGGGCGACGCACGGCGAGCCGAGCGAGCGCAACGCCCACCCGCACACCTCGTTCGACGGCCGCGTGCACGTGGTGCACAACGGCATCATCGACAACTTCCACGCGCTGCGCTCGCGCCTCACCGCCGACGGCGTCGAGCTCACCTCCGACACGGACACCGAGGTCATCGCGCACCTCGTGGCGCGCGAGCTCGCGGCCGGGCTGGGCTTCGAGGACGCCGTGCGCGCCGCCGTCGCGCAGATCGACGGCACCTACGCCCTCGCGGTGGCCGACGTGCAGAACCCGGACCGCGTCGTCGTCGCGCGCAACGGCTCGCCGCTGCTGCTCGGCGTCGGCGACGGCGAGATGTTCGTGGCCTCGGACGCCGCGGCGATCGTGCGCCACACCAGCCAGGTCGTGCTGCTCGACGACGGCGACTTCGCCTCCGTGACGGCCGACGGGTTCCGCACCTTCACCAACGACGAGGAGCACACGGCGCGCGACGCCGTCACGATCGAACTCACCGTCGAGGAGCTGGAGCTGGGCGGCCACGCCCACTTCATGCACAAGGAGATCCACGAGCAGCCGGAGACGGTGGAGCGGATGCTGTCCGGCCGCCTCGACGACCGGTTCGGCACCGCCAAGCTCGACGGCCTCAACCTGGACCCGCGCGAGATGCGCCGGTTCGCCCGCGTGAAGATCCTCGGCTGCGGCTCCGCGTACTACGTGGGCCAGCTCGGGGCGTCCATGATCGAGGACCTGGCGCGCATCCCGGCCGACGCCGAGCCCGCGAGCGAGTTCCGCTACCGCAACCCGATCATCGAGCCCAGCACCCTGTACGTCGTGGTCAGCCAGTCCGGCGAGACCGCCGACACCCTCTTCGCCGTCCGCGAGGTGCAGCGCAAGGGCGGCACCGTCGTCGGGCTCGTCAACGCCGTCGGGTCCTCCATCGCCCGCGAGGTGGACGGCGGCATCTACCTGCACGCCGGGCCCGAGGTGGCGGTCGCGTCGACCAAGGCGCTCACGCACATGGGCGTCGGGTTCGCGCTGCTCGCGCTGGCGCTGGGCCGCGTGCGCGACCTGTCGTTCGCGGACGGCAAGCGCATCATCGCCGGCCTGCGGGCGATCCCCGGGCAGATCGCGCAGATCCTGGGCGACGAGGAGGACCTGTCCGCCGCGGCGAAGGAGCTCTCCGAGGCGCCGAGCCTGTTCTTCATCGGCCGCGTGCGGGGCTACCCGGTGGCGCGCGAGGGCGCGCAGAAGTTCAAGGAGATCACCTACCGGCACGCCGAGGCGTACCCGACGAGCGAGCTCAAGCACGGGCCGCTCGCGCTCATCAGCCCGGAGCTGCCGACGGTCGCGATCATGCCCGCCGACGACCTGCTGGAGCGCAACATCACCGCCGCGCAGGAGATCCGCGCCCGCGGCGGCGCCGTCGTCGCGATCACGCACCCGGGCGTCGAGCTCGGCGACGCCGCGACGGCGCGCATCGAGGTGCCGCGCAACGAGGTGGAGCTCGACCCGATCCTGCTGACGATCCCCACCCAGCTGCTCGGCTACCACGCGGCCGTCGCCCTCGGCGAGGACGTGGACCGGCCGCGCAACCTCGCGAAGTCCGTCACCGTCGAGTGACGACGACGGCGGGGGTGGTGCGGTGGCTCGCCGTGGAGGTCAGCCGCCGACCTCGTCGAGGAGCTGCCGCACCCCCTCGCCGTCCATCAGGCCGATGACGTTGCCCGCCGGGTCGGTGAACCAGGCGCCGTCGCCGCCCTCCATGAAGCCTCGGGCGACGCCCTTCTCGTCCTGGTCGAAGCCCTCGTAGCGCTCCAGGCTCACGCCCTTCGCGACGAGGTCGTCCACCACCGGGTCGACGTCGTCCACCGCCAGGTGGAAGACGGTGAACGCCGCCGGGGTGTGGTCCTCCTTGGGGTACACGAACACCGGGGAGCTCGTGTCGAGGTGGAGCACCAGGCCCATGCCTTCGTCCAGGGTCGTGACGCGGAGCCCGAGGGTGTCCGCGTAGAAGCTGCGTGCCGCGTCGAGGTCGTCCACCGAGAAGCTGGAGAACCCGCGTCGAGTCGTGACCATCGCCGTTCCACTCCCTTGTGACCGCCGGTCCCCGGGCGTGGGGAGCCGCCACGAGGGTGCCGGACCTCTCCAGGATCCGTCCGTCGTCCCGTCCACGCCGCTGCCCGGACGACCGGGGGCGGGTGAACTTCGGCCGGCCCGTGGCGTCGTCCCGGTCACGCCGGGTCGGGCTGGTCCTCGATCTGCACGGCCTTGAGCTCCGGGGTGAACGCGAACAGGGCCCCGTCCTTCGCGCCCACCCACCAGCGGCCGCACTGGAGCGAGGCGTCCTGCTCCTGGCCGGCGGTCCACCAGCCCGCCTCGAGCGTCGAGCCGGTCCGGTAGTCGTCGGCGGTGAGGGTCCCGCGCGCGGGCTTCGCGACGAGCGGGTGGTCGGCGTCGACGGACGTGCAGTCGGTCGGCAGGGACGTCACCTCGGCGTCCATCGTGAGGATCATCTCGTCGCCGGTGGTGCGGAAGACGCCGCGGACGTCGGAGGCGTCGTCGGGCACCCAGGAGGGCAGCCCCTCGTCGGCCTTGCCGTCCGCGCCGCTGTCGTACGTGAACGCCTTGGTGTGGCCGGAGCTCCGGTCCTGCAGCGCCTCCGAGATGGCGCCGCACGCCGTCGTCGTGACGGCGACGACGGAGGCGAGCGCCAGCACGCCGACGCCGCGGTAGCGGCGCACGGGCGACGTGGTGACGGTCGAGACGTCGGCGCGGTGGGTGCTGCGGTGGTCGTGGTGGTTCTCGTGCTGCGTCATGCCCTCGACGTTACGAACGCGCAGGCGGCGGCGTCGTCGGCCTCGGAGCGGAACCTCGCGGTCGGCGCGTACGACCCGGGGAGGACGCCAGGCTCAGGGCCGGCTCAGGGGTTCGCCGGAGGGATCACCCGAGGAACTCGCGCACCAGCGGCGTCGCGACGGCCTCCCCCTCGTGGAAGTACGCGTGCCGCAGGCCGGGCAGCACCTCGACGTGCGCGCCGGGGATCCGCCGCCCGAGCAGGTCAGCGTTCACCGCGGGGGCGAGCACGTCGTCCGCCCCGTGCAGCACGAGGGTGGGCGCCAGCACCCGCGGCAGGGCGTCCCACGCGTCGTGGCCGTCGCTGGCGCGCAGGTGGTCGCGCCGAGCCGGCGGCGTCATCGACGGGTCGCCCTCGACCGTCGTCGGGCCGGGGTGCGCGGCCAGCCACGCCGGCGTGTACATGAGGTCAAGCAGGGCGCGCCGGGCGGCGCGGCGGTCGGGCTGCACCATGGCGCGGCGCACCTCGAGCGAGCGCTCGACGGCGTGCGCGCCGCCCGGCGTCGTGCAGCCCAGCACGAGCCGCCCGAGCCGGTGCGGATGGTCGACGGCGAACCACTGGGCGACGCGGCCGCCCATCGACGTGCCGTAGACGTCGGCGCGCTCGACGCGTAGGTCGTCGAGGACGGCGGCGACGTCGCCCGCGAGGCGACGCGTGGTGAGCTCGCGGTCCGTGGGGCCGGACGCTCCGGTGCCGCGCCAGTCCAGGGTGATCGTGCGGCGCCCGGCGCCGAGCCCGGCGCGCACCGGGTCCCACCAGCGGTGGGAGTTCGCCTGCCCGGCCAGCAGCACGAGCGGCGGCCCGTCGCCCCGCACCTGGTAGGCGATCTCGGCGGAGTCGTCGGCGATCGCGTGCGGCACGGTCACAGCGTAGGGCGGCGGTCGAGGCGCGCGGCGACCGCGGCGGCGGTGACGGCGATGGCGGTGGTGGTGGTCGCCGTCACGACCACGCCCGCCCAGCCGGCGTCCTCCCAGACGTGCGTCGCGACCGCGCCCATCACGGCGCTGCCCACGTAGTACGCGAAGAGGTAGGCGCTCGACGCCTGCGCGGTGCCGCGCCCCTGCCGGTGCGCGCGGTCCACGGCCCAGCCGCTGACCAGGGAGTGCGCGCAGAAGAAGCCGACGGTGAGGAGGCCGAGCCCGGCGACGACGGCCACGACGGAGCGCGGCACGGTCACCGCGACCCCGGCGGCGAGCAGCACCAGGCCCGCGACGACGGCCGGGCCGCGCCCGCGCCGTCGGGCCAGGAGCTGCGCGACGGACGGCGTGACGATGCCGACCGGGTACGCCAGGTACACGAGCGTCACCGCGTGCCCGAGGGAGAACGGTGGCGCCTCGAGCCGGAACGCGACCGCGTTGTACACGCCGACGAACGTGCCCATGCTCGCGAAGCCGACGGCGCACAGCAGCGCCACGACCGGGTCGCGGAAGGCCGACGCCGTCCCGGTCAGCACGCTGCCGAGCCGCAGCGGCCGCGGCGTGAACCGTGCCGAGCGGGGTACCAGCGCCCACAGGGCGACGGCGGCGAAGAGCGTCGTGACGCTCAGCACCTCGGTGGCCAGCGGCCACCCGCCGAGGGCGGCGAGCGGGCCGGGCACGAGCCGCCCGACCGCGCCGCCCACCGCGGTGCCCGCGATGTAGGCCGCGTTGGCGCGGGCGTGCGCGCCCGGGTGCGTCTCCTCGCGCAGGTACGCGAGCGCGACGGCGGGCAGGCCGGCCAGCGCCACCCCGGCCAGCCCGCGCAGCACCAGCAGGCTGCCCCAGGTGGGGGCGAAGGCGCTCGCGAGCCCCAGCACGCCCGAGGCGAGCAGCGACCAGCGCATCACCTCGACCCGCCCGAACCGGTCGGCGACCGGGCCGACGGCCAGCAGCGCGGCCGCCATCGCCGCCGTCGTCACCGACAGCACCTGCGCGGACGCGCCCGCCGAGACGTCGTAGTGCGCCGCGACCTGGGGCAGCAGCGGCTGCACGTAGTAGAGCAGCGAGAAGTTCGCGAGCCCGCCCGCGGCGAGCCCCAGCAGTGTGCGGCGGTACGCCCGCGACCCGGGGCGGTGGCCCGCGGGCGCGGTGGTGTCGCGCGTCGAGGCGGGCGCGGGCGGAGCGGTGGTCACCGGACCACGATGCGCCCGGCGCTTCGATGCGCCAAATGATCCGGACGCCGGTCGTGATGCCAGAATTGCATCTGTCGGGCGGAGGAAGGGGCGAGATGGACGAGCAGACCCTGCGGGTGTTCCTGTCGCTGTGCGAGACGGAGAGCACCCGCGACACGGCGGCGCTGCTGCGCGTGGACCAGTCGACGGTCTCCCGCACGCTCGCCCGCCTCGAGGCGGGGCTCGGCGTCGAGCTGTTCCGCCGGCACGGTCGCCGCATCGCGCTCAACCGTGCCGGCGTGAGCTTTCGCGGCGACGCCGCCCGTGTGCTCGACGAGATCGAGGTGGCGCGCCGGCACGTGCGCCAGGAGGTGCTCGGCGCGCGTACCGTGCGGCTCGGCTTCCTGCAGTCCGTGGCGCGGTGGCTGGTGCCGCGCGTCGTGACCGAGCTGCGTCGTGACGACCCGGACCGTCGCTTCGAGCTGCGCCAGGGCTTCGCGCAGGACCTGTTCGGCTGGCTCGACGACGACGTGCTCGACCTCGCGCTCGTCACGCCCCCGCCGCCCACCCGCACCACGGGCTGGCGGCTGCTGCACGAGCAGGTGCTGTGCGTCGCCGTCCCGCCGGGGCACCGGCTGGCCGGGCGCACGGGCGTAGGCGTGGACGACCTGGCGGGGGAGCGGTTCGTCGCCTTCTCGCGCACCACCGAGCTGCGCGGCGTCGTCGAGGGCATGCTCGGTACGGCCGGCGTCGAGGTGGAGGTCGCGTTCGAGTCCAGCGAGGTCGACACCATCCGCGGCCTCGTCGCCGCGGGGATGGGCGTGGCCGTGCTGCCCCGGCCCGAGCGGCCCGACGCCGCCGATCCCGTCTACGTGCCGCTGGAGCCGCGCACCACCCGGCGGCTCGGCATCGCGTGGGCCGACGTCGCGCGCCCACCGGACGCCGTCACCGTCGTCCGACCGTCGCCGACCGTGGAGCCGCGTCCGTCCTGAGCCCCCAGAAGGTGCGCCACCGCATGGTCGGCGTGGGTGGGCGGCTACCCTGCCGATGGCCCGTCCGCCGACCCTGGAGGTACCCGGTGCTGCCCTCGCCCGACGACTTGCGCACGCTGCAGCGCCGCACGCTGACCGTCGTCGTCGCGAGCCAGGTGCTCGGCGGCGCGGGGCTGGCCGCGGGCGTCACGGTCGGGGCGCTCCTCGCGCAGGAGATGCTCGGCACGGACCGCCTCGCCGGCGTGCCGACCATGCTGTTCACGCTGGGCTCGGCGCTCGCGGCGTTCCTCGTCGGGCGGGTCACGCAGCGGGCGGGCCGCCGGGTGGGCCTGGGGCTGGGCTTCGCCGCCGGCGGCCTGGGCGCGATCGGTGTGGTGGTGGCCGCGGCCCTCGGCGTCGTCCCGCTGCTGCTCGTGTCGCTGTTCGTCTACGGCGCGGGCACGTCCACGAACCTGCAGGCCCGGTACGCGGGTACCGACCTCGCCGCCCCGGACCGCCGCGCGACGGCGGCCAGCGTCGCGATGGTGTCCACCACGCTCGGGGCCGTGGCGGGGCCGAACCTCGTGGAGCCGCTCGGCGTCCTCGCGACGTCGTTCGGGCTGCCCGCGCTCGCGGGCCCGTTCCTGCTCGCGGCCGTCGCCTTCCTCGCCGCCGGCGGCACGCTGTTCGCCTTCCTGCGGCCCGACCCCTTCCTCGTCGCGAAGGAGCTGGCCGGCGCCGCGGACGGCGCGGACGACGGCGCGCCGGCGGGGACGGGCGGCGCTCCGGACGGCGCACGGCGCACCGTGCCTGCGGGCGTCGTCGTCGGCGCGACGGTGATGGTGCTGACGCAGATCGCGATGGTCGCGATCATGACGATGACGCCCGTGCACATGCGCGGCCACGGCCACGACCTGGGCGACGTCGGCCTCGTCATCGGCATCCACGTGGCGGCGATGTTCCTGCCGTCCCTGGTGACGGGCGTCCTGGTCGACAAGGTCGGACGGGTGCCGATGGCGGTCGCGTCGGGGGTGACGCTGCTGCTCGCGGGGATCACCGGCGCCGTCGCGCCGGGCGACTCGATGGTCCTGCTCGTGCTGTCGCTCGCGCTGCTCGGGCTCGGGTGGAACTTCGGCCTCATCGCGGGCACGGCGCTCATCGTCGACGCGACGACGCCCGCCACCCGCGCACGCACCCAGGGCACGGTCGACGTGCTCATCGCGCTCGCCGGCGCAGGCGGGGGCGCGATGTCCGGCGTCGTGATGGCCGGGTCGGGCTACGCCACCCTGGCCCTCGGCGGCGGGGTCCTGTCGCTGCTGCTGATCCCGGTGCTGTTCCTCACGCGGAGGCCGTCGCGGGCGACGGCGTGAGCGAGGAGAGGGAGCGGGCGAGGTCGGCGACGGCGCCCGGCACGGCGCGGTAGTACGCCCAGCGCCCGCGCTGCTCGCGCTCGAGCAGACCCGCCTCGACGAGGATCTTGAGGTGGTGGCTGACGGTCGGCTGCGCCAGGCCGACCGGCTCGGTGAGGTCGCAGACGCACGCCTCGTGGCCCTCGTGCGCGGTGACGATCGACAGGAGCTGCACGCGCGTCGGGTCGGCGAGCGCCTTGAACGTGCGGGCGAGGGCGCGCGCCTCGGTGACGTCCACCGGGGGAGCGGCCGTGCCGCAGCAGCCGCCGTCGGTGGCCACGGGCGTGAGCGGCAGGTCGATCGTCGTCATGCGTCCATCTTGCCACGCATCGAAGAATGTGGATACGTTGTTCCCCGTTCAGTCATCGAAGTTCATCGATACGAGGGAGTGCGAGATGGTCGAGACGGTGCGGGCCGAGCTGCCGGTGGTCGTGATCGGCGCGGGCCCGGTGGGCCTCGCGGCCGCGGCGCACCTGCTGGAGCGCGGCCTGGAGCCCCTGGTGCTGGAGGCCGGCGAGAGCGTCGGCGCGGCCGTCGCGGCGTGGGGGCACGTGCGGCTCTTCTCGCCATGGCGGTACGACGTCGACGCCGCGGCCCGCCGCCTGCTCGAGCCGGCCGGGTGGACGTCGCCCGACGGCGACGCCCTGCCGACCGGCGGCGAGCTCGTCGAGGGCTACCTGGCGCCGCTCGCCGCGACGCCCGAGATCGCGTCCCGGCTGCGCACCGGCACCCGCGTGCTCGCGGTCGCCCGGGACGGGGCGGACAAGACGCGCTCGCTCGGTCGTGAGCGCGCCGGCTACCGGGTGCGGACCACGGACGCCACGGGCCGCGTCGCCGACGTCCTCGCACGCGCCGTCGTCGACGCCTCCGGCACGTTCTCGACGTCGAACCCGCTCGGCGTCAGCGGCCTGCCCGCGGCCGGAGAGGTCGAGGCCGCGCCGTTCGTCACCGGGCCGCTGCCCGACGTCCTCGGAGCGGACCGGGGCCGGTTCGCCGGCCGGCACACCCTGGTGGTCGGCATGGGCCACTCCGCCGCGAACACCCTGCTGAGCCTGGTGGAGCTGTCGGAGTCGACACCGGGCACCACGGTCACGTGGGCGATCCGCGGCGGCTCCGCGCGCCGCCTGTTCGGCGGCGGCACCGACGACGAGCTCCCCGCGCGGGGGCTGCTCGGCACCCGGCTGCGCGAGGCCGTCGACGCCGGCCGCCTGCGCCTGCTGACCCGCGTCTCGATCGAGCAGCTCGTCCCGAGCGCCGGGTCGGTGCGGGTGCTCGGCACCGCCGAGCACGAGCCGCTGACCCTGGACGTGCACGCGATCGTCAACGCGACCGGGTTCCGCCCCGACCTCGACATGCTGCGCGAGGTGCGCCTCGACCTCGACCCCGTCGTCGAGGCGCCGAGCGCGCTCGCGCCGCTCATCGACCCGAACCAGCACTCCTGCGGCACGGTGCCGCCGCACGGCGAGCAGGTGCTGCGCCACCCGGACGACGGCTTCTACCTCGTCGGCATGAAGTCGTACGGCCGAGCGCCGACGTTCCTGCTGGCCACCGGGTACGAGCAGGTGCGCTCGGTCGCCGCCGCGCTGGCGGGGGACCGTGTGGCCGCCGATGCCGTCGAGCTGGACCTGCCCGCCACCGGCGTGTGCTCCAGCGACCTGGCCCTGGCCGCCGACGGCGAGTCGTCGGCCGGGTCCTGCTGCGGAACCGCGCCGGCCGAGCCGCAGCTCGTCACGCTCGGCGTCGGCGCGCCGGACGGGGTCGGCTTCGCCACCGGCGTCGCCCACGGCCGCTCCGGCGACGACGACAACGCCTGACCAGGCACCTGTCGCCACCGCCCCCTTCGAGCAAGGGATCCGTATCGCCAAACGTGCTCTTGGCGGTACGGATCCCTTGCTCGAAGGGGGCGTCGGGGGTCAGTGCGCGACGGGGTCGACGCCGAGGGACGCGAGCAGCGCGAGCACCCGGCGCCGGATCTCGTCGCGGATGGGGCGGACGGCGTCGATGCCCTGGCCGGCGGGGTCGTCGAGCTGCCAGTCCTCGTAGCGCTTGCCGGGGAAGATCGGGCAGGCGTCGCCGCAGCCCATCGTGATCACGACGTCCGACGCCTGCACGGCCTCGGTCGTGAGCACCTTGGGCTGCTCGGCGGTGATATCGATGCCGGCCTCGGCCATGGCCTCGACGGCGACGGGGTTGATGCGGTCGGCGGGCATCGACCCCGCGGAGCGGACCTCGATCGCGCCGCCGGACAGCGCGCGCAGGAAGCCGGCGGCCATCTGGGAGCGGCCGGCGTTGTGCACGCAGACGAACAGGGCGGACGGCCGGGCGCCGTCGTCGGGGAGGGCGGACATGCCCTCATATTGATCGACGTCGATGCGCGATGCAAGACTCTGGCGCTGGTCCTCAGGACTCCGGCTCCACCGGCCCGTCCTCGCCCACGACCGCCTCGCCGCAGCTGGTCTCCTGCGCGGTGACCACCACGGGGTCGTCGGGGCCGGCGTCGTCCGCGACGGTCGCCTCGTCGCCGTTCGACGCGTTCAGCGCCGCGTCGTCCAGGTCCACGAACGTGCGCGTGACCGTGAAGGAGCTGCCGTCGGGCGACGTCGCGTCCAGGCCCGCGAGGCGCAGGGCGCCGTCGACCTCGGTGCACCCGACGCCCGTGCCCTGGCCGGTGAAGCCCTTGTCGAACGTGTAGGGCGCGCCGGCGAGGTTCTGCGTCGCGGCGAGGTCGCAGTCGGCGGCGGAGAAGAGCAGCACCTCGCGGCCCGTGTCGACGAGGGCGATCGGGGCAGTGCTGTCCCCGGCCGCCACGACGTTCACGACGGCGGACGCGCGCTGCGGGCTCGCCGAGTCGATCGCGGTCGAGAACGTGGCGCCCGACGCCGTCGTGATCCCGAACCGGCGCTCGGCGCCGCCGGTGAGCCACGCGGTGTCGGCCTCGCCGTCGCCGTCCACGTCGACGACCTCGTGCGTGTCCGCGCCCTCCGGGGTGCCGTCGTCGGTCTCGGCGCAGCCGGCCTCGCCCGTCGTCGTGGGCGAGGAGGACGGGTCGGGGGACGCGGAGGGGGCCTCCGTCGCGGTCGCTGTCGCGGTGGGCGACGGCGACGCGGCGGTCGCGCCGTCGCCGCCGTCGTCCCGCACGACCAGCCACACGACGGCGGCGGCCACCAGGACGACGGCGAGCACGATCGCGCGCCACGTCCACGGGCTGCGGGCGGAGGTCGGACCGGGGGTGGGGGAGTCGCTCATGTTCCCCAGGCAAACACCGTCAGGCGGGGTCGCGCACGCCGTGCAGGCGGGCGTGCAGGCCGCGCACCTCGTCGGCGAGCTCCGGGGCCGGCCCGCGGGTGGGGACGCCGGGCGCGACGTCGCCCACGGGCAGCGGGGTCACCGGCCCGGGCGCCACGCCCCATTCCTGCAGCCACGCGGTGAGCTGGGCGGTGCTCGAGGCGTAGACGATCGGGCCGAGCCCCACCCAGGCGTGCGCCGCGCTGCACATCGCGCAGTGCTCGCCCGACGTGTACGCGGTGGCGCCCGCCCGCTCCTCGGGCGTGAGGTGCGCGGCCGCCCAGCGGGCGATCTCCAGCTCGGGGTGGCGGGTCTGGTCGCCGTCCTGCACGCGGTTGCGGTCCTCGAACACGACGGCGCCGGTCGCGTCGACGAGCAGCGAGCCGAAGGGCTCGTCGCCGTCGTCCAGCGCCTCGCGCGCGAGGTCCACGCACCGGCGCAGGTACGGCAGGTCGGCGTCCGTCACGGGCTCCGGTTGGTATCCCATATCCCCATCCTCTCGCACCCGACGACCGGGCGCGGCGGGCCCCGTCGGCCTCGATCTCAGGAACGGCGGCGCAGCGCCGGGTCGTCCTCGTTCGCCTCGAGCGCCGCGATGAGCGTGCGCGCGTCGTGGGGGCCGCGGTGCCGGACGCCGTCGAGGAAGAACGTCGGCGTGCCGCGGGCGCCGGACGCCGCGGCGCTCGCCTCGTCCGCGCGGACCCGGGCGTGCAGGGCCTCGTCCGCCAGGTCGGCGTCGAACCGCTCGAGGTCCAGGCCGAGCGTGGCGGCGTACCCCCGCAGGTCGTCCGGCTCCAGCCGGGACTGGTGGGCGAACAGCTCGTCGTGCATCTCCCAGAACCGGCCCTGCCGGTGCGCGGCCTCGGCGGCGACGGCCGCGAGGTAGGCGTGCGGGTGCACGTCCCGCAGCGGGAGATGCCGCACGACGTACCGCACGCGGTCGCCGAAGTGCTCGCGCAGCTCGGCCCCCATCCCGGTCGCGCGGGCGCAGAACGGGCACTCGAAGTCGAGGTACTCGACGACGGTGTGCGCGGCGTCGACGTCGCCTTTCGCGTGGTCGCGGTCGGGGTCGACGGCGGGGGACAGCGTGACCGGCAGGTCCGCGCTCGCCTCGCCGTACCGCACGCGGGCGACGGTGAAGATCGTCCACCCCAGCAGGGTGGACAGCACCATCGCGATGAGGATGCCGACCGTCGCGGCCTGCCCCGCGGGCGTGCCGTCGAACGCAAGGTCCACCACCAGCAGCGACACGGTGAAGCCGATGCCGGACAGGGCCGCGCCGCCGAGCACGCTGCCCGGGCCCACGCCGTCGGGCAGCCGCCCGAGCCCGGCGCGGACCGCGCCCCACGTGCCGAGGCCGATGCCCACGAGCTTGCCCACGACCAGGCCCGCGACGACCCCCCACGTGATCACCGACCCGAGCGCCGCGCCCAGCGCGCCGCCGCGGAGGTCGATCCCCGCGTTGGCCAGTGCGAACAGCGGCACGACGACGAGCGAGACGGGCCCGCGGAGGACGTCGTGGAGACGGTGGTTGACCGAGATGGACCGGGCCAGCCCGACGCGGGCGTTGCGCGCCACGCTGGCGCTGGGCGACTGCCAGTAGTCGCGGAACAGGCTCTTGGCCTGCAGCACGTCGTCGCGCCGGGTGGCGACGGCGGGCACGAGCAGCCCGGCGAGCATGCCCGCGATCGAGGGGTGGACGCCCGCCTGCACGGTCGCGCCCCAGAGCACCACGACGACGAGCACGTACGGCGAGCTGCGCCACTCGCGCATCCGGCCCAGCAGCCACAGCACGGCGAGCGCGGCGACGGCGACGAGGAGCGGCGCGAGGCGGACCTCCTCGGAGTAGACGACGCCGATGATGCCGACGGCGAGGAAGTCGTCCACCACGGACAGCGTGAGCAGGAAGACGCGCAGCTGGCTCGACATCGCCGGCCCGACCAGCGCGAGCACGCCCAGCAGGAACGCCGTGTCCGTGCCGACGACGACGCCCCAGCCGTGCGGGTCGGCGTGGCCGGCGACGGCGAGGAAGACGAGCGCGGGCACGATCACCCCGAGCGTGCCCGCCACGAGCGGCACGAGGCGCGAGCTGCGCTGCCGCAGCGACCCGATCGCCAGCTCCTGGCGCACCTCGAGGCCGACGACGAAGAAGAACAGCACCATGAGCCCGTCGTTGACCCAGTGGTGCAGGTCCATGTCGAAGCGCAGGTCGCCGACGTCGACGTGGATCGGCAGCTCCCACAGGTGCTCGTACCAGCCGGACAGCGGCGAGTTCGCCCACACGAGCGCCAGCAGCGTCACGCCCACGAGCAGCAGCGCGGCCCCGGACTCGGTGCGCAGCCGTTCGGCGAGCGCGCGTGCGGCCATGCGGGTGCCTCCCGTCCGTCGTGGGTGCGGGTCCGCGAGGAGCCTATGACGACCCCGCGCTCCGGTCGCGGGGACCGGCACGTGGCCCGCGCGGGGAGGAACAGCGCTCAGGCGGTCCGTGTTCCCAGCCAGGGCGCCAGGACGTCCTCGCGACCGAGCCAGCGCAGGCCGCCGTCCGCCACCTCGGCGCCGGTGGCCAGGGCCTCGCCGAAGGCGTCGAGGATGCGGTCGTGCACCTCTCTGGCGTCGCGCGGCTCGCCCGCCCCCACCACGAGGATGCGCGTGACGGGCGGGTGCCCGGCCGCGACCTCGTCCCAGGTGCCGAGGTCCGCGACGCACAGGGCGCCGCCCGCGCCGTCCCACAGGCACGCGGAGTCGGGCCGGTTCGGCACGTGGAAGACGCCGCGGCTGCGCACCGGCCCGGTGCCGAGGTCCTCGACGTGCGCCAGCAGCCGCTCCGGGTGGAAGGGGCGGTCGCTGCGCAGCAGCAGGCTCCAGCTCCGGTCGCGCGGGTCCTTGGCGCGCCGGCGGTTCGACCGCGCGACGAGGGCCTCCACGG
>JADHZE010000339.1 GCA_026934365.1 Isoptericola sp. QY 916 | reverse complement strand
CCGCTGCTCACGGTGCCGGTACCGGCGTCGGCCGACCCGCCCGCCGGGGCGGGCAGCCCGCAGAACGCGGCGTACGCGGCGTCGTCGGCGAGCAGCCCGGCGACGGGCTCGCGCGTGGGGTCGGGGCGGACGGCGAGCTGGCGCCACGAGAGCTCGAGCGCGTCGTAGACGGCGATGCGGCCCAGCAGCGTGGTACCCGCGCCCGTGACCAGCTTGACCGCCTCGGTCGCCATGACCGAGCCGACGGTGCCGCACAGGGCGCCGAGCACGCCGCCGGTGGCGCAGTCGGGCACGGTGCCCGGGGGCGGGGGCACCGGGAAGACGTCGCGGTAGGTGACGCCGCGCTCGCGGGCGCCGTCGTCCAGCACCGGCGCGCCCCAGAAGACGGCGACCTGGCCGTCGAACTGGTGGATGGCGCCCCACACGACCGGGACGCCGAGGATCTCGGCCGCGTCGGAGACGAGGTAGCGGGTCGGGAAGTTGTCCGCCCCGTCGAGCACGAGGTCGTACCCGCCCACGATCTCCAGCACGTTCCCGGGGGTGAGGCGCACGGGGTGGGCCACGACCTCGACGTCGGGCGCGAGGTCGGCGAGCCGGTCGCGCGCCGACTCCACCTTGGGCCGGCCGAGGTCGGCCGTGCCGTGCACCACCTGGCGCTGCAGGTTGGAGAGGTCCACGACGTCGTCGTCCACGACGCCGAGCGTGCCCACCCCGGCGGCCGCGAGGTACTGCAGGGCCGGGCTGCCGAGGCCCCCCGCCCCCACGACGAGCACGCGCGCGGCGGCGAGCCGACGCTGCCCCTCCGGCCCGACACCGGGCAGCGGCAGGTGCCGGGCGTACCGGGCGAGGCGCGCGGCGTCGAGCTCCGGGCCGGGCGCGACGAGCGGGGCGAGCGACGTCATGCCGCGTACCGCTCCGCGAGCGCCGCGAGCTTGGCGTCGGCGTCGGCGTGCACGCGCTTCTCGAGGATGAACGACATCACCGGCACGACGCCGGCGAACACCATCGTGGCGAGCCGGCCGAAGCCCCAGCGCATCTTCGACCACAGGTCGAGCACCGTGACGAGGTAGACCACGTAGATCCAGCCGTGCGCGAACGGCACCCAGCCCATGTAGTCGATGACGACCTCGACCGGCACCACGTACTTGAAGAACATCTCGACGCACAGGATCAGCAGCATCACACCGGTGAGGATCGCCATGAACCGGTAGCGCTTGAGGGCGCCGCGCGCCTTGCGGATGGCGGCCTCGGCCTGGGCCTGGCTGGCGCCGCCGGCGGGAGTCGACGAGGGCTGCGGGGCGGGGGTCTGCTGCGGCGTGCTCACCCCAGCATCGTAGGCGCGAAACGATGCGGTTATTCCGTGGCCCGGTGTCGGCGGGCGTTCGTAGGCTGGATCCTCGTGCGACCTCTTCCCTTGCCCGACGTGGGCAACCCTCCCCTGACGTCCCCCGCCCGGCTGCTGGCCTGGCAGGGGTGGCGTCAGCGCGACGTGCTCGCGAAGTCGCTGGTGGCGGGCGTGGTGGCGATGCTGGCGTCGGCCGCGGCCCCGCTGCTCATCGGTCGCGCCATCGACGAGGGGCTGTCGCAGGGCTTCGGCGGCCCCCTGTTCGCGTGGTGCGGGGCGATGCTCGGCGCCGCCGCCGTGATCGTCGTGGCCGGCATCTTCAACCACATCTGGGACGTCGAGAACTGGGTGCGGGCGTCGCTGTCGTTCTCCCAGCTCGTGGGCTACAAGGCCTCGCGCGCGGGGCACGCGATCACGCGCAAGCTGCCCACCGGCGAGGTCGTCTCCGCCGTCGCGAACGACGCCCTGCGCGTGGGCGACATGTTCTCCATGGCCGGCCGGTTCACCGGCGGCGTGATCGCGTACGTCGTGGTCGTCGTGATCATGCTGTCGCAGCACGTGCAGCTCGGCCTGGTGCTGGCGCTCGGCATCCCGGCGGTGGCGGCCGTCCTCGGCCTGCTGATCAAGCCGCTGCAGTCGCGCCAGACGACGCAGCGCGAGGCCACGGGCCGCCTGACGTCGCTCGGCGCGGACACCGTCTCGGGCCTGCGCATCCTGCGCGGCATCGGCGGCGAGGACGAGTTCGCCGCCCGCTACGCCCGCCAGTCGCAGGAGGTGCGGCACCAGGGCGTGCGCGTCGCCGTGCTGCAGTCGGTGCTCGACGGCCTGCAGGTGCTGCTGCCCGGGCTCCTCGCCGCGCTCGTGCTGTGGCTCGGCGCCCGCGCCGCCGTCCGCGGCGAGATCACCAGCGGCCAGCTCGTGACGTTCTACGGCTACGCCGCGTTCCTCGCCTGGCCGGTGCAGATGGCCACGCAGATGCTGCAGATGGTCATCCGTGCCGTCATCTCGTCGCGCAAGATCCTCGACGTGCTGCGGGTCACCGAGGCGACGCCGTCGACCGCGACGCCCACGGACGCGCCGCCCGCCGGCGCCGAGCTCGCCGACGAGACGAGCGGCCTGGTGCTGCGCGAGGGCCGCGTCCTGGGCCTCGTCAGCGCGGACCCGGACGCCTCG
>JADHZE010000338.1 GCA_026934365.1 Isoptericola sp. QY 916 | reverse complement strand
CTGGGGCGCGACGCCGGCGGTGCCCGAGGCGGCGGGCCGCGGGTCGTCGCCGTCCGGCCGCACATCGTCTGGGGGCCGGGGGACACGCAGCTCGTGGAGCGCGTCGTCGACCGCGCCGCCCACGGCCGTCTCCCGCTTCTGGGCCACGGCGCGGCCCTCATCGACACGCTCTACGCGGACAACGCCGCGGACGGCATCCTCGCCGCCCTCGACCGCCTCGGCGACGCGCCCGACGTCGTCGGCGGACGGGCGTACGTGCTCACCAACGGCGAGCCGCGCACCGTCGCCGACCTGCTGTCCGGCATCTGCCGGGCCGCGGGCGTCCGCCCGCCCGCGTGGCGGGTGCCGGCCGGCCTGGCACGGTCGGCCGGCGGCCTCGTCGAGGCCTTGTGGCGGGTGCGTCCCGGCGCCGACGAGCCGCCGATGACGCGCTTCCTCGCCGAGCAGCTGTCCACCGCGCACTGGTTCGACCAGCGGGCCACCCACCGCGACCTGCGCTGGGTCCCGGCGGTGACCGTCGACGAGGGGCTGCGCCGCCTGGCGGCGCACTACGGGGGCTCCGCGCCGCCCCTGCCGTAGCTCTCGCGGAGGCCGTCCGCCACGCGCGAGCACGACACGCCGCCGTCAGATGAACAACAGGTGAACAGTCCCGGAACAGTTCACCGAACGGCCCACCGGCGGTCGAAAACGCTCAGGTTCACCCCCCACGATGGGTGCCGTGACCGAGACGCTTCTGCTCGCGCTCGTCGTCGTGACCGCACTCGCCTTCGACTTCACGAACGGGTTCCACGACACGGGCAACGCGATGGCCACCTCCATCGCCACCCGAGCCCTCAAGCCCCGGACCGCCGTCGCGCTGTCCGCCGTCCTCAACCTCGTCGGCGCCTTCCTCTCCCTCGCCGTCGCCGCCACGATCGCCAAGGGCATCGTCGACGCCGGGGTGATCACCCTGCCCGTCGTCCTCGCCGGCCTGGTCGGCGGCATCGTCTGGAACCTCATCACCTGGCTGTTCGGCATCCCGTCCAGCTCCTCGCACGCCCTCGTGGGCGGCATGGTGGGCGCCGTGCTCGCCGCCGTCGGCACGTCGGGCGTGCTGTGGGAGGGCGTGATCTCCAAGGTGCTCGTGCCCGCCCTCATCGCCCCCGTGGTCGCCATCGCGGTGGCCGGCGTGGGCACGTGGCTCGTGGCCCGCCTGACCCGCGGCGTGCCGCAGGACGTGACGAACCGCGGCTTCCGCTGGGGCCAGATCGGCTCCGCCTCGCTCGTCTCCCTGGCGCACGGCACCAACGACGCGCAGAAGTCGATGGGCATCATCCTGCTCGCGCTCATCGCGGGCGGCGCCGTGCCGGCCGACTCCGGCGTCCCGTTCTGGGTCATCCTGTCCTGCGCCCTCGCGATGGCGGTCGGCACCTACCTGGGCGGCTGGCGGGTCATCCGCACCCTCGGCAAGGGCCTCGTCGAGATCGACACCCGCCAGGGCATGGCCGCCGAGACGTCGTCCGCCGCCGTCATCCTGCTGTCCAGCCACTTCGGCTTCTCGCTCTCGACGACGCACGTCGCCACCGGCTCCGTGCTCGGCTCGGGCGTCGGCATGCCGGGCGCGAAGGTCCGCTGGAGCGTCGCGGGCCGCATGTTCGTGGCCTGGATGGTCACCCTCCCCGCGGCCGGCCTGGTCGGCGCGCTGTGCCACTGGCTGGAGTCGTCCATCGGCGGCGCCGCCGGCACGATCGCCGTCTTCGTGCTGCTGGTCGTGGCGTCCGCGGCGATCTGGGTCGCCTCGCGGCGCAAGCCCGTCGACCACACCAACGTCAACGAGGCCTGGGACGAGGAGAAGGGCGCGTCCGTCGAGCCCGTCGCCGCCACCACCGGCGAGGCCGGCGGCGAGCGCGTCGGGCCCGTGCCCGCCGTCGCCACCGCCTCGTCCGTCGCGCCGGCCGTCGCCGCCGTGGGCACCGTCAGCGCCCCGTCCAACCCGAAGGTGGGAGCATGAACTTCATCGAGTGGGGCTCGCTCGGCCAGGTCCTCGTGGCCGGCCTGATCGTCGGCGCAGGCATCCCCGCGCTCTTCGCGCTCGGGCTGCGGCTGCTGGCCGGTACGACGCCGGCCGACGCGTCGGGCGGTCCGGTCGCCCCGTCGTCCTCCGACGCGAACGACGCCCCGACCTCGCGCGCCGTCGCCATCCCGCGCCCGTCGCCGGCCCGCCTCGCGGGCGCCATCGCCTGCATGGGCGTCGTCGTCGGGGCCATCGCCTTCGGGCTGGTCTTCCTGGTCTCCGGCGGCCACTGACCGACCTGCCTTCGAGCACGCGATCCGTCGCACCATCCGACCTGATGGCGCGACGGATCGCGTGCTCGGCCGCGTTTCCGGCTCAGCGGACGGCGGCAGCCGCGGCGGCGAGGGCCTGCGCGGCACGGTCGTCGCCGAGCCGCTCGCACGCGTCGACCGCCGCGGCGGTGCGCGGCTCGCGCAGCGCCGCCAGGGTCGCGCGCAGCACGTCGGCGTCGTGCACGGTGCCCAGCAGGTCCTGCAGCTCGCGGTGGTGCGCGACGACGTC
>JADHZE010000337.1 GCA_026934365.1 Isoptericola sp. QY 916 | reverse complement strand
CGTCGTCGAGGTCGGCACGGTGCGCCGCGCGTCCGGCAGCACGGTCGGCCGCCACCCGACGCGCGAGCGTCGCCGGCGCGACCCGCAGGATCACGTGGACGAACCGCGCGCCGCCGTCCGCGGCGGCGCGCGCGAACCGTGCGACCTGGTCGGGTCGCGCGACGAGCTGCGGGACGACGACGTGGGCTCCGGCCCGCAGGTGCGAGCGCGCCATGTCGAGGGCGAGGCGTCGGGCGGGCTCCGCCGCCCGGGCGGGGTCGCCGGAGATCAGCGTGCGCACCACGTCCACGTCGAGGACGAGCGTGCCTGGCCGCCCGGCCGCGAGCGCCCCGGCGACGGTCGACTTCCCGGCGCCCGGCAGCCCGTTGAGCAGCAGCAGCGTCACCGCGCCCTCGCCCCGCCCGTCGCCCATCCGTCGATCGTAGAGAACGTCGTCGGGAACGTCGTCGGGAACGTCGTCGGGAGCGTCGCGGGGAACCGGCCGCGGGCGAGGTCTGCCGTTCCCCGTGTCGAGCGGACCGCGCGCTGTGCATACTCGGGGCATGAGCTCGCTGTCGCCCGCGCTCGTCGCCCACCTGCCGACCGGCATGCTCGCCGACGGTCACTGGACCGCGGCCTCGGGCGGGCGGACGTTCGAGGTCACCGACCCCGCCACGGGCGAGGTGCTGTTCGACGTCGCCGACGCCTCCCCGGAGGACGGCCGGCGCGCGCTCGCCTCCGCCGCCGACGCCGCGCCCGCGTGGCGCGCCGTCGCGCCGCGCGAGCGGTCCGAGCTGCTGCGGGCCGTGTACGAGCGGCTCGTCGCGCGCAGCGACGCCGTCGCGTCCCTCATCACCGCCGAGTGCGGCAAGCCCCTGGCCGAGGCCCGTGCCGAGGTCGCGTACGGCGCCGACTTCCTGCGCTGGTACGCCGAGCAGGCGGTCCGGGCCGAGGGCCTGGTGCGCACCGCCCCCGCCGGCGCGAACCGGCAGCTCGTGCACCGGCGGCCGGTCGGCCCGGCGCTGCTGATCACGCCGTGGAACTTCCCCATCGCGATGGCGACGCGCAAGATCGGCCCCGCGCTCGCGGCGGGCTGCACGATCGTGATCAAGCCGGCCCACCAGACCCCGCTCACCACGATGCTCGTCGCCGAGGTGATCCGGTCGGAGGCGGCCGAGCGCGGGCTGCCGCCCGGCATCGTGAACGTCGTGCCCACGGCGGGCTCGGGGGACCTCGTGGCTCCGCTGCTCGCCGACGACCGGCTGCGCAAGCTGTCCTTCACCGGATCCACCGCCGTCGGGCGCACGCTGCTGAAACAGTCTGCCGACCAGGTGCTGCGCACGTCGATGGAGCTCGGCGGCAACGCGCCGTTCGTGGTCTTCGCCGACGCCGACCTCGACGCCGCCGTCGACGGCGCGACGGTCGCGAAGCTCCGCAACGCCGGCCAGTCGTGCGTCGCGGCCAACCGGTTCCTCGTGCACGACTCCGTCGCCCGCGAGTTCGCGCGGCGGCTCGCCGACCGGTTCGCGGCCCTGCGCGTCGGGCGCGGCGACGTGGACGGCGTCGACGTCGGCCCGCTCATCGACGCCCCGGCCGTCGAGAAGGTGACCGCGCTCGTCGACGACGCCAGGGACCGCGGCGCGCAGGTGCTCACGGGCGGCGGGCGCCCCGACGGCCCCGGCACGTTCTTCGAGCCCACCGTGCTCGCCGGCGTCGACCGGGACGCGCGGGCCGTGCGCGAGGAGATCTTCGGCCCGGTGGCGCCCGTCGTCGGCTTCGCCGACGACGACGAGGCCTTCGCCCTCGCGAACGACACGGAGTACGGGCTCGCCGCGTACGCCTACACGACGTCCCTGGAGCGGGCCCTGCGCGTCGGGGCGGAGATCGACGCCGGGATGATCGGGATCAACCGCGGCATGGTCTCCGACGCGAGCGCCCCGTTCGGCGGCATGAAGCAGTCCGGCCTGGGCCGGGAGGGCGGCGAGGCGGGTCTCGAGGAGTACCTCGAGACGGTGTACGTGGCGCTCTGAGCGCCGGTTTTTTTCTCGCCCGGGACGCGCCGTGATTTCCTACCGGCGTGACACGTGGACAGGGGCATGACCCGGCGGTGCGGTCCGCCGTCCGCCAGGGGGCGAGCGTGGCGGTGGCCACCGGCCTGTACGGCATCTCGTTCGGGGCGCTGTCGGTCGTGGCGGGCGTCAGCGTGCCCCAGACGATGGCGCTGAGCCTGCTGCTCTTCTCCGGCGGGTCGCAGTTCGCCCTCATCGGGGTCGTCGCCGCGGGCGGCTCCCCCGTCGCCGCGATCGCCACGTCGACCCTGCTGGGGGTGCGCAACACGCTGTACGGCGCCGTCGTCGCGCCGCTGCTCGAGGTGCGCGGCTGGCGACGCCTCGCCGCGGCACAGCTCACGATCGACGAGTCGACCGCGGTGGCCGTCGGCCAGCGGGAGCGCGCCGCCACCCGGGCCGGGTTCTGGGTCACCGGGATCGGCGTGTTCGTGCTGTGGAACGCGTTCACGCTGCTGGGCGCCCTCGCCGGCGACGCGCTGGGCGACCCGCGCGCCTGGGGGCTCGACGCCGCCGCCGGGGCCGCGTTCCTCGCCCTCGT
>JADHZE010000336.1 GCA_026934365.1 Isoptericola sp. QY 916 | reverse complement strand
CACGTGCGCGTCCTCGCCCGCGCCGCCGCGGCCGGGCTGCACGACGCGGGGCTCGGCGCGACGGTCGTCCCTGCGCTGACCCGGCGCGGCCACGGGCGCGACCAGGTGGGCCTCGGCGCGCGCGCCCGCGCGCGCAACCTCACCCGGTCCGTGGTGACTCGCGACCGGGTGCTGGCCCGCGCCGGCGGTGCCCGCCCCGCGGTCCTGCTCGTCGACGACGTGGTCACGACCGGCTCCACGCTCGCGGCCGCGGAACGCGCCCTCGAGGACGTCGGCGCGGACGTCCTCGGCGCCCTCGTGCTGGCCGCCACCCCGCCTCCCGGGGCCGTCACGAAAGAGGTGAGGAACCTCCTCGCGCCACCGGTATCCCTGGCACGCGAGAGGGGGTTAGCCTGGGGGTCCCACGCGGGCGAGACGCCCCCGAGACCTCGGTCCGGGCCGCTCGCCCGTGCGACCCACGAGCTGTCCGGACTCGCGTCCGGCGACCCGGGAGGTGGTGCCGAGCACGGTGCCCCGGACGGGGTGCCCAGACGGACAGACCCGGGCCGCTCGTGAAGTGGGCGGCCTCACGACGAAGTGGAGCAACACGATGGAGATCGTCGTCGTCGGCAGGCACACGGAGGTGGCGGACAGGTTCCGCCGGCACGTGGAGGACAAGCTGAGCAAGGTCACCCAGCTCGCACCGGCCGCTCGCCGGGTGGACGTGGAGGTGACGCGCGAGAACAACCCGCGGCTCTCCGAGGTCCGGGAGCGGGTCGAGCTCACCGTGCACGACAAGGGGCCCGTGATCCGCGCGGAGGCCGCGGCGGACGACCGGTTCGGAGCCCTCGACATCGCGTTGGACAAGCTCACCGAGCGGCTGCGCCGATCGCGCGACCGCCGCAAGGATCACCGCCGCCGCGCGGGCGGCGACGTCCTCCCGTCCGTGGACGTCCGCCCCTACGACGAGGTCGCCGCCACGGAGGCCGCGGCCCAGCCGTCCGCGCCCGTCGCGCTCGCCGAGCCCGGTGACGCCGTCGAGGAGCAGCTGGGCGACTCCCCGGTGGTGATCCGGCGCAAGCTGCACCACGCCGAGCCGATGACCGTCGACGACGCCGTCTACCAGATGGAGATGGTGGGTCACGACTTCTTCCTCTTCATCTCGAAGGAGACGGCCCGTCCGTCCGCGGTGTACCGCCGCCGGGGCTGGACGTACGGCGTGATCGAGCTGGACTCGACCGTCGGCGGCGTGGAGCCGGTGACCGAGCTGACGTGATCTGACACGTGCGACCGCAACCTTGGTTGCGGTCAGGGCAGGTAGGGGCTTCGTCGCGGGGACGCGTTCACGGGCGCCAGGGCGCCCTCCAGTTCGGGAGGGACACGTCCCCGCGAAGAAGCCCCTACCCGCCCTTTCTCTCTCGCTCGCGGCTTGTCGCGGGGCGAGCCCGGTCCAGAGGCAGTGGCACATCCGGTGCGACCGGCACGAGGGGCTGTCGGTGGGGGTCGGCAGGATGGCCGGGTGGACTCCCTCTCGCTCGCGCAGGCCCGCCGCGTCGCCCTCGGGGCCCAGGGGCTGGCCCGGCCTCGACCGGACGCCTCCGGTGCTGCTGACGGCGGAGTGACGATGCGCCGCGCGATGGCGACGGTCGAGCAGCTGAACCTGCTGCAGATCGACTCGGTGAACGTGCTGGCGCGGGCGCACCTGATGCCGCTGTACTCGCGGCTCGGGCCGTACGACGTCGGGCTGCTGGACCGGGCGGCGGGGCGGGCCCCGCGGCGGATCGTGGAGACGTGGGCGCACGTGGCCTCGTTCGTGCCGGCGTCGACGTACCCGCTGCTGGAGTGGCGGCGGCGCAACTACCTCGACGAGGCCTGGGGCACCATCGCCGGGGCACCGCTGGCGCACGCGGCCGAGATGGACCTGGTGCGGCAGCTGGTCGCCGAGCGCGGGCCGGTGACCGCGCGCGAGATCCACGACGAGCTGGTCGCCACCGGCCGGTCGGGACCGCGCTCGCGCGAGGAGTGGGGCTGGAACTGGACGATGGCCAAGCGCTGCCTCGAGTTCCTGTTCTTCACCGGCGAGGTGATGGCCGCGCGGCGCAACACCGCGTTCGAGCGCTGCTACGACCTGCCCGAGCGCGTCCTGCCGCCGGCCGTGCGCGCGGCGGAGCCGGTGCCCGGCGACGAGGCCGTGCGCCGGCTGCTGGAGCTCGGCGCCCGGGCGCACGGGATCGGCACGGTCCGCTGCTTCGCCGACTACTTCCGGCTGCGCGGCCCGGCCGTGCGCCGGGCCCGGGACGAGCTGGTGGAGGACGGCGTGCTCGTGCCGGTCGACGTGCGCGGCTGGGACGAGCCCACCTACCGGCACCGGGACGCGCGCGTGCCCCGCCGGGCGCAGGCGCGCGCGCTGCTCAGCCCGTTCGACCCGGTCGTCTGGGAGCGGCGGCGCCTCGAGGCGCTCTTCGACGTGTACTACCGGATCGAGATCTACGTGCCCGCGCCGCAGCGGGTGCTCGGGTACTACGTGCTGCCGTTCCTCGAGGGCGACGCGATCACGGCGTTCGTCGACCTCAAGGCCGACCGGCAGGCGGGCGTCCTGCGCGTCCAGGCGGTGCACCCCACCGCCCACGCCGGCCCCGGCACGGCGGCGGCGCTGGGCGCCGAGCTCGCCGT
>JADHZE010000335.1 GCA_026934365.1 Isoptericola sp. QY 916 | reverse complement strand
CCGGCTCGCCGCCCGCGGCGACGTGGTGACCGTCGTCGAGCAGGCGTCCCTGCCCCGCGCCGGCGGCAACCAGGTCGCGGACTCCGCGTCGTCGTAGTCCCAGAACGGGGACAGCTCGCCCCAGCCGGCGTCGCCCCGCAGCAGCACGCCGTCGCGCACGTCGAGGCCGCGAAACCGGGTGGTCAGCGGGGTGCGGTACACGATCTCACGCAGCAGCTGCACCCGTTCAGGTTACTGGCCGGCACGGGAGCCGGTCGCAGGACGCGGGCACGCCAGGACGCCGGGTGGCCCCGCCCCGGAGGTCGCCCGGCGGTCAGTCGGTGAAGTCCGTCAGCTCCGGCACGTACGACAACGGGCTCGGAGCGGGACGGCCACCGATGCGCTCGGCGTCGCGGCGGACCGTCTCGGCGTCGTACACGAAGATCTCGTGCGCGACGTCCTCCGGGTCCACCACGTCGTCGTCCGGTTCCCGCACGCTCATGCCTCCAGGGTGCGCCCGCTCTCGGCGCGCGGTCGGGAGGAACGCCGGGCGTGCCGCGACGGGCCGCACCCCTGTCCCCGCGCGGTGGCCACGCAGCGGTTGCACGACGAGGCCAGGTGCGAGACGGTCGGACGCCGTCCCACCTGGGCACACGGAGCTGGCGTCAAAGTCACGGACGGGGTTGTGCAGTGAACGAGCAATCGGGCAAGGTCGAACAGCGCGGCGCGAGGCGGCACGCGCACGACGCGGCGGACAGGGTCGGGCGCGCGCTCAGGTCGCCCACCGCCGAGGTCGTGCCGCACCCCGCACTGGACTACCCGATCGGGATCGACGAGCATCGGCGCAGCCCGATGGACTGGATCGTCTTCGGGGTCACCGCCGCCGTGGCCGTCGCCTTCCTCGTCTGGGGTTTCGTCGACACCGACGGACTGGCCAGCGCCTCCAGCTCGGCCCTGGGCTGGGTGACCACGAACATGGGCTGGCTCTTCGTGCTGACCGCCAGCCTGTTCGTCGTGTACAGCCTGTGGTTGGCGATCAGCAGGTTCGGCGCCATCCCGCTCGGCGCCGACGGCGAGGCACCCGAGTTCCGCACGGTGTCCTGGGTGGCGATGATGTTCTCCGCCGGGATGGGCATCGGGCTGATCTTCTGGGGCGTCGCCGAGCCGCTCGCCCACTACGTGGACCCGCCGCCGGGCACCGTCGACGCCGGCGACCCCGAGGCCGTCCAGCACGCGATGTCCACCACGATGTTCCACTGGACGCTGCACCCCTGGGCGATCTACGCCGTGGTCGGGCTGGCGATCGCCTACAGCGCCTACCGCAAGGGCCGCAAGCAGCTGATCTCCTCGGTGTTCGAGCCGCTGCTGGGCCGGCACGCGCACGGCCCGGCCGGGAAGGTCATCGACATGCTCGCGATCTTCGCGACGCTGTTCGGCTCGGCCGCCTCGCTCGGGTTGGGTGCGCTGCAGATCAAGAGCGGCCTGCAGGTCGTCGGCTGGGCCGGCGACGTGGGCAACGGCGTCCTGGTCGCGATCATCGCGGTGCTCACGGTCTGCTTCGTGCTCTCGGCGGTCTCGGGCGTCGCCCGCGGCATCCAGTGGCTGTCGAACATCAACATGGTGCTGGCCCTGGCGCTGGCGGTGTTCGTGTTCGTGGTCGGGCCGACGGTGTTCATCCTGAACCTCATCCCGAACTCGATCGGCACCTACTTCCAGGACCTGGCGATGATGGCGGCCCGGACCGGCGCCGACAGCTCCTCCACCCCCGGCGGTGTCTCCACCAGCGACTGGCTCGCGCAGTGGACCGTCTTCTACTGGGCCTGGTGGATCTCCTGGACGCCCTTCGTCGGCATGTTCATCGCCCGGATCTCCCGCGGCCGGACGATCCGCCAGTTCGTCGGCGGCGTCCTCCTGGTGCCGAGCCTGGTCACCATCGTGTGGTTCTGCGTCTTCGGGGGCGCGAGCCTCTTCCTCCAGAAGGGCGGCACCGACATCGCCGGCGCCGGGGAGACGGAGGCGCAGCTGTTCGGGATGCTCGGCGAGTACCCGTGGCAGTCGCTCACCACCGTGGTCGTGATGATCCTGGTCGCGATCTTCTTCGTCTCCGGCGCGGACGCCGCCTCCATCGTCATGGGCACGCTGTCGCAGCGGGGCAGCGCCGAACCGAGCCGTCCCAACGTCGTCTTCTGGGGTGTCGCGACAGGTGCGGTCGCCGCGGTGATGCTGCTCGTGGGCGGGAACGACGCGCTCACCGGCCTCCAGAACCTCACCATCCTGGTCGCCCTGCCGTTCGTGGTCGTGATGGTGCTGCTGATGGTCTCGCTGACCCGGGACCTCAGCCAGGACCCGATGATCGTCCGGCAGAAGTACGCCCGGGAGGCCGTCAAGCAGGCGGTCATCGCCGGCGTCACCGAGCACGGGGACGAGTTCGCGATCGCGGTCGAGCCCTCCGACCGGCCGATCACGCCCGAGGGCGTCGAGGTGCCCGACGAGGTCGATCTTCCTGGCGACGTGATGGCCCGCGCGGAGCCCACCGACGGGGTCGACGGCGAACCCGAGGAGCCGCAGCACTGACGCGGGCGGCGCCGGAACCTGCGGGGCGCGCCGACACCGGGCCCCGCACCCGTCCCGGCGGGCTCCGTGGGCAGCTACGCGCGAGCCTCGGCACCGTCGGCG
>JADHZE010000334.1 GCA_026934365.1 Isoptericola sp. QY 916 | reverse complement strand
CGCTCGTGGAGCTGCTCGCCGGGCGCTCCGACGACGCGCACGGCATGGGCCCGGAGGCCCGCCGCCAGGTGCTCGCGGACGAGCTGCGGGCGTTCGCGGTCGCGACGTCGCGGGCGCGGCGCCGGCTGGTCGTGACGGCGGTCGAAGACGCCGAGGACGCGCCGTCGGTGTTCCTCGACCTGGTCGAACCGCCCGACGGCGACCGGGCGGGCGCCGAGGGGGCCGACCCGCGCCGCGTGACCGTGGGCCCGCCGCTCGACCTGCGCGGCGTGGTGGCCGAGGCGCGCGCGACGCTCGTCCGTGCGGGCGGCCGTACCGATGACGACGGACCGGTCGACGTGGCCGCCGCGCTGCTCGCCGACCTGGTGGACGCGGGGATCGCCGAGGCCGACCCGCGCACCTGGTACGGCGTGGCCGCGACCTCCAGCGACGCGCCCCTGTGGGGGCCGGACGACGTCGTGACGGTCTCGCCGTCCAAGGTGGAGACCGTGAGCACGTGCGCGCTGAAGTGGGCGTTCGAGTCGGCGGGGGCCACGGCACCCGACGCCACGCACCAGACGCTCGGCACGCTGGTCCACGCGATCGCGGAGGACCTGCCGAAGGCGTCGCTCGGCGAGCTGCGCGCCGAGCTGGACCGGCGCTGGCCGGAGCTCGCGCTGCCCGACGGCTGGCCGTCGCGCCAGCTGCGGAACCGCGCCGAGCAGATGATCGAGCGCCTCGCCGCCTACTACGGGGAGGCGGGCGACCCGCTGCTCGTGGAGCCGGCCTTCGAGCTCACCGTGGGGCGGGCGCGCCTGCGCGGCAAGATCGACCGCGTCGAGGACGCGGGCGACGACGGCGTGACGGTGGCCGACCTCAAGACCGGCCGTAGCGCGCCCGCCCGCGCGAAGGCCACCGAGCACCCGCAGCTCGGCGCGTACCAGCTCGCGGTGTCCGAGGGTGCGCTCGACCTGCCGCCCGGCACGCCCAGCGCGGGGGCGCGGCTCGTGTACGTGGGGACGCCGACCGTGGCGCCGACGCTGCGCGACCAGCCCGCGCTGCAGGTCGGCGAGGACGGGTCGAGCTGGGCGCGGGCGCTGGTGGAGAGCGCCGCCGACACGATGGCGGCGGGCCGCTTCACCGCGCACGAGAACGACCTGTGCCCCATGTGCCCCGTGCGCCGGTCGTGCCCCGTGCAGCCCGAGGGAAGGAACGTGATCGAGTGACCGGCGACGGCACCACCGGCCCGGCCGCTCCCGAGCCGCAGGACGACCGCCCCCACGGCGGTCGCGACGACCTCGCCGGGGCGTTCGCGGACGAGACGTGGGCCGCGCTGGGCGAGCCGGGCCGCGAGGCCGGCCTCGGGTTCCCGGAGCTCGCCGGCGTGGGCCTCGCGTCGCCGGACGCGGTGCTGTTCGACGACGCCGCGCTGCTCGGCGACTCGCTGCTCGGCGGCGCGACGGCGGACGACGGCCCCGGGACCTCCGGGCGCCGCGCTCCCGCGGAGCCGCGGCTGTCCGCCCGCGAGATCGCCGAGCTGCTCGGGCGGCCCTCGCCCACGGACGAGCAGGTCGCCGTCATCGAGGCGCCGCTGGAGCCCGTGCTCGTCGTCGCCGGGGCCGGGTCGGGCAAGACGGAGACGATGGCGGCGCGCGTGGTGTGGCTCATCGCGAACGAGCTCGTGGCGCCCGAGGAGGTGCTCGGGCTGACGTTCACGCGCAAGGCGGCGGCGGAGCTCACCCAGCGGGTGCAGTCCCGTCTCGCGCAGCTCGCCCGCGCGCAGGGCCGCGCGACGTCGGGGCTCGACCTGCTCGCGCGGCCCACCGTCGCGACGTACAACGCGTACGCGGCGTCGCTGGTCGCCGACCACGGGCTGCGGCTCGGCATCGAGCCGGGCTCGCGCCTGCTGGGCGAGGCGAACCAGTGGCAGCTCGCGGCGCAGGTCGTGGAGTCGTGGGCCGACGACCTCGGCACCGACAAGGCGGTGAGCACCGTCACCGGGGCCGTCCTGGCGCTGTCGGGCGAGCTCGGCGAGCACCTGCTGCCCGTGGACGAGGCGCGCGACGCGCTGGCCGACGTCGTCGCCCGCCTGGACGCGCTGCCGCTCGGCCCACGGCAGAAGAAGCGGACCAAGGAGATCCAGGGGCTGATCGACTCGGTGGCGGAACGCACCCGCCTGCTCGACCTCGTCGCGGAGTACCGGCGTCGCAAGCGTGTCGCGGACTCGCTGGACTTCGGCGACCAGATCGCGTTCGCGGCCGAGCTCGCGCGGTCGGTGCCGGCGGTCGGGGCCACGGAGCGCTCCCGCTTCCCGGTCGTGCTGCTCGACGAGTACCAGGACACGTCGTACGCCCAGGTCGAGCTGCTCGCCGGGCTGTTCGGCGGCGGGCACGCCGTGACCGCGGTGGGCGACCCGCACCAGTCGATCTACGGCTGGCGGGGCGCCTCGGCGTCGGGGCTGGCCCGCTTCGGCGAGCGGTTCCGCACGCGCGGGGGAGCGCCGGCCGCCGTGCGCTACCTGAGCACGTCGTGGCGCAACGACGCGGCCGTGCTCGCGGCCGCGAACGTCGCCGCGGCGCCGCTGCGCGAGCGCGCGCGGCACACCGGCACGGGCGTCGACGTCCCGCCGCTCGACCTGCGGCCCGGCGCGGGGACGGGCGTCGTGCGCGCGCACGTCGCCG
>JADHZE010000333.1 GCA_026934365.1 Isoptericola sp. QY 916 | reverse complement strand
GACCCGCCGGGCGTCCGGCTCGCGCGCCTCGTCGTGCCGGTGGCCCGCGCCACGGTGTCCTCGGCGGACCGCGCCGTCCTGGCCGCCGTGGTCGAGGCGCTGGCCCGCCTCGACCGCTACCCCCGCGAGGCCGACGAGGTCCTGGCGCGGGCCGTCGTGACCGCGGTGCCGTACCGCGAGACCGTCGCCTGGGCGGGAGCCGACGGGCTCTCCCCGTTGGCGGAGGCGCACCTGCGGGTGGTGCAGGCGCTGGTGCTCCTGCGCGGCGGCGACGCCGAGCAGGCGGCCAGGGTGCTCGACGACGCCGCGGCGCGGCTGCCGGTGACGCACGTCGTCGGCGGGCTCGCGGCGGAGGTGGCACGTCGCACCGGGGGCTCCGACACCCTCGCCGCCGGGCTGCGCGCCGTCGGCCCGGACCCGGACCCCGCCGCGGTCACCGCCTGCCGCGACCTCGGGTACCCGCGCCCGGCCGCCGTGCCGTCGCTCGTGGTGAGCGCCGTGCGGACGTGCCGGGGCGGTCCGGACGGGCTCGCGGACGTGTGGGCGCGCTGGGCGGACGTGCTCACGGCGCGGGAGCTCGACGTCGCACGCCTCGTCGCGGACGGCCTGGCGAACAAGCAGGTGGCCGACCGGCTGTGCGTGTCCGTGCGCACCGTCGAGGTGCACCTGGGGCGCGTGTTCCGCAAGGTCGGCGTGAGCTCGCGCGCCGAGCTCACGGTGGTCGCGCTGCGGCCCGCGTCGTGACCCGCGCCTGACCTGGCCCGCAGCCGCGGGCGTACGCGTTGTCGCGTACGGCCGGCGCCGGTGAGTGTGGGAGTCCCCGATGTCGCCGGGATAGGAAGCTGTCTTAACTTTTGCGTGCACCATCTGATCCACCCGCGCCTGCGGGCGCGGGCCCATCCGCGCAGGACAGGGAGGAACCCCGATGGACAAGCACGCAGAGGGACCGCGCCACCCCGGACACCCGCGTCGACGACGTCGTCTCCGCGGCGTCCTGGCCGGCGTCGCGGCGCTCGCCGTCGCCGCCGCCGGTGCGGTCGGCGCCGTCGCCGCCGCGCAGAGCGCCTCCGCCGAGCCGGCGAACCCCGGCGACAGCGCGATCAACGGCTACCGGAACGTCGGCTACTTCACGCAGTGGGGCGTGTACGGCCGGGGCTTCCAGGTCAAGGACCTGGTGGACTCCGGGGCGGCCGAGCAGCTCACCCACATCAACTACTCCTTCGGCAACATCCACCACCAGACGCTCACCTGCTTCGAGGCCAACAAGGCGCAGGGCACCGGACCGAACGGGTCGGACGGCGCGGGCGACGCGTGGGCCGACTACGGCATGACCTACACGGCGGCGACCAGCGTCGGCGGCGTCGCCGACACCTGGGACCAGCCGCTCGCCGGGTCGTTCAACCAGCTCAAGCAGCTCAAGGCGAAGTTCCCGCACCTCAAGGTGATGCTGTCGCTGGGCGGCTGGACGTGGTCGAAGAACTTCTCCCGGGCGGCCGCCACCCAGGCGTCGCGGGAGAAGTTCGTCAGCTCGTGCGTCGACCAGTACCTCAAGGGGAACCTCCCCGTGATCGACGGGCGCGGGGGCACGGGCGCCGCCGCCGGCGTCTTCGACGGCTTCGACATCGACTGGGAGTGGCCGGGGTCGCAGAACGGCAACGAGGGCAACCACGTCGACGAGGTCAACGACCGGCAGAACTTCAAGCTCCTGCTCGCCGAGTTCCGCAAGCAGCTCGACGCGTACGGCGCGACGACGGGCGAGGACTACCTGCTGTCGGCGTTCCTGCCCGCCAACCCGGAGGACATCGAGGCCGGCGGGTGGAACGACCCGGCCGTCTTCGAGTCGCTCGACTTCGGCAACATCCAGGGGTACGACCTGCACGGCGCCTGGCAGCCCGACCTCACCGGCCACCAGATCAACCTGTACGACGACCCGGCCGACCCGCGCTCCGACGGCCGTCGGTTCAGCGCGGACAAGGCCGTCCAGGAGTACGTCGGGAACGGTGTCGACCCGGCGCAGCTCGGGCTCGGCATGGCGATGTACGGTCGCGGCTGGACGGGCGCGACCCGGGCCGAGCCGTGGGGGCCGGCGACGGGCGGGGCGCCCGCCACGTGGGAGGCCGGCATCGAGGACTACGACCTGTTGAAGAACCGTGGCACCGGCTACTACGACGAGGTCGTGGGCGCCGCCTGGCGCTACGACGGCACCACGTGGTGGAGCCTCGACACGCCGCGGACCGTGGCGCAGAAGTCGGACTACATCAGGGCCCAGGGCCTGGGCGGCGCGATGTGGTGGGACCTGTCCGGCGACGAGCCGGGCGAGCTGCTCGACGCCGTCGAGGCGGGGCTGTTCACCGGCACGCCCGGGCCCGTCGACCCGGGCGACCCGGGCCCGGACCCGACGGACCCGCCGACCGACCCGACGGACCCGCCCACGGAGCCGGGCGACTGCGCGGCCACCGCGTGGGACGCGGGCGCCGTGTACACCGGCGGCGCCACGGTCGCGCACGAGGGCCACGAGTGGCGGGCCAAGTGGTGGACGCAGGGCGAGGAGCCCGGCACCACCGGTGAGTGGGGGGTCTGGGCGGACCGGGGCGCCTGCTGATCCGCCACCCGGACGCGCACCGCCGGTCGAGCCTGTCGAGACCCGGGTCTCGACAGGCTC
>JADHZE010000332.1 GCA_026934365.1 Isoptericola sp. QY 916 | reverse complement strand
CGCCGCCCTGCGCCGCGATCATCCGGCGCCAGACGTCCTTGGCGCGGCCGTCGGCCAGCGCCGCGCGCACCTCGGCCTCGGGCACGGCCCGCCCCGCGCCGGCCAGCATCTCCACGGCCAGCGCCACGGTGAGGTCGACGACGTCGGCCGGGCCGCCGCCGTCGAGCACCTCGACCGACTCGCGCACCTCCAGCGCGTTGCCCGCGGTGCGGCCGAGCGGCACGGCCATGTCGGTGAGCAGCGCGACCGTGCGCACGCCCGCGTCGGTGCCGAGGTCGACCATGGTGCGGGCGAGCTCCCGCGCGGAGTCCAGGTCCTTCATGAACGCGCCGGAGCCCACCTTGACGTCGAGGACCAACGCCCCGGTGCCCTCCGCGATCTTCTTGCTCATGATCGAGCTCGCGATGAGCGGCACGGACTCGACCGTGCCCGTCACGTCCCGCAGCGCGTACAGCTTCTTGTCCGCGGGGGCCAGCCCCGCCCCGGCGGCGCAGACCACCGCGCCGACGTCCTCGAGCTGGTCCATCAGCTCCGCGTTGCTCAGCGCCGCCCGCCAGCCGGGGATCGCCTCGAGCTTGTCGAGCGTGCCGCCCGTGTGCCCGAGGCCGCGGCCCGAGAGCTGCGGCACGGCCACCCCGAAGGCCGCGACGAGCGGCGCGAGCGGCAGGGTGATCTTGTCCCCCACGCCGCCGGTCGAGTGCTTGTCCGCGGTGGGCCGCGACAGGCCCGAGAAGTCCATCCGCTCGCCGGACGCGATCATCGCCCCTGTCCAGCGCGCGACCTCCGGGCGCGTCATCCCCCGCAGCAGGATCGCCATCGCGAGGGCCGACATCTGCTCCTCGGCGACGGCGCCGCGTGTGTAGGCGTCCACCACCCAGTCGATCTGCGCCGCCTCGAGCGGCCGCCCGTCGCGCTTGGTCCGGATGACGTCGACGGCGTCGAACGGCTCGCTGCCCGGCACGGTCATGCCTCGCTCCCCTCGCGGTCACGATCCAGGTCCGGTGCGCCGAACGCGTCGGGCAGCACCTCGGTCATGGGCACGACGCCCCGCACGGACTCCACCAGCAGGTCGGGGCCGCCGTGCTCCCACAGGAGCTGCCGGCACCGCCCGCACGGCATGAGGGTCCGCCCCGCGCCGTCCACGCAGGTGAACGCGACGAGGCGGCCGCCGCCGCCCGTGACCAGGGCGGACACGAGGGAGCACTCCGCGCAGAGCGTCACCCCGTAGGCGGCGTTCTCCACGTTGCAGCCCACCACGAGGCGTCCGTCGTCCACGAGCGCGGCCGCACCGACCGGGAAGCCGGAGTACGGCGCGTAGGCCCGCCCGACGACGTCCCGCGCCGCGGCGCGCAGCGCCTCCCAGTCGACGGTCGGACCAGTGCTGGTCATCGCTACTCCTTGGTGTAGGGCGTCCCCGACGCGGCGGGCGCGCGGGACTTGCCGACGAGCCCGGCCACGGCCAGCAGCGTCACCACGTACGGGAGCATCAGCATGAACTGGCTCGGGACGGGCGACCCCACGACGGACAGCACGTTCTGCAGGTTCGTCGCGAAGCCGAACAGCAGGCCCGCAAGGGCCGCCCGCAGCGGGTCCCACTTGCCGAAGATCACGGCAGCGAGGGCGATGAAGCCTGCGCCTGCCGTCATCTCGCGCCCGAACTGGTTGATCGACACCACGGTGTAGAACGCGCCGCCGAAGCCCACCACGGCACCGCCGATCAGCACGGCTCGGTACCGCGCGCGGAGCACGTCGATGCCCACCGTGTCGGCCGCCTTGGGGTGCTCGCCCACCGCGCGCACCCGCAGGCCCCACTTCGTGCGGAACAGGGCGTACCAGACCGCCGGCACCGCCACGTACATGAGGTAGACGACGATGGTCTGGTTGAACAGCACCGGCCCGATCACCGGGATGCTCTCCAGCCCCGGGATCGGCAGGCGGGGGAACCGCACGGTCGAGTTGAGCGTCTCCGCGTTGGGCACGAGCAGCTCGGAGTAGAAGAAGCTCGTCAGCCCGATCACCAGCACGTTGAGCACGACGCCGACGATCACCTGGTTCACCCGGTAGGTGATCGTGAAGAGCCCCAGCACGAGGGCGACCAGGGCGCTGGCGACCACCGCCGCGACGAGCCCCGCCCACGGGCTGTTCGTGAGCGACCCGACGATCGCCGCGACGAAGGCTCCGGCCAGCAGCTGGCCCTCGATGGCGATGTTCACGACGCCGGCTCGCTCGCCGATGACGCCGCCGAGCGCGCCGTACACGAGCGGGACGGACAGGCCCACCGCGCCGCCCAGGAGGCCGACCACGGAGAGGTCGCGCGGGCTGCCCGCGGCGGCCCACGCGAGAAAGCCGACGAGCAGCGCGACCGCGAAGATCGCGATCGCCCACGCGGGGACGCGCCGCCCGGCCCGGGTGCGCACCACCGCGTAGGCGAGCACGGCGAGCCCGATGGCGCCGCACACCCAGGCCGTGCCCATCGCGGGGAGCACCAGGGTGGACAGCACCACGAAGTCGGTGCTGGTCGAGAGCGCGAAGCGCGAGGAACCCTCGTGCGGCGCCAGGAGCAGCAGCAGCGCGTACAGCGCGAGGACGACGGCGAGGCCGATCGCGGCCTTCCAGCTCACCGGGGCGCCGGCGCGCGGCGCGGGCGCCGCGGCCGCGGGCC
>JADHZE010000331.1 GCA_026934365.1 Isoptericola sp. QY 916 | reverse complement strand
CTCGAGCGCCGCCGCTCGCCCGACGTCGAGCGCCGCGTTCAGCCCCGGCCGCCCCGGCGGTTGCGGCACCACCTCGATGCTCGGCGCGGCAGTCTCCGCTCGGCGCGGCAGCTCGAGCTGCCGCGTCGAGATCGACGTGCCGCCGTGACGGAGCGGGGCGAGGGTCTGGTCGACGAACGGCACGTCGGCGGTGACGACGAGCACGCGGTCGACGCCGTCCGCCGCCAGCAGGACGGCGACGACGTGCCGGGCCAGCGCCGCGACGAGCCGGCGTCGCGCGGCCGGGTCGAGCGAGGACGCCAGCCGCGACTTGCCCGAGACGCCGTCGCGCAGCGGCACCAGAGCGATCGTGCGGACGGGGGCGGGGCCGTCCGGTGCGCTCATCCGAGGGTGAGCAGGTCGTGGGCGAGGCGCTCGCGGCCGGCGGCGCCGCCCATGATCGTGTCGGTGACGAGCACCTCGACCCCCAGCTCGCGGATCGGGCCGGCCAGGTCGGCGTCGGCGTCGTCCACGACCATGACGTCGACCAGGTCCGCGTACAGCCGGGCCACCCCCAGCGCGGACACCTCGTGCCCCAGCGTCTCGAGGATCTGCGCCGCCGGGCCCTTGATCGCCTGCCCGCCGACGATCGGGCTCACGGCCACGCGCCGTGCGGGCGAGGCCAGGACGGCGTCGCGCACCCCGGGCACGGCCAGCACCGGCTCCACCGACAGGAACGGGTTGGACGGCGCGACCACGAGCAGGTCGGCGCGCGCGATCGCGTCGAGCACCCCGGGCGCGGGCCTGGCTGCGGCGACGCCGTCGAGCTCGATCCCCAGCACCGCGTCGGCGTGCTGCCGCCGCACGAAGTACTCCTGGAACGCGACCCGGCCGGACGGCGTGTCGACGAGCGTGCGCAGCCGGTCGTCGGTCACCGGCAGCAGGCGGGCGTGCACGCCCAGCGACGCCGCGAGCCGGGCCGTGACGGCGTGCAGCGGCTGCCCCTCGCGCAGCGCGGCCGTGCGCACCACGTGCGTGGCGAGGTCCCGGTCGCCCAGCGTGAACCACGTGTCCTCGCCGAGCCGGGCGAGCTGGTCGAGCGTCGTGTACGTCTCGTCGGTCAGCCCCCAGCCGCGGGTCTCGTCGTTCAGGCCGGCGAGCGTGTACATGACCGTGTCGAGGTCGGGGGAGACGAGCAGGCCGTGCCGCTCGGTGTCGTCGCCGACGTTCACGACGACGGTGAGGCCGCCGTCGGGCGCCGGGGCGCCGTCGTCGGGCAGGGCGAGGGCGAGGCCGTGCGCCAGGCGGGCGCCGCCGACCCCGCCGGCGAGAAGGGTGACGCGTGTGCTCACCCGACGAGCCTACGGTCCTCGTGGACCGACGTGGGCGGAGGTGGACGTGCAGGATGGGGGCATGGCCGTCTTCGCTTTCTCCGTCGCCCCGCTCGGTGCGGGCGAGTCCGTCGCGGACTCCGTCGCCGCCGCCGTCCGCATCGTCCGCGAGTCCGGGCTCCCCACCCGCACCACCGCGATGTTCACCGAGATCGAGGGGGACTGGGACGAGGTGATGCCGGTGATCCAGCGCGCCACGGAGGCGGTGGGCGCGGGCAGGCACCGGGTGTCGCTGGTGCTCAAGGGGGACATCCGGCCCGGGTACACCGGGCAGCTGGACGCGAAGGTCGCGCGCGTCGAGGAGCGGCTCGCCGACGACGGCGGCACCGGGCACGCGTAGCCCCGCGGCACGTCGCCGGACCTCTCCGCGGGCGGCCTGTTGCGCCGACGCGCGCCTGGGAGCCCGCTGTGGTACACGCCACGCCGCAAGGGCCTTAGGCTTGCCCCGGGATCCGGCCGCCGGGGTCGGGTCCGATCCAGGAGTGGTGTGCAATGCCCCTGTTCGAGGTCGATGCCCAGAGGCCCCTCCTCGTCCAGTCCGACCGGTCGCCCGCAGCAAGCGCGCAGGGCGTCGGGACCACCGCCCACCGGGTGGTGGACAGCCATATCGACGGCCTGCTCGGCGAGCAGATCTTCCCGGTGAGTCCCGGCGTCGGCCCGGACGAGCCGCACCTGCTCGCCCTCGACGCGACCGGCTCGCCCGTCGTCGTCGAGCTCGTCGCCGACCTCGACCGCGCCGCCCTCACCCGCGCGCTGGACCACGCCGGAGCCGCCGGCCGACTGACGCGCGGCGCCCTCGCCGAGCGGTACCACGGCGGGCCGTCGGCGTTCCACCGCGACGTCGCGGCGTTCTACGACAGCGTGCCCATCACCCGGTCGCAGCCGGGCCGCAGCAGCGCGCGGCTCATCGTCATCTGCCAGGAGGCGAGCGAGGAGATCCTCAACGCCGTCGACTTCCTGCGTCAGCCCACCATGCCCGTCGAGGTGCTGAAGATGGGCGTGGTGCACAGCGCGGACGGGCGCCGCTTCGTGGACGTCTCGCCGCTGGTGATCCACCCCGCGTCCGCGCCGTCGGCCCCGAGCCTGTCCGCGCCCGCCGCCCCGGCGGCGCCGACGGACACCGTCGCCGCGTCCGACGACGACGCCGCGCGGGCGTCCGACGCGCCCGACCGCGTCGACCCCGAGACCTTCGCCGAGGGCGTGGCCGTCGGGCTCGCGCTGGGCGGGAAGATGCCCGCCACGGTGCAGGCGCCTCGCGACAGGGCGGAGTCGGCGGCCCCGCCGTCGCGGACCCGCCGCCGGGCCGCGCGCCCG
>JADHZE010000330.1 GCA_026934365.1 Isoptericola sp. QY 916 | reverse complement strand
GCGGACTGCTCGCCGAGCAGGCGCGCGGCCTCGTCCTCGGCGAGGTGGTGGACGGCCGGGCTGATCGGGCCGGGCGTCGAGTGCAGCACGAACGACGCGAGGCCGCGCCGGCGCTGCCACGGACCCTGCTCGATCCCGAGGGACTGGGTGCGCTCGTGCGGCACCACCTCGAGCGAGCGGACGAAGCGGCCCCCGCGCGCCAGCAGCGCGCGGCCCGTGACCGCGTAGCCGTTGCGGCGCCAGCTCCACGGGTCGAGCAGGCGGGCGCTGCGCGGGCTGGTGACGAACCAGCGGTCGGTGCGCGCGTCGCCGGTGAGGGCCTCGTCGAGCAGGGCCAGCGTGTCGTCGGGGTTCTCGACCTCGAGGTCGGGCAGCACGAGCCACAGCGCCGTGAGCGCCTCCTCGCGCGGCCCGACCGGCAGGAGCACGTGCTGCTGCTCGCCCTGCTGCTGCCCCTCGCCGCCGCCGTAGCCGGCCACGTTGACCTTGACGCGCCACCAGTCGGGCCCACGCCACAGCGGGCCCTGCGTGAGCGACACCGCCTGCACGCGGCCCGGCGGGATCGTCTGCGCACGGGTCTCCAGCAGGCCGTGGCGCAGCCGGATGCCGTCCGGCGACAGCGCGGCCCGGAAGCCGAACTCCCCCGCGAACCGCTGGAAGATGTAGCCGCCGACGCCGAGGATGGCGGGCAGCGCGGAGAACAGGATGCTCACCTCGCGGGTGACGGCGACGGCCACCCCGACGCCGACGAGCACCAGGACGCCGATCCACACCCCCGGCATCCGCAGCAGCGACTGCAGCAGGCGCGTCGCCGGCACCTCGTACACCTGGCGCTCGGGCGCCTCGGGCGCGACGCCGTCCTGCCCGTCGTCAGACGCGTGGGCTGCTCCGGCGGGCTGGGCGTCGGACGCGTCCCCGGGCGCCGACACGGTGTCGGACCCTGGGCGTGCTCCGGTGGGCCGTGCGTCGGACAGGTCGGTGCGACGGGCCGCCTTGACCCCGGCCGCGCGCGCGAGCAGGTCGGCACGCAGGCGCTGCGCGTCCGCCTCCTTGAGGAACCCGATGGCCACGCCCGAGTCGGAGCCGCCCGCCACCTCCAGGCGCAGCTCCGCCAGCCCGAACAGCCGCGCGAGCAGCGGCTGCCGCACGTCGATCGCCTGCAGCCGGTCGAGGCGGGCGTGCCGCTGCTGGCGGAACAGGATGCCCTTGCGCAGCCGCACGGCGTCGTCGTCCACCGCGTACGCCGTCATGCGCCAGGCCAGCGCCGCGTAGCCGAAGATGATCGCGACGAGCAGCACCAGCGCGAGGATCACCGCCCACCACAGGCTGCGGATCGAGTCGACCGCCCTGACCGCGTTCGACACGTCGTCGAGCACCTGCTGCCCGCCGATGACCAGGATCGCCACCACGGCCGCCCAGCCCCGCACGAACGGCGTGACCGGGTGCACGCGGCGCCACTCCTGCTCCTGCCCGGCCGGCTCGTGCGTCGGCGCGTGACCCGCCTCGGGGGCCCGCTCGGGGCTCGGCTCGCTCACAGGCCTGCCAGCCTCGCCTCGCCCCGCGCGGTGAGGCGGTCACGCAGGCGTTCGGCCTCGTCGGGCACGAGGCCGGGGATGTCCGCGTCGGTGCTGGCCGACGCGGTGTGCAGCTGCACCTTCGCGATGCCGAGCCTGCGGTCCAGCGGACCCGCCTCCACGTCCACGTACTGCATGCGGCCGTAGGGCACGACGACGAGCGTGCGGAACATGATGCCCTTGCGGATCAGCAGGTCGTCGTCGCGCTCCGCGTACCCGATCGCGCGGACCTGGCGCGGCACCAGAAGCAGCGCCCACACCAGCAGCGCGGCCGGCACCCCGGCGAGCAGCCAGAACCACGGCGAGACGAGGACGGCGAGCACCACGCCCGCGACGATCGGCACGGCCAGCGTCGCGGACGTCGAGATGAGGCGCGCCGGGACGAGCCGGGGCGACACGCCCTGCCAGGCGACGCCGGGCGGGTCGAAGGGACCGGTCTGCCGCGTGGTCGACGGGTCGGCGCCCGCGGGGATGCTGGTCATGGGTCCATCCTTCCATCCGGGGCCCCGCCGGCCACATCGTCCGACCGGCCCTTCCGCACCGTCTGGCGTCCGACCTCCGGACGACACCGGTATGTGCCGGTCACGACGGCAGGGGGTCCGCGTGCTCCTCGGTGTCGCCCCCGTCGGGGTCGTCGGACGGCGGCAGCTGGCAGAACTTCTCCACGACCAGCCCCACGACGCACAGCACCACGGCGCACGCCGCCGCGATGGCGGCGGCGACCGCCTGGTCGCGGCGGGCCTCGATCTGCAGCTGACCCAGGACGACGAGCACGCTCGCGACGTACCGCCCGGCGAGCAGGGCGCCGGTCAGCGCCCCCGCCTTGGCGAGCACGAACGTGCGGGCCGCGCGCATCGGGTCGAGGTCCGGGCGGTCGCCCTTCTGGTACGCGCGCACCGCCCAGCCCATCCAGAAGATGACGCCCGCCAGCGCGAGCATCGCGACGTCCTCCACCCACGCGACGGTGGGCAGGTAGACGCCGCGCGACTCGAGCAGCCGGAGCAGCCCGGCACCGCCGACCGCCACCACGGCGGCGACGGCGGCGAGGAGGCGGACGGAGGTGCGGCGCATCTCAGCGGCCGTCCTCCCCGAGCCGCTCCTGCGGGGCGGCGCGACCGGGCAGCGGGCCG